>CAZFRR010000196.1:0-4309 GCA_964521405.1 uncultured Streptomycetaceae bacterium | reverse complement strand
GATGAACGGCGACGCCGGCTACGCGCGCAACGACCAGTACAACCCGGCGACAGTGCGGCGCATCGCCGACAAGTACCGCACCATCCTCAAGGACCTCGGGGAGAACCCCGACCGCGAAGGCCTGCAGAAGACGCCCGAGCGCGTGGCGAAGGCGCTGCAGTTTCTGACGCACGGCTACCAGCTCGACCCCGCGGCGATCCTGCGCTCGGCGATGTTCGACGAGGAATACCAGCAGATGGTGATCGTGAAGGACATCGAGCTCTATTCCCTGTGCGAGCACCACGTCCTGCCGTTCTTCGGCAAGTGCCATGTCGCCTACATACCCAAGGGCCGCATCGTGGGGTTGTCCAAGATCCCGCGCGTGGTGGACGCCTACGCGCGGCGGCTCCAGGTGCAGGAGCGGCTCACGATGGATATCCGCAACTGCATCGAGGACGCCCTGCGGCCGCAGGGCGTGGCGGTGGTGATCGAGGCGCAGCACATGTGCATGGTGATGCGCGGCATCCAGAAGCAGCACTCGATCGCGACCACCTCGGCCTTCACCGGTGAATTCAACACCGACAAGACGCGCGCCGAGTTCATGCGGCTGATCGCCCGCCCGAATCCGGTCGGCTGATGCGCGACCATCTTGAACCGCGGAGGCGCGGAGGCGCAGAGATTTGAAGGTGTACTCCCAGACATGCGCTCGCGGCGCAACTTTTGATGGTGTTTTTGTTTGTTGTCACGATGATTTCCTCGGCGCCTCTGCGTCTCTGCGGTTAGTGGATTTTCAGAATGACTGAGCACAGGAAAACCAGCGAATACGCGGTCGAGAGCATCCTGCCGGAAGTGCGCAAGGGCAGGATGGTGATCATCGTCGACGACGAGGACCGCGAGAACGAGGGTGATCTCTTCGTGGCGGCGGAGAAGGCAACGCCCGTGGCGATCAATTTCATGGCGGCCCACGGGCGGGGTCTCGTTTCGCTCGCGCTGACGGAGACGCGCATGCGGGCCCTCGGGCTCGCGCTCATCACCGATGACTCCGGTAACCAGTCGCGGTTCGGGACCGCATTTTCGACGCCGGTCGACGCGCGCGAAGGCGTGGGTTCGGGCATGTCGGCGCATGACCGCGCGCGCACCATCGCGGTCGCCATTGCGGACAACGCGAAGCCGGCCGACCTGATCCGCCCGGGCCGGCTGCAGACCCTGCGCGCGGTGGACGGCGGCGTGCTGGCGCGCCGCGGCCACACGGAGGCTGCCGTCGACCTGGCGCGGCTCGCCGGTTTCAAGCCCGCCGGCGTGATCTGCGAGATCATGAGGAAAGACGGCGCCATGGCGCGCCTGCCGGACCTCGAGCGCTTTGCTCGAACGCATGACCTCAGGATTCTGGCGATCGCGGATCTCATCCGTTATCGCCAGAACGAGCGCCAGATCCGCCGCCGCGCGGAGACCCGGCTCCCCACGCGCCGGGGGGCGTTCACCCTCATGGTCTACAGCGACAACCTGGAAACCCAGGCGTTCGTCGCGCTGGTGAAGGGCGAGGTCAGGCCTGACCGCCCGGTGCTGGTCCGTCTGCATTCGCAATGCCTCACGGGCGACGTCTTCGGCTCCGAGCGCTGCGATTGCGGCGAACAGCTCGACGCGGCGCTGGCGAGGATTGAGAAAGAGGGTGGCGGCGTGCTCGTCTACCTGTTCGACGAGGGGCGCGGCATCGGGCTCCTCAACAAGATCCGCGCCTATGCGCTGCAGGACCAGGGCCGCGACACGGTGGAGGCGAACCACGCGCTGGGCTTCGCCGCCGACATGCGCGATTACAAGGCGGGCGCGCATGTGCTCTTCGATCTGGGCGTGCGCAAGGTGCGCCTCATGACCAACAACCCGGAGAAAGTGCGTCAGCTCGAGGCCTACGGCCTCACCGTGTCCGAGCGGGTCCCGATCGAGGTGCCCCCGCGCAAGTCCAATCGCAACTACCTTCGGACCAAGCGCACCAAGTTCGGGCACCTCCTCTCGATGGTGGGGGAGAGCCGGGATTCCCCGGCCGCCGGCGCGGCGCGGAGAAAGGCGCGCGCCAAGCGCTGAATCAATAACGCCGGGTGAGCGTCATGGTCTGCCCGTCGCGCTTCATTTCCATCCGGTTGAGAAAACTCATGCCAAGCAGCGCTATCGGCAGCCGGTCGCCTTCGATCACGATGGCGTCCAGGTTGTTGGCCGTGATGTCGCCGACCTGCAACGTATCGAGCTTGACGGCGAAGGCGGGGATCACGCCGTTGGCCGTCTGCGTCATGGTGCGCGTTCCGGCCAGGTAATGGATGCCCGCGCGCCGGGCGTCGGCTCCGGAGAGCACCACCACGGTGGCGCCGGTGTCCACCATGAAGCGCAGGCTCACGCCGTTGACGACGCCGGTGGTGATGAAATGCCCGCGTGAATCGGCGCTCAACGTCACGCTGTTGCCGCGGCTGGGCGGCGCGGTCGTCGCAACGGCCGCCCCTTGCCCGGCCGCAAGCGTTTGGCGCTTGCCGCCGGACTCGAAGGTGGCCGCTTCGCTGGTGGCCGCCAGCAGCTTCACGCCTTCGGGCGAGACCTGGCCGACCGTCAGGGTTTGCACCTTCCCACCGTTGATCCGCACCACGGCCTTGCCGGTGGTCAGCCCCACGACGTGGATGTCGGCAGCCAGGCACGCGCCGCTGACAAGCAGGAAAAGGAGGACGGTTATACTAAGAAAACGCACATCGGCACTCCTGTCCGCCAAACAATGAGACCTGTCGCCATTTTCCGGCATGCGGCATCCGAAGGTCCGGGTTATTTTGCCACATACCTCACGCGCCACGACGTGCCGTGGCGGGTGATCAGGGTGGACGAGGGCGAGGCGGTTCCAGCCAGTCCGCGCGAGTTCAGCGGACTTGCCTTCATGGGCGGGCCGATGAGCGTCAACGACGATCTCGCCTGGATCGTTTCCGAGCTGAGGCTGATCCGCTCGGCGGCGGACGCCGGCGTGCCGGTGCTCGGGCATTGTCTAGGCGGCCAGTTGATCGCGAAGGCGCTGGGCGGCGCGGTGACACGCAATCCGGTCAAGGAAATCGGCTGGGGCAGGGTGGACGTGCTGGAGAACGGCACTGCCGAGGAATGGTTCGGCCGTGGCATGCGCTCATTCATTTCCTTCCACTGGCATGGTGAGACCTTTTCAATGCCGCCCGGCGCCACGCGCATCTTGTCGAGCCCGCACTGCGAGAACCAGGCCTTCGCGCTGGGCCCGCATCTCGGCATGCAATGCCACGTCGAGATGACGCCGGAACTGATCCGCGCCTGGTGCCGGGACTGGGGCAAGGAAGTCGAGTCGCTCGCCCGGCGCATGCCCTCGGTGCAGACGCCGGCGCAGATGACGGAGCGTATCGAGGAGCGCGTCGGCGAGCTAAATGCGATTGCCGACCGGATCTACGATCGGTGGCGGGCGGGGCTCGATCTAAATGATGAGTGATGAGTGATGAGTGTTGAGTACTGAGTGTCGTCCCTGTCGACGGTTTCCTGGAAAACTCGCTCAAGACATTTTCTGCTTGTTGACGTGTATCGCCCACATGCGGCGGTAGAGTCGTTCGAGCTGGCGGGTGCGCGCCTTTTCCGCGCACAGGGGCGAGCGGGCGATGCGGCTGCGCAGCTCCGCGCGCAAGCGGGCGAGCTCGCCGGGGTTTGCGGCGAGAGTGCGCGCGATCTCGATGTAGCTGGCCTCATCGCGGGCGATCAACTGGGGCAGGCCCGCCTTGCGCAGCATCGCCGTGCTCCAGCGCGCGACCATGCGCGAGCCCTCGAGCGTCACCACCGGCACGCCCATCCACAGCGCTTCGAAGGTCGTGGTGGAACCGGTGAATGGAAACGGATCGAGCGCGATGTCGATCTCGCCGTAGCGCGCCAGGTGCTGGGTGCGCTCTTCCGCGGCCTCCGCCGGGAGAATCAACCGGCTCTCTTCGATGCCGTGCTTGCGAAAAAGGCTCGTGTAACGCAGCCGGACGCTCGGGATCGTAAAGAGGTTCATGTACTTGAGCAGCAACCGGGAGCCCGGCACGGCGTGCAGTACCTTCGCCCATAAGGCCACGACGTCGTCGTTCAACTTCGCCGGGTTGTTGAAACTGCCGAAGGTGGTCCAGCCGTTGCGCGCCATGGGCGGTGCGGCATGCAGCGGCGCGTCGTTCAACGTCGGATGCAGGAAGAAGGTGGGCAGGCAGGCGACGCGCTCGGTGAATTTTTCGGGGGTATGCCGGGGCACGAGGGCGCGGTCGGCGATGAGGTAGTCCATCTCGGCGAGCCCGCTGGTGGCCGGGTCGTGCATGCTCACCTG
>CAZFRR010000195.1:0-7707 GCA_964521405.1 uncultured Streptomycetaceae bacterium | reverse complement strand
ATGCCCTCGTGCCAGCCGTAGGATTTCACCAGCCGGTGGTCCTCGATCGGCTGCTCCGGCACCTCCTTGTCGCGGTCGCGCCCCGAGCCGGCGGGGACCAGCTCCACGTCGTAACCTTCTGCCGCGAAATAGCCTTCCTCCTTCGCCACGTGGTAGGGGAGGGAGAAAACGGCGTTGTTGACCTCTATGCGGGTTTTTTTCAGAGTCATCGACATGTCATTCCGTGTGGTTCCGTGGCTAATCTTGACCAGTTCTACGGTTAGTTGCACTGTGTCACAAAATAGATTCCCTCCCCCTCGACGGGGGAGGGTTAGGGTGGGGGTGAACCGCCTCAAGATGCACAACTTTTTCACCCCCATCCCAGCCTTCCCCCGTCAAGGGGGAAGGGGTTTCACTGGTGTTTTGTGACACAGTGAAATTAGGAGTTGCCGATTCCCGGCACCACCAGCGCGCCGCTACGCGGGCGGCGTGCCGTCCTTGAACGCGCCTTTTATCTGGTTGCGGAACTCCGGCGTGTCCTTGTGGCCGTGCACCGCCACCGCGTGCTGGACTGCGGCCTCGATCAGTTCCTTCTCGGTGTCAGCAGCAATGGCCAGCGTGCAATTCATTTCACTCGGAAAGTTGCGGCAATCGATGTACTTGCGTGGCATGGCGCTCCTCCTTACGGTTGTACTGCGGGGTTATGCTCTCAAGTGCTCTTTGTAAAACGCGATCGTGCGCGACCACGCCAGCTTGGCGGCGGCTTCGTCGTAGCGGGGCGTGGTGTCGTTGTGAAAACCGTGGTTCGTGCCGGGATAGAAATGCGTCTGGTATCTCACGTTGTTCGCTTTCAGCGCGGCTTCGTAGGCGGGCCAGCCCTTGTTGACGCCATCGTCATGCTCGGCATAGTGGATCAGGAGCGGCGCCTTGATTTTGGCGGCGTCCTCGGCGCTGACCTGCCTGCCGTAAAAAGGCACACCGGCCGCCAGTTCCGGCAGGTGCACCGCAAGCTGGTTCACGACGGTCCCGCCGAAGCAGAACCCGACCGCGCCGATCTTGCCGCTGAACTCGGGGCGCGATTTGATGACACCGGCGCCGGCGAACAGATCCTCAAACCGCTTCTTGACGTCCTGCTTGGCAAACAGCTCGCGGGCCTTTTCCTCGTCGCCCGGGTAGCCGCCGACCGGCGTGAGGGCATCCGGCGCGAAGGCCACATAGCCCTCCACCGCCAGTCGTCGCGCGACGTCTTCGGTATACGGATTGAGGCCGCGGTTCTCGTGTATCACCAGCACGCCGGGTAGCTTGCCAGCCTTGGCCGGCCGCGCGAGGTAGCCGCGCATCTTGCCCGAGCCCTGCGGCGAGTCGTAGTCCACGGATTGCGTCTGGATACGCTTGTCGTCCTTCGCGATCTGCTGGGCCCACGCGAAATTGGGGCGGAGACTCTCGAGCATGGCCGCGGCCGTGAAGCCGCCCACCGCGTATTTCGCGGCGCTATCGAGAAAATCACGGCGGTTCAGCCGGCCGTGGACGTAGCCGTCGAACAGGTTGAGAACCTCCTGCGGGAAATCGGTCGCTTTTTTGCGTTCCATGGAGCGGCTCCTTTCGTTTGACTCGTGAAGAGTGGAATGACCGGTAGATTGTATCGGGGTGCGGCCTAGTCGGGAATCGTGCCGAGCATGAACATCGCTTTCTGGATCTGTCCGGGTTCGCCGAACTGGCCGAACCAGCGGCCGAAGATCTGGACGATTTCGCCGCTGCCGTAAATCTGGGAGAGCGCGGCATTGACCGCCAGGCGCAGCCCGGCATCGCCGCGCGGCAACGTGATGCCGTAGGGCTCGAAGGAAAGCTCGTCGGGGAGCAGGAAGAACTTCTGGTCCTTGGACCGGGAGACAGCTCCTACCAGCAGGAGCTTGTCAGCTGCGTAGGCATCCGCCTTGTCCTCCACCAGTGCCGCGAATGCTTCATCGCGGGACTTGAGCGGGATGACGGTCGCGTTGACCTTGAGCCGGGCGAGTTCCCTCCTGACTGCGCTCTCGTTGGTGGTGCCGGCGATCACGGAAATCCTCTTGCCGGAAAAATCCGTCAACGAGCGCAGGCCCGCGGCGGCCTTGGTCAGCAGCCCGGTGGATTCGGCAAAGATAAAGCTGGAAAAGTCCACCTGCCTCAGGCGCGAGAGCGTCACGGTGCTCGACCCGCACTCCATGTCGGCCTGGCCCTTGGTGATGGCATCGAAGCGGGTCTGGACGGTGACCGGCAGCCATTTCACCTGGATGTCCGGCAGCTTGAGTTGGCTCCCGATCAAATTGACGACCCGCTTGCACAAGTCGATTGAATACCCGTCCGCTTGCTGTTTCTTTTCGTCCAGGTAGGAAAACGGGATGGCGTCCGTCCGGTAGGCGATGGTGACGGTCTTGGTGCCGGCGATCTGCTTCAGCCGGCCATCGAGGGTCTGGGCGGGGAGCGTGCCTGCCGCGAGGAGCAGGGTGAGAGCGAGCGTTATCGTGCGAATCAAGGTAGTTCCTTTTGGGGTCTCGGTTGGGAACCGGAACGATACCGATAATTTTAGCTGGAAGCTATCTCAAAACCGTTATTAGCCACGGAAACACACGGAAAGGCACGGACAGGAACCCGACCCGGCCAATGTCCCTTAATCAATCAAGAATTTCCGTGTGGTTCCGTGTGTTTCCGTGGCTAATAACTGAACCTTGAGGCGAGGGGTTCCCGTGGCATACTGGCCCCTGCGGATTTTCCGAGAAGAAAACATGAACTTAGCAATTCTCACCGGCGCCATGGCGGTTGCCGGGGTGCTGGCGGGCGGCGCGCCGGCCCATGCCCAATTCCCGAACAAGACGATACGCCTCATCGTGCCGTTTCCGGCAGGCAGCGGCAACGACGTGGTCGCGCGTTTCGTGCAGCCGCAGTTCGCGCAAGCGCTCGGGCAGCCGGTGGTGATCGACAACCGGGCGGGCGCGGCGGGCAACCTGGGAGCGGAAGTCGCCGCCAAGTCGCCGCCCGACGGCTATACGCTGATGATGGGCAACATCGCCCACTCCGTCAGCATGACGCTCTACAGCAAGCCCGGCTACGACCTCGTCAAGGATTTCGCGCCGGTCACGCTGCTGGCGGGCGGCTCGTTCCTGCTGGCGGTGCATCCCTCGGTGCCTGCCAGGTCGGCGAAGGAATTGATCGCGTTCGCGAAGCGGCGGCCGGGCGAGATCAATGTTGCCACCTCGGGCGCCGCCATACGGCTGGCAGCCAAGCTGTTCGACAGCATGGCGGGCACCCGGATGACGGAAATCACCTACAAGGGCACGCCGCAAGCGATCACTTCGCTGGTGAGCGGCGAGACCTCGGTCGGCTACCCGTCTACCAGTTCGGCGCTGCCGCACGTCAAGGCCGGGAAGCTGCGCGCGCTGGGTGTCACCAGCGCGCGGCGCTCCTCCATCGCGCCTGACATTCCGACGCTCGCCGAGTCCGGCGTGCCGGGCTTCGAGGTGACGTCCTGGTACGGCCTGATGGTGCCGGCGGGCACGCCGAAAGATATCGTCGCCCGGCTGCACGCGGCGGCAGTGAGCGCTCTCGCGCAGCCGGAAGTGAAGGAACGGTTCGCTCCCACCGATCTCGAACCGGTCGGTTCCACGCCGGAACAGTTCGGGGCGCTCGTGCGCTCCGAGGTCGCGAAATGGGCGAAGGTGATCAGGGCGTCCGGGATGAAGGAGGAATAACGGCTGGGTGTCGAGTGGCGAGTGGCCAGGGGTCTGTTCCGAGTTCCGGGTTCCGAGTTCCGGGTTCAAAGTTCAAAACCGGAACCTTCGAATTAGGGCCCGCTCGAATCTTGCTTGAACCTTGAACCTTGAACCTTGAACCTTGAACCTTGAACCTTGAACCTTGAACCTTGAACCTTGAACCTTGAACCTTGAACCTTGAACCATTAACCTTGACTCAGAAGCTATGAGCACACTCTCCCAGGCCGCCCCGACCCATAACGGGTTTCCTCCCGTCGTGAGCTTGTTGCTGAACATCGCCCACGGCATCGACCACATGTTCCTGCTGATCTTCGCCACGGCCGTCGCGACGATCGCCGTCGAGTTCGGCTACACCAACTGGACGGACCTGATGCCCTACAGCGTGGGCGCCTTCGCGCTGTTCGGCCTCGGCGCGTTGCCCGCCGGCCGTCTCGGCGACGTGTGGGGCCGGCGCATCATGATGATCATCTTCTTCTTCGGCATCGGCGCCTCCGCGCTGCTGACGGCGCTGACGCAGAACGCCTGGCAGCTGGCGGCCGCGCTGACGCTGCTCGGCGCCTTTGCGGCGATCTACCATCCGGTGGGCATCCCGATGCTGGTGCAGAACGTGCCCAACCCGGGGGCCGTGATCGGCGTCAACGGGCTCGCCGGCAATCTCGGCATCGCCGTCGCCGCGCTCGCGACCGGGTTCCTGGTGAAGTGGATCGGCTGGCGCGCCGCCTTCGCGATTCCCGGTCTTCTCGCGATCGGCTGCGGGATCGTGTTCGCGATGGTGTGCCCGAAAGAGGAACACGCTCCGTCCAAGGGCAGGGGCGGCAAGGCCAAGGTGGTGCTGACGCCTGCCATGCTGGTGCGCGCGTTCGCGGTCATGACGGCGGCGGCAGCCACCAGCAGCATCCTCTTCAACTTCACCACCAACGGCAATTCGCAGCTGCTGACCGAGTCGTTCCTCGGCGTGATCGAGGACCCGGCGGTGCTGGGCGCGCTGCTGGCGTTGATCTACACGGTGGCCTCGTTCTCGCAGCTCGTCGTCGGCCGGCTGATCGACAGCATGCCGTTCAAGCCGCTGCAGCTGTGGATGTCGGTCGCGCAGGTGCCGCTCCTGATCGTCGCCGCCTACACGCAGGACTGGGGCATGTTCGTGGCGCTGATGGCGGTGATGATTTTCATCTTCGGCTCGATCCCGTTCACCGACGCCATGATCGTGCGCTACGTTGACGACCGCCTGCGCTCGCGGGTCGCCGGCATGCGGCTGACGGTGGCGTTCGGCATCAGCTCGGCCGCCGTCTGGCTGCTGGGGCCGATGGTGAAAAGCATGGGCTTCGCCACGCTACTGTGGATCATGGCCGGCATCGCGGCCTTCAAGGCCGGGATCGTGCTGCTGCTGCCGGACGAACCCGACGCCGCCGGGGCGGCGAAGGGATGAGGGATGAGGATGAAGGTCTAGTCCGCCACTTCCTCACCTCATCACTGCGTCACTGTTTATAACCACCCAGGGGAGAGCATGAGATCAGGCATCGCAATGGGTTTCGCCATGTTGCTCGCGGTGGCGGGCGGCGTACAGGCGCAGGGAGACGCTGCGAAGGATTCCGCACAGGGGTATCCGTCGCGGTCCGTCCGGGTACTGGTGCCGTTCCCGCCCGGCGGCAGCAACGACATCATGGCCCGCTACTTTGCCCAGTACCTCACCGAGCGGCTCGGCCAGCAGTTCATCGTCGACAATCGCGGCGGGGCGGAAGGCATCATCGCCACCGACGTCGCGGCGCACGCGCGCCCCGATGGGCACACGCTGCTGTTCATATCGGCTGCTCACTCGGTGCACGGGGGGACACGGAGCAAGCTACCCTACGACCCGGTCAACTCGTTTGCCTGGGTCGGCAAGCTCGGCTACGGGCCCAGCGTGCTGTCGGTCCACCCGGGGCTCAAGGTCAACAGCGCGAAGGAGCTGATCGCGCATGGCCGGGCCAACCCCGGCAAGCTGACGCTGGCCACTTCGGGTGGATTCGCACTTTTCGCCTCGGAGAGTTTCAATTACCTGTCCGGCATGAAGATGGTGACCGTAGTCTACAAGGGCGGGTTTCCCGCGTTGATGGACGTCATGGGCGGACAGGCGCAGGTCAACCTCGGCTCGCTGATCCAGACCCTGCCGTTCATGGGGCCGTCGGGAAGGATAAGAGCACTCGCGACGACCGGGGCGAAGCGTGCGGCCGCGGCGGCCGACCTTCCGACTATTGCCGAAGCGGGCGTAACCGGCTACGAGGCGAACAATTGGTGGGCCGTCGGCGCGCCCGCGGGAACATCGCCGGCGATCATCAACAAGCTCACCACGGAAATGGCCCGTTACCTCAAGCTGCCCGAAACCCTGAAGCGCTTCGAGGCGGAAGGCGTCGAGGCGGATTACCTCAACCCGGCGGAGCTGCGCAAGGCGCTGCCGATCGAGATGGCCAAGTGGCGCAACGTCGCGAAGATGGCCAACATCAAAGTGGAATGATATGAAGGAATCATTCGCGCAGCGCATCGCGGCAATGAACGCGATGTACCAGCTTCCCGCCAATGACCGGCCGTCGTTGCCCGCGGACGTGGCCGAGCGGCTCACCAAGTTCAAGGCAACGCTGCTCGATGAAGTGCACGAGATCGACGAGATCGTTCAACTTTCAAAAAACGGCGGCGCGGCGACGGACGTCGCGGTTGCCATCGCGGACCTGCTGGGCGACATCATGGTGTATTGCCGCTCCGAGGCCCTGAAGTACGGCCTGCCGCTGGAAGACGTGCTGGACATCATCATGGACAGCAACGAGAGCAAGCTCGGCGCGGACGGAAGACCGATCTACGACGCCAACGGCAAATTCCTGAAGGGCCCGAACTACTGGAAGCCGGAGCCGAAGATCAAGGCGCTACTGGAAAGCCGCAGGCGCAGCTAAGTCGAAAGTCGAAAGTCGAAAGTCGAGAGGCGGAAGGACTACTCCCGGTGTTCGCCGGAAGTCCTCAGCACTCAGCACTCAGAACTCAGAACTCAGCACTCGACACTCGACACTCGACACTCAGAACTCAGCACTTAGCACTGAGCTGAACACTCAGCTCTAATCACGAAGTCTTGAGACCGACATGAAACTCCCCGGCATAGCCGGGGCCGGCCTCGGTGAGGGAGAGCATCAGGCGGCTGCCGTTGCGCCGGAAGAGGCCGTCCTCACTGTTTTTCTGGATGCGCCTGCCGTGGGTGGTGTAGGGCGCGCGGGCAATGACGCGCTCGTTGACCGCATCGTCGAAATAAAGTTGTGACGTCATCTCGCTGCCCAGGGCCGGTCCGGCGAGGACGCGGACCTTGAAGTGGATGTGCACGGCGCGGCCCGGGTACCAGCCGGGGTAGAGGGTCGTGAAGCGCGCGGCGCCGCTGGCGTCCGTCATTTGGTGGCCGCGCAGGAATTTCTTTCCTGCAGTATGGCCGCCCGAGTCCGAATACACGCCCGCCGCGTCGCAATGCCAGACGTCCACTATTGCACCGGCGAGCGGCGCGCAGCCCGCTCCGCCGACGGATGAGACGCGCAGGGTGAGCGTCAGCGGCAAGCCTTCCTTCACGGACTTGTCCGTCGGATCGGACCGGATGTCGGAACGGTTCAGGCGCACGTCCGTGAAGAACGGCCCCTCGGTCTGTTCCGGGGTCACGACGCAGGAGGGAAGCGTTTGAGCGATGCCGGATCGCGGCGTCACGCCGCCCGCAAGCATCGCGGCGCCGCCGAGGAGGGCCAGCGCTTCACGCCGGGTCAGGATACGGCCGGTTTGATGGTCATCCATGTTCATAAGGGGGCGAGCGGCGTGCCGGATTTGCAATGTTATACCTCCTGGCTGACAGGACCATCGTAAACCCGTATCGTGTGCGAAACCAAACACAGGGAGGGGGTCATGAAGTTCATTCGAATTCTCACGATCGCGCTGGCGCTGGGGCTGGGTGCAGATGCGGCGCTCGCGCAGCCGGCAAAGTCCC
>CAZFRR010000194.1:0-38774 GCA_964521405.1 uncultured Streptomycetaceae bacterium | reverse complement strand
CATCGCGCGCCACGTCGCGCCCGACATCCACGTCATCAACGCCGGCGACGGGCGCCACTCGCACCCGACGCAGGGCCTGCTCGACATGTACACCATCCGCCACTACAAGAAGGACTTCTCCAACCTGCGGGTGGCGATCGTGGGTGACATCCTGCACTCGCGGGTGGCGCGCTCGCAGATCCACGCGCTCACCACGCTCGGCTGCCCGGAGATCCGCGTCATCGGCCCGAAAACGCTGCTGCCCGCGCACGTCGAGGAGCTCGGCGTGCACGTCTTCCACGACATGCGCCAGGGCCTGAAGGACGTGGACGTGGTGACGATGCTGCGGCTGCAGAACGAGCGCATGCAGGGAGCGCTGCTGCCCTCGGCCCAGGAGTTCTACAAGTTCTACGGCTTGACCGGCGACAAGCTCGCGGCGGCCCGGCCGGACGCCATCGTGCTCCACCCGGGGCCGATGAACCGCGGCGTGGAGATCGACTCCAGCGTCGCGGACGGCAAGCAATCGGTGATCCTGCCGCAGGTCACTTTCGGCATCGCCATCCGCATGGCGGTGATGAGCATCATGGCGGGCAACAAGTGAATTCACCGCAGAGACACAGAGGCGCTGAGGAAAGAACCATCTTGAAATTCTCTGCGGCTCCGCGCCTCCGCGGTTCAACCAAATGAAGATCCATATCAAAGGCGGCCGGCTGATCGACCCCAAAAGCGGGGTGGACGCGAAGAAGGACGTCTACATCACGGCCGGCAAGATCGTCGCGATCGGCGATGCGCCCAACGGCTACACCGCCAACCGCGTGATCGACGCGGCGGGTCTCGTCGTCTGCCCCGGCCTGGTGGATCTCTCGGCGCGGCTGCGCGAGCCCGGCTTCGAGTACCTGGCGACGCTGGAATCCGAGATGAAAGCAGCCATCGCCGGCGGCGTGACGAGCCTCGCCTGCCCGCCCGACACCGAT
Source organism: uncultured Streptomycetaceae bacterium (assembly GCA_964521405.1). GTDB lineage: Bacteria > Pseudomonadota > Gammaproteobacteria > Burkholderiales > SG8-41 > SG8-41. The sequence goes on along the minus strand of CAZFRR010000194.1, from coordinate 37,821 downwards.
CCGCCGCTGGACGAGCCGGGCCTGGTCGAAATGCTCAAGTTCCGCGCGAAAAACCTGAACCAGGCGCGGGTCTATCCCGTCGGCGCGCTCACCCAGGGCCTGAAGGGCGAGCACCTGACCGAGATGGCGGAGCTGGTGGACGCGGGCTGTGTCGCCTTCTCGCAGGCCGACGCGCCGTTCGCCAACACCCAGGTGTTCTACAACGCGCTCCAGTACGCCGCGACCTTCGGCTTCCCGGTCTGGTTGCGCCCGCAGGACCCCGCGCTGGCGCAGCACGGTGTCGCCCACGACGGTCAGGTCGCCACGCGTTTCGGCCTGCCGGCCATCCCGGTGTGCGCCGAGACCGTCGCGCTCTCAGCCATCCTGATTCTCATGCGCGAAACCGGCGCGCGGGTGCATCTCGCGCGGCTCTCCAGCGCCGAAGGCGTGGAGATGGTGCGCCAGGCGAAGCGGGCGAAACTCCCCGTCACCTGCGACGTCGCCATCCATCACGCTCACCTGACCGAGATGGACATCGGCTACTTCGACTCCAACAGCCGGCTCGATCCCCCGCTGCGCAGCCAGCGCGACCGCGACGCGCTGCGCGCGGCGCTCGCTGACGGCACGGTCGATGCGCTGTGCTCGGACCACACGCCGGTGGACGCGGATGTGAAGCAGCTGCCGTTCGCCCAGGCCGAGGCCGGCGCGACCGGGCTGGAACTGCTGCTGCCGTTGACGCTCAAGTGGGCGGAGGAGTCGAAGGTGCCGCTCGCCGCCGCGCTCGCCCGGATCACGTCGGAGGCGGCGCGCGTGCTGAACGTCGACGCCGGCCACCTGAGCACCGGGCACGCCGCCGACATCTGCGTCTTCGATCCCGGCCTCCTATGGAAGCTCGAGCCTGGGGCGCTGAAGAGCCAGGGCAAGAACACACCCTACATCGGTCTCGAGATGAAAGGCCGGGCGCGTTATACCCTGGTCGACGGCCAGGTCGTATACGAGTTATGAGTGTTGAGTTTGGTGCGGCTTGAACTCGACGCTTTCTGCTCCAACTAAACACTCAACACTCAACACTCAAAACTGAATTCATGAATCCCTTGCTCGATTTTTCCGGGCTGCCCCGCTTCGCGGATTTCAAGACGGAGTGGGTCACCCCGGCAGTTGACCGGTTGCTCGCGGAAAACCGGGCGTTGATCGAGCACGTGCTGGCGCCCGATATCGCGGCGGACTGGCGCAACTTCGTGGAGCCGATGGAGGACGCCAACGAGCGGCTGCATCGCGCGTGGGGCATCGTCGGGCATCTCAACTCGGTGATGAACAGCCCCGAGCTGCGCGAAGCCTACAACTCCAACCTGTCCAGGGTCACGCAGTACTACACCGAGCTCGGCCAGCACGAGGGGCTCTTCGCCAAGTTCAAGGCGCTGCGCGTCTCCGCCGCTTTCGAGGGCCTCTCGCGCGCGCAGAAAAAAATCGTCGAGAACGAGCTGCGCGATTTCCGGCTGGGCGGCGCGGAGCTGCCGCCGCAGAAGAAGACGCGTTTCAAGGAAATCAGCGAGCGGCTGTCGCAGGTCGCTTCGCGCTTCTCCGACAACCTGCTGGACGCCACCAACGCGTTCGCGCACTACGTGACCGACCCCGCAGAGACCGCCGGCATTCCCGAGGATGTGCTCACCACCGCGCGCGAGGCGGCGCAAGCCGACGGCAAGCCCGGCTTCAAATTCACCCTGCACGCGCCTTCCTACCTGCCGGTCATGCAATACGCGGACCGGCGCGGGCTGCGCGAGCTGATGTACCGGGCCTACGTCACGCGCGCTTCCGAGTTCGGAAGACCGGAGTGGGACAACACCCCCCTCATTGCCGAGATCCTGAAGCTGCGGCAGGAGCAGGCGCAGCTGCTCGGGTTCGCGAGTTACGCTGAATATTCACTCGAGCCCAAGATGGCGGAATCGCCGCGGCAGGTGCTCGATTTCCTCGAGGAACTTGCGGTGCGGGCAAAAACTTACGCCGAGCGCGACCTGAAGGAAGTGAGCGGCTTCGCGAGCGCCGAACTGGGCCTCGATCAGCTCGAAGCCTGGGACCTCGCCTACGCCTCGGAAAAGCTGCGGGCCAGGCGCTATTCCTTCTCCGGCCAGGAGGTGAAGCAGTATTTCCCGGAAACCCGGGTGCTGCCGGGCATGTTCAAGGTCGTCGAGACGCTCTACGGACTGAAAATCGGGCCGACGCAGGCACCGGTGTGGCAACCCGACGTGCGCTTCTACTCGATAATCGACCGCGCGGGCGGCCTGGTCGGACAATTCTACGTGGATCTCTACGCCCGGCCTTCCAAGCGCGGCGGCGCCTGGATGGACGAAGCCCTCACGCGCCGGGTGAAGGACGGGCGCGTGCAGACGCCGGTCGCCTATCTCAACTGCAACTTTTCGGCCCCGGTGGGCGGCAAGCCGGCGCTGTTCACCCACGACGAGGTCAACACGCTGTTTCACGAGTTCGGCCACGGGCTGCACCACCTGCTGACCCGCGTGGACTACATCGGTGTCTCCGGCATCAACGGCGTGGAGTGGGACGCGGTCGAACTGCCCTCGCAGTTCATGGAAAACTATTGCTGGGAATGGGACGTGCTCGCCCCGATGACCGCCCACGTCGACAGCAGCGAGCCGCTGCCGCGCGCGCTGTTCGACAAGATGCTCGCCGCCAGGAACTTCCAGAGCGGCATGCAGACGGTGCGCCAGATCGAGTTCTCGCTGTTCGACCTGCGGCTGCATCACGACTACGATCCCGCCGGCCCGAAAACCGCCCTCGATCTGCTGAACGAGGTGCGCCGGCGCGTCGCTGTCGTGTTCCCGCCGGATTACAACCGCTTCCCCCACAATTTCTCGCATATTTTCGCCGGCGGCTACGCCGCGGGTTACTACAGCTACAAGTGGGCTGAAGTGCTCTCGGCCGACGCCTACAGCCTGTTCGAGGAACAAGGCGTGCTCAATCCCCAGACCGGCCAGCGCTTCTGGACCGAGGTGCTGGGCATGGGCGGCAGCCGGCCCGCGCTCGAGTCGTTCGTCGCCTTCCGCGGGCGGGAACCTAAGATAGACGCTCTACTGAGACACAGCGGCATGAGCGGCTGAGCAGGGGCCCCGGTTTCCGGGGATGCGACCCGCGAAGGACGCTAGACCGCCGACGTGGAGACTCCTCTCCTTCGCAGCCCTGTCAGAGGCGGCGGCATGAGCGGCTGAGCAGGGGCCCCGGTTTCCGGGGATGCGACCGAGATGGGCGTGCCGGAACGTTGAGCAGGGGCCCCGGTTTCCGGGGATGCGACCGTGGAGGCACGCAAGCAGCCGACAACGCGGATTTGGATACTTGCCACAGGCCTCTCAGAGGCTGCGCCTGCCGCCGACATGATTACCTATGCTTCGCGATGAATTCCCGGAGGCGGTGGTATGGTGGAGGCAGCCTAAGTGAACCGAATGCAAACGGCTTCATGACGTGCCTTTGCGCCGCGCGAGCCGAAGTGCTAGAGTAAATTCAGGTAGTTACCGTAGGGGTCTGACCATGAATCGGAGCTTGTTATTGATTGGCCTGGCGGCAGCACTGTCCGGGGCAGTCTTTGCAGCACAGATCTACCGCTGGGTTGACGAAAAGGGCAATGTCGAATGGCGGGACACGCCGCCGCCAGTAACGGCCAAGAAGGTCGAGCAACGCCGCGCCGGCGGCAGCATGATCGAGACCTCGACGCCGCCTTACAGCCTGCAGGTGGCAGCGAAGAACTTCCCGGTCACGCTCTGGACGACCCAATGCGGCGCCGCCTGCGACCAGGCTAAAGCGCACCTCGCGCGGCGCGGCGTTCCCTACAGCGAGAAGGATCCACAGGCCGACGTGGAAGCATTTCAGAAACAGACCGGCGGCAACGAAGTGCCCGTGCTCTTCGTCGGCAGGACCCAGATCAAGGGCTATCTGGCGAGCCAGTACGATGCCGCCCTGGATGCCGCCGGTTACCCCAGCTCGGCGCCTGCTGCCGCAGCTAAACCTAAGCCGGTGGCCAAGGGCGCTGAACCCGCGCCCAAGGACAAGCCGGCAGCGACAGCAGCATCGCCGGCGCCCAAGCCGGGCGCGGGCGGGCTGCCTCCCGTAAGGCTCTACACCCACCCGCAATGCGTTCCTTGCACCGAGGCGAAGAGCCTGCTGGCCAGCCGCGGCGTCAGTTTCTCGGAAATTTCGGCTGACACCGCAGAGGGCCTGGCGGAGCTGGAAAAAGTCACGGGCGGAAAAAACGTTCCTGTGCTCTTCGTCGGGCAGTCCATGGTCAGCGGCTATGCCGACACCAATTTCCACAAGGCCCTCGATGACGCGGGCTTTCCGCGCCAGTAGTCCGTCAAGCCGCACGCCGGCGCGATGAAGCTGGCGACCTGGAACGTCAACTCGCTCAAGGTCCGTCTTCCGCAGGTCCTCGAGTGGATAGCCCGGCACAATCCGGACGCGCTGTGCCTGCAGGAAACCAAGCTCGATAACCCCAGGTTTCCGGCGGCCGAGATCGAGGCCGCCGGCTTTCGAGCGCTTCACAACGGCCAGAAAACCTACAACGGTGTCGCGATCCTCACCCGCGTTGACGCGACCGACGCCGTCACCGCCATCCCCGGCCTTGCCGACGAGCAGAAGCGCGTCCTCGCAGCCACCGTTAACGGCGTGCGCGTGATCTGCGCCTACGTGCCCAACGGCGAGAGCACCGAGTCCGACAAGTACCAGTACAAGCTCCGCTGGCTCGCCGCGTTCCGCGACTGGCTCAAGGCGGAGCTGGCGCAGCATTCGCGCCTTGCCGTGCTCGGCGATTACAACATCGCCCCCGAGGACCGCGACGTCCACGACCCCGCCGCCTGGGAAGGGAAGGTGCTATTCAGCAAGCCGGAGCGTGAAGCCTTGAGCAGCCTGATCGGGCTCGGCTTGAAGGACGCATTCCGGCTGTTCGAGCAGCCGGAGCGATCTTTTACCTGGTGGGACTACCGCATGAACGCGTTCCGCCGGAAGATGGGCCTGCGCATAGACCACATCCTGCTGTCGGAGGAACTGGCGAAGACCTGCACCGCGTGCACGATAGACATCGGGCCGCGGCAGAACGAGCGGCCGTCGGACCATGCTCCTGTCGTCGCCGAGCTAAACCTCGTTAAACCCGGACGCGATGCGCCGGTTTAACTCCGCGTGTTCGAATGGACGAACTGATCGCCGTTCAACACGCGGAAGTTCAACTTTCCGCTTATGCCACTTCAAGCAACAACCGTGGGTTCCTGGCCGCGAGCATGAGCAGCGTTCTCGCTGCGCCGGACGGCGCACGGCGCCCCTGCTCCCAGTCCTGAAGGGTGCGCACGGAGACCCCCAGCAACTGGGCAAAACGGGCTTGCGACAAGCCCGTTTTTCCCCGAACGTCGCTGACATTGGGTAGGGTGGTCACGCGTCCGTACTCGCCACGCTTGATCTGGCGCAGTCCTTCCAGAATCTCCATTCCAATGTTGCGTTTAGCTTTTGGCATTCTCGGCTTCCTTTCGAATCTGGCGCAATACATGAGCTGGAATATTGTCCGTGATGTTCTTGGGATATACCGTCAGCATGTAGATTACGCCCTGTGTCGTCTTCACAAAATAAATCACCCGTAATCCGCCTCGCTTCCCGCGTCCTCGCACAGCCCAGCGCAGCTTGCGCACGCCTCCTGAGCCTGGAACCACGTCCCCCGTCTGAGGATGCTCCATCAAGAAACCCTGCAACTCACCAAGTTCATCGTCGGAAAGAAGGTCGTCAATCAGGCGCGTGAAGAGCTTGGTTTCGATGAAGCTGTACACGAAGTGATTATACGGCTTTGCCGTATATCGTCAAGCCTGACTTAAAGTCAGGCTCTGTCGTACTCTGAAAGCCTCGCGAGGCGCTCCAAGCAAGTATGGGCGTCCAGGCGCTTGTCCATCTCATCAGACATTGCATCGACCCCGTCATCCTATCAATTGTTCCGCGATAGCGTTGACGATGTACTCGGCGTCCTCCCCGACGCCACCGATGAGGCCTGATTTTCGCTTGTTGAGCCAGGGAAATCCGACGAAATACAGGCCCAGCACCGGCGAGACTCCCCGCTCATGAACCGGCATGCCTTCTCCATCAAGGACAGGCAAGCTTATCCAGCTGAAATCCGCCGTGAATCCCGTAGCCCAGATGATCGAGCCAACCTGCGCGCCGTGTAGATCGAGGCGCCTCAAAGGTGATGCACATTTCGCATGAGGATCGGGTTCATCCGCAGGATCATCCTCTAGCGACGGCAGCGCGATACCGGCCTGCGCAATATAGGCATCAACATCAGCCTTGCGCCGTTGCGAGATTTCATCGGCAAAACGCACGTGGGCGGCAGCATCGTCGCTCAATACCAAGCTGTTCCCGTCCACGTCGAGCAGGCGGCCGAGAATCACGGCGCCCTGGCGTGCGAGGCTTTGCAGGCTGACGGTGTGCCCATACCGGCCGACGCCCGATATCTGCGACAGGGGAGCGCGGCTGACAGACTTGTCCTTCAGACTGGCGAATGTGACATCCCACAATTTCATTTCAATATTCCACTCCGTGCTGTCCCGGCCTCGATAGCGGCGCGGAATGCGTCCGACCTTGCTCGTGCACAGGTAGACCTTGCGGCCGGCGGCGAGCAGGTCTTCGGCGATCTGCACGCCGGATTGCGCGCTGCCGACGATCACCACCGCGCCCGGCGGCAACAACGCTGCGTTACGGTAGGCCGCGGTATGCATCTGCGTGATGTTGGCGGGTATTCGGGATCGGGCCGAGGGAAATTTCGGCAACTGCTGCATACCCGAAGCGACAACTACCGCGCGGCTCCGCACCGTCTCTGGCGCCCGTCCGTCGGCGCATGTCTTGATGACAAAATGCCCCCGGTCATCGGCACGTTCTACAGAGATCACGTTGACGCCGATCTGAACCGGCAGCATCGAGCGCTGGACGTAGCGACTGAAATAGGCGATCAGCTCATCGCGGCGCCAGAAACCATCGGGCTCCGAGCCATCGTAGGGATATCCAGGCAACGTGCTGAGCGCATTCGGCGTATTGAGCTGGAACGAATCCCAGCGTTGCGACAGCCACGATTCGCCGATCCGCCCCCGCTCGAAGACGACATGGTTGCGGCGGTCCCGCTGCAGGAAATAGCTCGTGCCCAATCCAGCCTGACCCGCACCCACAACGTATCCAGCGCCCTGATTGTCATTTCAAGTTCCTGAGCGAATAGGATTGGGCCTTTACTTTGTTGGTAAGTATCGGCGTTGATCTGCGTTTTTCGGCGGTTAATTATTGTTGTTGTTTCTCTCGGCGTCTCGGCGGTTCAATTATTGTCTTGTCTTTCTTGGCGGCCTTGGCGGTTCGATTATTGATCTTGCTTTTCCTCCGCGTCCTCTGCGTCCTCCGCGGTGAGAGGTTAGGGTTCGACTTTCACGCCCTTCCAGAACGCGATATACCCCGCGATTGTTTTCGCCGCGGGCTTGGGATCGGGGTAATACCACGCCGCATCTTTATTGACTTGCCCGTCCACCACGACATCGTAGTAGGACGCGATGCCCTTCCATCCGCAGGTCGTGTGTGTTGCACTGTCCTTGAACAGCTCCCGCTTCACCGCCTCAGGGGGAAAATATTGATTTCCCTCCACCACCTCGCAGCGGTCGCTTTCCGCTATGACTTGCCCATTCCAGACTGCTTTGGCCATACACCCTCCTGCCTCTGCCCTGATTGAGTTTGCGCCTAGGCCGCGCGTTGAACGGCGGGTAATTTCGTCCGTTCGAACGGGCGGAGTTAAACCGGCGCACAGCGTCCGGGTTTAACCTAAAATAGGCGTCATGAAACTGAGTAAAGTCTACTCCGCCCTGGCGGGCCTCGCCGCCCTCTGCGCCATCGCGCCTCCCGCCGCCGCCGCCGATAACAGCGAGGGCGTGTTCAAAAACGCGCTCAACTACACCGTCCAGATCCGGGCCACGCTGCCGGTGCCGTTCGACGGCGATCGCAAGGGTTCGGGGCTCGGCGCGGGCTTCCTGGTGGACGCCGGCCGCGGCTGGATTATGACCAATGCCCACGTCGTCGGGCGCTCGCCCTCGCGCATCGAGATCGCGTTCCACGGCCAGGAATTCTCCGAAGCGCACAAGGTCTACGTCGACCCCTTCCTCGATCTGGCCATCATCCGCGTTCCCGACAGTGTCGATACCAAGAGCATCGCGGAGCCGCGGCTCGAGTGCGGCACGATGCCGCCGGTCGGCCATGCCGTGGGCGCCTTCGGCCATCCGTGGCGCCTTCAATACACCGGCACGCGCGGCATCATTTCCGGCGTCACCGCCCGCTACCGCACGGAACTCTTGCAGACTGACGCGCCGATCAACCAGGGCAATTCCGGCGGCCCGCTGATCAGCCTGGACAGCGGCCGCATCGTCGGCATCAACACCGCCAGCATCCGCGGCGCGCAGAACACCAACTTCGCGGTGGCGATGAAGTACGCCTGCCGCATCCTGCAGCTCTTGCAGAAGGGCGAGGACCCCTCGCCGCCCGATCTCAAGCTCGTCTACTTCCGGGACGTGGACAACCGCAAGGAGCTGAAAGTCGCGCGCAGCTACGCGGGCGATGGGCTGTTGAAGCTCCTGCCCGGTGACATCATCCGGCAGGTGGTCGGGACGGACGGCACGATCGAGAACGAGACGCAGCTGCTCCACGCCTTGCGCGGCCGGCTCGCCAATTCAAGCCTGAAAGTGATGCGCTCGGGGCAGGAGACCCTGGTTGCCGGCACCAAGATTCCAATGAGCCAGGTGATCGAGACGCGCGGCGTGTACGCTTCCGGCGTTCTGTTCGGGCCGATCACGATCCGTGATGCGCTGGAAATCGGAGCGCGCGGCCTGATGGTCCACCACGTCGAGTCGGGCTCGATCGGGGAATCCCGCGAAATCGAGAAATCCGACCTGCTGGAGATGGTGGATGGCGCGCCGGTGCTCGACGTGGATGCGCTCTACGCCCGCCTGAACGAGGCGCGGAACAACGGCCGCCGGGTCACGCTCACCTTCAAGAAGCTGGCGGGCGGGGATACGCTGTTCACCTACGCCCAGCGCAACCTGCTGATCTCCGACCTGAGAATCATCGGTCCACAGAGCGTGGACCGATGATTTAATCAAAAAACCGGTTCTGCCGTTTGGTAGTTCATTTAATCGAATCCGGCTTGTTGCCGGATTCGATTCCCAGTTCCTGAATCTTGCGGGTGAGCGTATTGCGCCCGAGGCCCAGCAGTTGCGAGGCCTCGATCCGGCGCCCGCCGGAATGGGCGAGCGCCTTGACGATGAGCGCTTTTTCGAAGCGGCGGGTGAGCTCATCCATGACGCCGGCCTCGCCGCGGCTCAACAGCATCTCGACTTCCTTTTCCAGCGCCGCCACCCAGCTCGTCGCCACCGCAGGCGCCTCGGTCCGCATCTCGGGCGGCAGGTCCTTCACCTCGATCGTGACCGAGGGCGCCATCACGGTCAGCCAATGACACAGGTTCTCGAGTTGCCGCACGTTGCCGGGAAAATCCGGCGTGACGAGATACTTCAGCGTCGCCTCTGACAACCGCTTGCCCTCGACCCCCAGTTCGCGCGCGCTGCGGGCGAGAAAGTGGCGCGCGAGCAGCGGAATGTCCTCACGCCGCTCGCGCAGCGACGGCAGTCGCAGCCGGATGACATTCAGCCGGTGGAAAAGATCGTCCCGGAAGAGACCCTGCTTCACGCGCGCTTCCAGGTCCTGGTGCGTGGCAGCGATCACGCGCACGTTGGCCTTGATCGGCTGGTGGCCCCCGACGCGGTAGAAGTGCCCGTCGGAGAGGACCCGCAGCAGGCGCGTCTGCAGTTCCTGCGGCATGTCGCCGATCTCATCCAGGAAGAACGTCCCGCCTTCCGCCTGCTCGAAGCGCCCGCGCCGCTGCGCCTGCGCGCCGGTGAAGGCGCCGCGCTCGTGGCCGAACAGCTCGGACTCCAGCAGCTCGCGGGGGATGGCCGCGGTATTGATGGCGATGAAGGGTTTCGCCGCGCGCGGGCTGTGGCGGTGTAGCGCACGCGCCACCAGTTCCTTGCCGGTGCCGGACTCGCCGGTGATCATCACCGTGGCGTGCGACTGCGACAGCCTTCCGATGGCGCGAAACACCTCCTGCATCGCCGGCGCCTGCCCGAGTATTTCCGGCACCGGCTCCGAGTCCTCGGCCACGCTCTCCTGGCGCATGCTCTCGTCCATCGCGCGCCGGATCAGCTCCACCGCGTGATCCACGTCGAACGGCTTGGGCAGGTATTCGTAGGCGCCGCCCTGGAACGCCGTGACCGCGCTCTCCAGGTCGGAATAGGCGGTCATGATGATCACCGGCAGGTTGGCGTGCAGCGCCTTCGCCCGCGCTAGCAGCTCGAGGCCAGACTCCCCGGGCATGCGAATGTCGCTCACCACCACCTGCGGCGTCTCGGTGTTCAAGGTGGCGATCGCCTCCTGCGCCGAGGAAAAGGTCCTGAACGCGATGTTCTCGCGCGTCAACGCCTTCTCGAACACCCAGCGGATCGAGCGGTCGTCATCGATGATCCAGACGGGCTTCATTGCAATTCCGTGAATCGTGAATGGTGAATGGTGAATCGTGGGCCGTTAGTTGAAGAGATCATCACTTCCTGTCCAATCACGATTCCCGATTTACGATTTACCATTCACGGTCTTCTCGACGGGCAGAAGTATCGTGAAGGTGGTGTTGCCGGGCGCGCTTTCAAAGGAAATCACGCCGTGGTGCTGGTTGATGAAGTTCTGCGCGAGCGTGAGCCCCAGGCCGCTGCCGCCGTCGCGGCCGGAAACCAGCGGGTAGAAAATCCGCTCCTGCAGGTCCGCCGGGATGCCGGGGCCGTTGTCGGTGATTTCCACCGCGATCGCGTGGCGGTAGCGGCGGCGCGCCAGCGTCACCTGGCGCGCAACGCAGGTGCGCAGCCTGATTTCTCCGCGCGCCCCGCTGCCCACCGCGGCCTGCGCTGCGTTGCGCACGACATTCAACACCGCCTGGATGAGCTGCTCCCGGTCACCTTTCAGCAGCGGCAGGCTGACATCGTAGTCGCGACGAATGGCAATGTCCTGCGGGTACTCGGCGAGGATCAGGCTTCTCACCCGCTCCAGCACCTCGTGAATGTTGAGCCGGGCCGGCTGCGGCAATCGATGCGGTGTCAGCAGCCGGTCCAGCAGCAGCTGCAGGCGGTCGGCTTCCTTCATGATCACCTGCGTGTACTCGTGCAGGTTGGGCCGCTCCAACTCGCGGTCGAGCAATTGCGCCGCCCCGCGGATGCCGCCAAGCGGGTTCTTGATCTCGTGGGCGAGATTGCGGATCAGCTCGCGGTTGGCCTGGCTCTGGTCGAGCATGCGCTCCTCGCGGGCGATCCTCAGCTGCTGCTCGATATGGCGGAACTCGAGCAGCAACTCCTCCCCGCGCAAGTCGCCCCCGGGCAGGTCCACCGGGGTGACGGTGCACGACAGGTGCAGCCGGGCGTGACCGCTCACGCCGAGCTCGAGGTCGTGCTCGGTATAGCTGCAATTGCGGGTGCGCGCGTGCTCGATCGCGGCCTCGAGCACCGCGGTCTCGGTAAACAATTCCTTGAGCGGCTGCCCCGCCACGTTCCTGCTGCTCATCTCGAACAGGTTCTCCGCCGAAGGGTTCATGTAACGCACGGCCAGCCCCGCATCCACCACCACCACCGCGGTCGCCAGAAAGTCGAGGCCGGAAGGGGCTGCGGGTGTCATGTCACTTGACCGGGTATGGGAATTGAGCAAGAACCGCGCCAAGTGAAGCGGCGGCCCGGCACCCCGGCAGGAGGCTTGGCCCGGCATGCATGATTACGTCCCCGGACTCCAGGCTGGCGCCTTATTTGGTGCCAGCCAGCTCGCGCCTCAGGTTGGCGATGTTGTCCTCGTGCAGCTTGACCTTCTTCTTGTAGGGCTCGAGCCGGTCGAGCACGCGCTGGTAATTACGCTCGCTCCCGAGCCGCTGCGATTCCTGATCCGACAGTTCTTTCCGCGCCTGATCCAGCAGTCTCTGCTCGTTGGCAAGTTCCTGGTCGAGGATCTTGCGGCGGTCGTTGTCACGCTGCTTCTGGGTATCGCCGTCGACCCTGGGAAAATCCGCGGGTCGTGCCGCCGTCTTCGACTGCGGCTTGCCCGCCGGGGCGGCGACGGTATTGGACGGCGGAACGTCGATCGCCTTGCAGCCTTTCGCCTCGGACTTGATGTTGGTAAAGCGCTTGTTGCCGCTCTCATCCACGCACTCCCAGATCTCAGCGGCCGCGCGCGGGATCGTGAGTGCGAGCAACAGGGACAGACTCACGTTGTGACGCATCATCCGTTCGTGCCTCCTGGTGATGAATAACGCCGCCAGCCCGTTTATCGTTGACCCATCGGCGCCCACGTTATTCCCTAAGTCTATGTCATTAATACACTTTTGGCAACGCACCCAAATGGTGCGACAGCCGTTTTTCAACAAAAAAGGGCGGGGATCTCCCGCCCTTTGGACCGCAGTTCCGGCCCGGCGTTACAGGCTGTAGTACATCTGAAATTCGAGCGGGTGAGTGGTCATGCGGAAAGCGGTAAGTTCCTCCTGCTTCAGCGCCATGTAGGCTTCCAGCATGTCCTTCGAGAACACCCCGCCGCGCGTCAGGAACTCGTGGTCCTTCTCGAGCTCATCCAGCGCCTGCTCGAGCGAATGGCACACCTTCGGCACCTTCGCGGCGATCTCCGGCGGCAGATCGTAGAGGTTCTTGTCGATCGGGTCGCCCGGCTTGATCTTGTTCTGGATGCCGTCGAGCCCCGCCATCATCATCGCGGTGAACGCGAGGTAGGGGTTGGTGGTCGGGTCTGGAAAGCGTACTTCGATGCGGCGCCCTTTCGGGTTGGAAACAAGCGGCACCCGCACCGCGGCCGAGCGGTTGCGTGACGAATACGCCAGATTGATCGGCGCTTCAAATCCCGGTACCAGTCGCTTGTACGAATTGGTCCCGGGGTTGGTGATGGCGTTCAACGCCTTGGCGTGCTTGAGTATCCCGCCGATGTAGTTGAGCGCCAATTCCGACAGCCCCGCATAGCCGTTGCCGGAGAAGAGATTCTGCCCGCCCTTCGCGAGCGATTGGTGCACGTGCATGCCCGAGCCGTTGTCGCCCACCACCGGCTTCGGCATGAAAGTCGCGGTCTTGCCGTAGGAATGCGCGACGTTATGCACAGCGTACTTGAGGATCTGCAGCCAGTCGGCGCGCTTCACCAGGGACGCAAACAGGGTCCCGATCTCACACTGACCGGCGGCCGCCACTTCGTGGTGATGCACTTCGACCGGCACGCCCATTTCCTCGATCGCGAGCACCATCGCCGAACGAATATCCTGCAGCGAATCGACCGGCGGCACCGGGAAATAGCCGCCCTTCACCGGCGGGCGGTGTCCCATGTTGCCGCCCTCGAACTCCTCGCTCGAAGACCACGGCGCCTCCTCGGACTTGATCTTGTAGAACGCCTGGCCCATCTCGACCTTCCAGGTCACCGAGTCGAAGATGAAGAACTCGGGCTCGGGTCCGAAGAACGCGGTGTCGGCGATGCCGGTGGACTTGAGGTAGGCCTCGCCGCGCTTCGCGATCGAGCGCGGATCGCGGTCGTAACCCTTGCCGTCGGAAGGCTCGATCACGTCGCAGGTGAGCAGCAGCGTCGGCTCGTCGGTGAACGGGTCCATGCGCGCGGTGTCGGGATCCGGCATGAGCGTCATGTCGGAGGCCTCGATGCCTTTCCATCCCGCGATCGAGGAACCGTCGAAGAAGTGGCCGTCGGTGAACTTGGCTTCGCCGAACGCCGATACCGGCACTGAGACGTGCTGCTCCTTGCCGCGCGTGTCGGTGAAGCGGAAGTCGACGAACTTCACCTCGTTGTCCTTGACCAATTTCAATACGTCGGCGACGGTAGACATCTAGCTCTCCTGAGTTGATTGGTGATACGAAATACGTTGAATCGGGACTTTCTGTCGAGCAGGAATTGTGCCAAGAGTTTTTATGCGAAACGCATTGTGCCACAAGAGATTTGTTACGCAGCCACATCCCCTTATGCATTATTATAGTGCGCGGACATTCTTCGTGCACAAGAATGGTGCGGGTCGGGCAAACCCTGTCTCGATATAAAATACCGCTTACTTTCCAGCTGCATACGCCTGTCGGTGTGAATGCCGACTGCGGCATGGGCACAGCTCACCCGCCCTGAGGACCAGCATGACCATCCAAGACATACTTCAGAAAGCTGCGGAAAGAGCGCGGCAAATGGGCCTCCCCTACAGCGGCGCGCTCACGCCGGCTGAGGCGCACGAGGTGTGGCGCAGCGCACCGGAAGCCAGGCTCGTGGACGTGCGCACGCGCGCGGAATGGGATTATGTCGGCCGCATCCCCGGCGCGATGGAGATCGAGCTCCTCACCTATCCTTCGAACCGGCCCAATCCCGCTTTCGTGGTTGAACTTGAAAGCAAAGTGGACAAGGCGGGGCCGGTCCTGTTCATCTGCCGCAGCGGCGGGCGCTCCCACAACGCTGCGATGTTGGCCACGCAAGCCGGTTACAAAACGGCTTACAACGTGCTCGAGGGTTTCGAAGGCGACAAGGACGCTCAGGGTCACCGCAATACCACCGGCGGCTGGCGGGCGGCGGGGCTGCCCTGGACACAAAGCTAAGGAGAAAGGCGAAAGTCGAAGGTCGAAAGGAGAAAAAACCGCAGCGCCACGCGTTGCTTCGCCTTTCGACTTACTCTTTTACCGCCACCCACACGATCACGCCCGAGGCAAGGGTCGACGTCGCGGCGGCGACGAGTATCGTCCAAGGCGCGAAGTGCTCGGCCATTACACCGCCTGTCGCAAGGCCGGCGCTGATGCCGCCGAGCAGGCAGGTCGTGCCCCAGGTGAAACTCTCGGCCAGCATCTCGCGCGGCGTCAATCGCGATACCAGCAGGGACTGCACGGCGATCACGGCCGCCATCGGTGCGCCGGCGATGACGTTAGCGGCCGCGAACAGGAACAGGTTTTCGAGCGGGACGAGCAGCAGCAGGCCCGCCGCCATCAAGCTCACCGCAGCCAGAAACTGCCGTGGCAGAGGCAGCCGCCAATCGCGGCTGCCGTAGAACAGGACACCGAACGCGCTGCCGAAGCTGGCGAGCGCGAGCACCACTCCAGCCGCCGCGGGGCTGCCGTGATGCGCCGCATGCGCGATAACGGCCATCTCGTACAACCCGAAAGCAACCGCGTAGAGCACATTGGCCGAAAACACCGCCAGCAGTCGCGGATTGCCCAGCGGCCCCAGCAGGCTGCGCCGCCCCACGCCGGCGTGCGCGACCCAGCTGCGCGCGCCCGGCGAACGCAGAAAGACAGCGCTACCAGCCGTGGCGCAGACCGCGGCTAACACCATTGCCCCGACCGGCGCTCCGAGCGCGACAAAACCGGCCACGAGCGCCGGCCCGAAGATGAACATCGTTTCCACCACCGCCGAGTCCACGGAATATGCGGTCTGCAACAAGGCCGGATCGGCGATGAGGCGCGGGTACAGCGCGCGCATGCAGATGGTGACCGGCGGAAACGCCGCGCCCGCGATGGTTGCGGCAATCGCCACCCACGTCAGCCCGGCCGAGCCGAGGACCAGGCCGACCAGCGCCGCCAGGGCCGCAGGATAAACGATGGCGCTGGCCGACAGCACCGGGCGCGGTCCCAGCCGGTCCATCATGCGTCCGAGCAGCGGAGCGACCGCCGCCAGCCCCAGCACGTAGCAAGCGGCGGCGGCGCCCGCGATGGCGAACGAGCCGCTGCGGCTCTGCAGGAACAGCAATATGGCGAGCGTCGCGATGCCGATCGGCAGCCGCCCCGCAATGGAAGCCAGCAGCGTCGCGCGGAGACCGGGCACGCGGAAGAGGTCGGCGTAGCGGGAAAAGGAGATCATTCTGAAGTCGAAAGTCGAAAGTCGAAAGTCGGAAGGCGAAAGTCGGAAGGCGGAAGGAGAAGTCGCAGAACAAAGTGTTGTTTCCGCCTTTCGCCTTTCGACTCTCGCCTTGCCGAATCAGGCGGTCCAGTTCACCCAGCCGGCGTATCCGGTGGCGAGCACGATCACGCCGAATACGATGCGGTACCAGGCGAAGACGCTGAAATCGTGGGTCGCGATGTAACGCATCAGCCAGCGCACGCAGAGGAAGGCGAAGACAAAGGAGACGATAAAGCCGACCGAGAACGGGCCCAAGTCTCCCGCATCGAACAGCGCGCGGTGCTGGTAGAAGTCATAAGCGCCCGCAGCGATCAGGGTCGGCACCGCAAGGAAGAAGGAAAACTCGGTGGCGGCGCGGCGAGAGAGTCCGAACAGCATGCCCCCGATGATCGTGGCGCCCGAGCGCGAAGTGCCGGGGATCAGGGCAAACGCCTGCGCCAGCCCGACCTTCAGCGCGTCCTTCCAGCTTATGTCGTCCACCTCCACGACCGTCACGCGGCGCGGTGAGCGCTCCACCCAGAGGATGACCAGGCCGCCGACAATGAAAGCGAGAGCGACGGGAACCGCGTGAAACAGGTGCTGCTTGATCGCGCCGGCGAATGCGAGCCCGAGCAGCGCTGCCGGCATGAAAGCGATTGCCAGGTTTGCCGCGAAGCGCCGGGCGGCTGGATCGCCCGGCAGCCCCGCAAGCACGCGCGCGAAACGCTCGCGATACTCCCAGATGATTGCCAGCATCGCCCCGCTCTGGATGACGATGTCGAACACTTTGGCCTTGTCGTTGCTGAAGCCGAGCAGTTGGCCGGCAACGATCAGATGCCCGGTGCTGGATATCGGCAGAAATTCGGTCAGGCCTTCGATGACGCCAAGAACGAAGACCTTGAGGTAAAGCGCGAGATCCATTCAGGCCGCTATTCTACGCGACCACGTCCTTGAACTGGTAAGCAGTAAGCGGTGAGCAGAAAAATCTGCGAAGCCGTCTTGCATCCGATTTACCGTTCTTACTGCTCACTGCTCACTGCTTACCGCTCACTCGTAGCGGAGCGCATCGATTGGCAGCAGGCGCGAGGCCTTGCGCGCTGGATAGAAGCCGAAAAAGATCCCGATCGCCGCCGCGAAACCCACGGCAAGCACGATCGACTGAAGGCTCAACTCGGTGCGCCATTCCGCAAAATGGCCGATCGCGTACGAGCCGCCCACGCCGAGCAGGATGCCCAGCAGCCCGCCGATCAACGCGAGCGTGATCGCTTCCACCAGGAACTGTGACAGGATGTCGCGGCCGCGCGCGCCGACAGCCATCCGCAGACCGATCTCGCGGGTGCGCTCGGTCACCGACACCAGCATGATGTTCATGATGCCGATGCCGCCCACGAGGAGAGATACCGACGCCACCGCCGCGAGCAGCAGCGTCATGATGCGGCTCGAGGCCTCCTGTGCGCCCAGCACCTCTGAGAGATTGCGCAGCGTGAAATCGTCTTCCTGGCCCGGCTGGATGCGGTGGCGCTGGCGCAGCAGGTTCTTGATCTGCTCCTCAGCCTCGGCCATGTCCGCGCCCTCGCGCACCTTGACGAAGATCGAACCCACCGAGCGCAACTTGGCGTTGCCTCCCAGCACCCGGTTGCGCGCGGTGGAGACCGGCATCAGGATGACATCGTCCTGGTCCTGCCCCATCAGGCTTTGTCCCTTGCTCTGCAGGGTGCCGATCACCGTGAACGGCACTTTGCGAATACGGACCACCTGCCCGATCGGATCGGCATCGCCGAACAGATTGCGTCTCACCGTTTCCCCGAGCAGCGCGACCTTGGCCGAGCCGGAGAGGTCCGCCGGCTCGAAGCCCTTGCCGGTGGAGATCACCCAGTTGCGCACCTCGAAGTATTCCGGGGTAATGCCATAGAACACCGTGGACCAGTTGTTATTGCCCGCCACTACCTGCCCGGTGCCGCGCAGCTGGGGCGCCGCTGCCTGAACTTCCTGGATCTCGCGCTGGATCGCATAGGAGTCATCTTCGGTCAGCGTATTGCGCGTGCCCGAGCCCATGCGCACGCCGCCTGCGGTCACCGAGCCGGGCAGCAGCATGATCAGGTTCGAGCCGAGCGCCTTGATTTGCTCTTCCACGCGCGCCTGTGCACCCGAGCCGATCGAGATCATGACGATCACGGCGGCAACGCCGATGATGATGCCGAGCATGGTGAGTGTGCTGCGCAGCTTGTTCACGCGCAATGCACGCAAGGCGATTCGGATGCTCGCAAGCCAGGTCATGCGGATGCCTCCGCGTTCCGAGTTCCAGGTTCCGGGTTCCAGGTTCCGGGTTCCGGGCTTTGAACCTTGAACCTTGAACCTTGAACCTTGAACACCGGGCCCGCAAAGGTCTTTGCCCGGCGTCTCATGCCGCCTCCTGATTCTGCGCCCGGAGCATTTCGCGAGCGTCGGCCGGCCGCTCGACGCGCTGGTCGTCCACCACGCACCCGTCGCGGAAGCTGATGATGCGCGAGGCGAAGGTGGCGATGTCGCGCTCGTGCGTGACCAGCACCACCGTCATGCCCCCGCGATTCAATTGCTGGAGCAGCCCCATCAGCTCGAAGCTGGTGCGCGTGTCGAGCGCGCCGGTGGGCTCGTCGGCCAGTATCAAGACCGGGTTGTTGACGAGCGCACGGGCAATCGCCACACGCTGCTGCTGGCCGCCGGAGAGCTGCGAAGGCTGGTGATGCGCGCGCTCGGCCAGCCCTACCTCGGTTAGCCGGGTCATCGCGCGGGCCCGCCGCTCCTCGGCCGGGCAATGGCTGTAGAGCAACGGCAACTCCACGTTCTCGACTGCCGAAGTGCGCGCGAGCAGGTTGAAGTTCTGGAACACGAAACCGATGCGGTGGTTGCGGATCGCCGCCAGCGCGTCGCCGGAGAGCTCGGACACCTTGTCCCCGGCGAGGATGTAGTCGCCGCCGGTGGGCGAATCGAGACAGCCCAGCAGGTTCATGAAGGTGGACTTGCCCGAGCCCGACGGCCCCATAACCGCCACGAACTCGCCGGTCGCGATCTCGAGCGAGACGCCGCGCAGCGCAGTGACCGTGTAGCTCTCCATGCGGTACTCCTTGGCGAGACCGCGGGTGATGATCAAGGGCTGCGTCATACGACAGTGATTAGGTGATTAGGTGATTGAGTGATTGGGCGATTGAGTGATTGGGCGATTGAGTGACTAAGTGACTGAGTGATTAAGTGATTGAGTAACGGCGCAGCTCTTGAGGTTTTGCTCAGTCACCTAATCACTTAATCACCTAATCACCGTCTTTAGAAGCCAAAGCGCGGGCCGCCCTTGGCTTGCTGGGCCCGTCCCTTGGCATCCGCTTGCGTCCCGACGATCACCTGGGCGCCTTCCTTCAACTCGCCGCCGACCACTTCGCTATAGGCGCCGTCGGCGAGCCCGATGCGCACGTCGACTGCCTTTGGCTTGCCGCCGGCATCCAGCGTCCAGATGCGGCCGCTCGCGACGGCGCGGCCGCCGCCGGCCCGGCCCGGCGTCATTTCCTCATAGCGCTTGCGCTGCTCCGGATTGAGTATTTCGGCGATGCGGGTGCGAGACTCCGCGCGCAGGCGCTCGGACTGCTTGCGGCGCTCGCCCTTGTCCTCGGCGTCGATCGCGCGAATCCGGTCGCGAGTCTCGTTAAGAATGGCCTCGAGCTTCGCCTGCTGGCCGGCATCGAGCTGCAGTTCTTTCGTCAGGCGCTCGCGCACGGCGGCTCCCGCCTGCTGCCCGCCGCCGCCTTTTTTCGATTCCTCATCAGGGGCCGGCGCGCCGGCCGGATCGCGCGCCGCACCGGGCTCGCGCGCTTCCGCGGCGCCCGCAGGCCGGAATCGCAGTGCTGCGTTCGGCACCTTGAGGGCGTTCTCGCGCGTATCCACCACGATGCGCACGTTGGCGGTCATGCCGGGGAACAGCTCCAGGTTGGGATTGGAAGTGGAAATGACCGCGGTATAAGTGACGACGTTCTGCACCACGAGGGCGGCCTTGCGCACCTGTCCCACCGTGCCGCGGAAGGTCCTGCCGGGAAACGAATCCACGGTGAACGTCGCCGGCTGCCCCTCGCTGATGCGGCCGACCTCCGATTCGTCGATCGAGGTGTCGACCTGCATCTGGCGCAGGTCCTGCGCGATCACGAACAATTCCGGCGCCTGCAGGCTCGCCGCCACCGTCTGCCCCGGCTCCACCGATTTCTTCACGACGATGCCGTCCACCGGCGCGCGGATGGTGGCGCGGTCGAGATCCACCTTGGACTGCGACAGCGCGGCGTCGCGCTGTTTCACCAGGGCCACGACGTTATTCACCTGGGATTCCCCCACCGAGAGTTGCGCCTGGGTAACCTTGACCTGTTCCTGCGCCGTGCGATAGGCAAACTCGGCCTTGTCGAGGGCCGCCGCCGACACGAAATTCTTCTCGTGAAGCGTCTTGTTGCGCTGGAACTCGCGCTCGGCGTCGGCCATGTTGACCTTGGCGCGCGACACTTCCGCCTGCAGGGCGGAGACATTGGCGCGCTGGGTGAGCACGGTGGCGCGCGCCGCTTCCAGGTCGGCCATCGCCTGGTTCACCTTCAGCACGAACGTATCAGGGTCGATGCGGGCGATGACCTGCCCTTTCTTGACCACCGAGTTGAAATCGACGAGGACCTCCTTCAGCTGGCCCGAGACCTGGGAGCCGACCTGGACCACCGTCACCGGGTTCACCGTGCCGGTGGCTGACACGGCCGCGACGATGGATCCGCGCTCGATCTTGCCGAAGCGGTAGTCCGGGGCGGCGCCGCGCGCGCCCCACCACCACCAGGCGGCGGCGCCTGCAATCAGGACGGCGGCGGCGACGGCCGCACCGATGATCTTCGTGCGTGACATTTTTTGAAAATCAGCGACTGAGAAATATCTCGACACACCCGCTCCTGGCGTTGCCAAATCATCCCGCTACAAAATCACCCAATTACTCAATCACCCAATTACTCAAGCATACGGCGCGGTTGCACGGTGCCGCATGCATATTAGAGCGGGGATTGTAACGGAGGTGCCGCGAGCCGCCCAACACAGAGGGCCCGCGGATGTAACAAAAGGTTTCAGCGCGCAGCGGCAGGGTCCGCGAGGGCTTCACGCAACGCCTGTCTCGCGGCCGCCTCGAACGCGGTCAGGAGCAGCAGCCCGGCCAGCGTCCCGCGCGACTTCAGTTCGGCGGCTATCGCTTCCGCGCGCCGGCTGAGTTCCGCCGGCGGGGGCGCCTCCCGGCCTTCGTAGGCAGCCAGCAGCGCCGCCCTCAGGTGGGCAAACAGCAGTGAAACGTCCTCGTCGCGGACCACGCCTTGAAGCAGGAACCTGGGGTTGAGCAGCGCCTCGATCCGGGCGTAGGGATCCGGTTTCTCGCCGGCGTGAGCCGGCGTGGCGCAGGCGAGCCCCAGCAGGGCTATTGCAACACTCTGACTGATGCGCATACGAGATCCTCCTCTGTCCGGGCGGCCCCGCTTTCGGGGCTGAATCATCGGGACCGATTGAGCCCCTGATGCCGGGGGGCATGAGGGAAACGTTCCCTCGTTACCCGTCACTCCAACGCCCGCCGCCCGCCGGGGTTTACACGCGCCGGTAGATTTCACCGCCCTGCTGCTTGAACTCCTCGGCCTTTTCCTGCATGCCCTGGTCCAGCGCCTGGCTCTCGGTGACGCCCTGCTTCGCGGCGTATTCGCGCACGTCCTGGGTGATCTTCATCGAGCAGAAGTGCGGGCCGCACATCGAGCAGAAGTGCGCGAGCTTCGCGCCTTCCTGCGGCAGCGTCTCGTCGTGGAACTGCCTGGCCTTGTCCGGGTCGAGCCCGAGATTGAACTGGTCCTCCCAGCGAAACTCGAAGCGCGCCTTGGACAACGCGTTGTCGCGGACCTGCGCGCCGGGATGGCCCTTGGCGAGGTCGGCGGCGTGCGCCGCGATCTTGTAGGCCATGATGCCGTCCTTGACGTCGTCCTTGTCGGGCAGACCCAGGTGCTCCTTGGGGGTGACGTAGCACAGCATCGCGGTGCCGAACCAGCCGATCATCGCCGCACCGATCGCCGAAGTGATGTGATCGTAGCCCGGCGCGATGTCGGTGGTGAGCGGCCCCAGCGTGTAGAACGGCGCCTCGCGGCAATATTTCAGCTGCAGGTCCATGTTCTCCTTGATGAGCTGCATCGGCACGTGGCCCGGGCCTTCGATCATCACCTGCACGTCATGCTTCCAGGCGATGTCGGTCAGCTCGCCGAGCGTTTTCAGTTCCGCGATCTGCGCCTCGTCGTTGGCGTCGTAGATCGAGCCGGGGCGCAGCCCGTCGCCGAGCGAGAAGGACACGTCGTAGGCCTTGAGGAGCTCGCAAATTTCCTCGAAGTGGGTGTAGAGGAAGCTCTCCTTGTGATGCGCGAGGCACCACTTCGCCATGATCGAGCCGCCGCGCGAGACGATGCCGGTCATGCGCTTCGCGGTCATCGGGATGTAGGGCAGCCGCACGCCGGCGTGCACCGTGAAGTAATCCACTCCCTGCTCGCACTGCTCGATCAACGTGTCGCGGTAGATTTCCCAGGTCAGCTCCTCGGCTTTCCCGTCCACCTTTTCAAGCGCCTGGTAGATCGGCACCGTGCCGATCGGCACCGGCGAGTTGCGCATGATCCACTCGCGCGTCTCGTGGATGTGCTTGCCGGTGGAGAGATCCATCACGGTATCGCCACCCCAGCGGATCGCCCAGGTCATCTTCTCGACTTCCTCCTGGATGCCGGAGGAGAGCGCGGAATTGCCGATGTTGGCGTTGATCTTCACCAGGAAATTGCGGCCGATGATCATCGGCTCGGTCTCCGGGTGGTTGATATTGGCGGGGATGATCGCGCGGCCGCGAGCGACTTCGTCGCGCACGAATTCCGGCGTGATCACTTTCTGGATCGCGGCGCCGAACGCTTCGCCCGGGTGCTGGCGCGTGATCAAAGCCGGCAGCGCGTCCAGCCGCTGGTTCTCGCGGATCGCGATGTATTCCATCTCCGGCGTGATGATGCCGCGGCGCGCGTAATGCATCTGCGTCACGTTCATCCCGCTCTTCGCCCGGCGCGGCTCGCGCTTCAGGTTGAACCGCAGCTGCGCGAGCTTCGGGTCGGCGAGACGCTCGCGCCCGTAGCGCGAGCTGGGGCCATCGAGGGCCTCGGTATCGTTGCGCTCCTCGATCCACTTCTGCCGCAGAGGCGCCAGCCCCGAGCGGATGTCGATTTTCACCGTCGGGTCGGTGTACGGGCCCGACGTGTCGTAGACGAAGAGCGGCGGGTTGGGCTCGGAACGCGCGGGGGCCCCGCCCGGCGCAGCAGAACTAAAATGAAGCGGCGTGTCCGATTGCGTGATTTCGCGCATCGGCACCCGGATATCGGGCCTCGAGCCCTCTACGTATGCCTTGCGTGAATTGGGCAACGGCTTCACCGCCGCGTCATCGACGTGCGCGGTGGTGTTGAGAAATTTTGGATTGGCGTTCATATGCGCTCCTTGCGGCAATAGTCGGGGGCGCGGGGAAGGGGAAACGGATTCAACGCTTCCCTGCGCCGGCATTATCCGGATCAGGTTCGAAGGGACTCTCTCACCCGCGGGCCGGCGGCCCCAGGACCCCTACGTTGGCCCGTGAACGTTACTCCAAGGGCACTACGCGCGCAAGCGCGTTTCACGCGCCGGGGAGCGAGGCCATGATGGTGAAATGGATGCGGTTGCGGCCTTCGGTGCGCTCGTAACGCACGTCGCTTCCCAGCCTGATCACCAGGGCCAGGCCGAGGCCGCCGACCCGCCAGCTGTCGGCAGGCCCCGTGTAATCGGGCTCGGCAGCCCGGGTGAATGGATCGTGCGCGGGTGCCGCATCCTCGTAAACCACCTCGATGCGCCCCATCGCGGCCTTGACGGTGAGCCATACCAGCCGGCCGCCGGCGGGTTCGGCGAGCCTGGAATAACCATGCTCCACGGTGTTGGCGAACAGCTCTTCGAGCACCAGGATGAGCCGGTCGATCACCACCCGCTCGAAGCCCGCCTCGAGGCAGCAGTGCTCGGCGTGGCCGCGCAGCTCGCGAAACTGCCCGGGGCGGGCCTCGAAACTGCGGCACTGCGGCATGGTCATGCGGGCTTCCATAGTGGTAATTCGTCACATCCTGCCGGTTTAAAACTCGGCTATTATAGTGACCAATTCTTGTTCACCGCTGCAGGAGAAGTCATGATCCGCTCATTAGCAGGCCACTTCCTCACCGCCGCCACGGTTGCGATGCTCTCGGCGGCCGCCCTTGCCAACGAAGCCGGCCAGGTCAAGACCGCCAGGGGCGCGGTCCATATCGAGCGCGACGGGCAAAAGCTGCCCGCCACGATCGGAGCCAAAGTCCTGCAGTCGGACACCGTGGTGACCGGCGCTGATGGCTCGGTCGGCATCACCTTCATCGACAATTCGCTGCTCTCGGCCGGTCCGAACAGCACGCTTGCGATCGAGCGCTATGCGTTCGACCCGACCACCCACGCCGGCGCGTTCGACACGCGGCTCACGCGCGGGACGCTCGCCGGGGTGTCTGGCAAGATCGCGAAGCAGACGCCGGGCGCGATGACGGTCAAGACGCCCGCGGCCATCCTGGGCGTACGCAGCACCGAGTTCGTGGTGCGCGCGGAGGACGGAACCCCTTGAGATGCGTTTCCTTGTCCTGATCGCCGTAGTGGGGCTTGCCGCCGGCTGCGCTACGCCGCCGCGCAACGACCTGGTGGTCGTGCTGCCGGAGCAGGACGGGAAAGTCGGGGCGGTCGTCGTCAAGGACGGCCAGCGCGAGATCACGCTCGACTCCGCCTACGCTTCGGCCCGCACCGGCGAAGGAAACGAGCTGCAAGCGAGGACCTCCAGCGCCGATGAAGTGCGCCAGACGTTCGGCGCGGCGCTTGCGGCACAACCAGCGCGTCCCGTCTCCCTTACGCTCTACTTCACCGAGGGCAGCACGCTTTCGGAGGAATCCAAGGCGGTGGTGGACAAGATGTTCGCGGAGATCGCCAGGCGGCCCGCGGCCGAGATCACCGTCATCGGCCACACCGACACCATCGGCGCCGACTCCTACAACGACAAGCTCTCTCTCGAGCGTGCGCAGGCCGTGCGCGAGATCCTGGTCGGTATGGGCGTATCGGCGCAAAACATCACCGCAGCCGGCCGCGGCAAGCGCGAGCTCCTGGTGCCCACTGCCGATAACGTCAACGAGCCGCGCAACCGGCGGGTAGAGTTGAGCGTCCGTTAATCACCCCGTCAAGCGGACGACAAGAATAGCAAGGTCATCCGCCGGCTCGGCGCCGCCGCAGAAACGCTTCACTTCCTCCCGTATCGCCGTGACCGCGCCTTGCGGCGTGAGATCTCCCGGTTCGCGCGCGAGCCTCTGGATGAGCGCGGCAAGCCGTGCCGTGCCGTAGAGTTCGCCGCGCTCGTTCAAGGCC
This sequence comes from uncultured Streptomycetaceae bacterium, assembly GCA_964521405.1. Lineage (GTDB taxonomy): Bacteria > Pseudomonadota > Gammaproteobacteria > Burkholderiales > SG8-41 > SG8-41. The sequence continues at coordinate 12,393 of CAZFRR010000194.1, read as the reverse complement.
TCGGTGATGCCGTCGGTCACCATGCACAGCGTATCGCCTGGCGCGAGCGCATAGGTCGTCTCGCCATAGGGAAAATCCTCGACCGTGCACAATGGCGGCCCCCCGCCCGCCTCGAGGCGCTCCACTTTGCCGCCGCGATGAATGAGGTACGGCGCATCGTGCCCGGCGTTGGCGAGACGCAGCTCGCCGGTGCGCGCATCCAGTATCCCGGCGACCAGCGTGACGAAAAACTGCTCCGGGTTCTCGCGCCCGATGTCGCGCGAAGCCTCCCGCAGCGTCCCGGTCACGCTTGCCGGATAGCGCGCGGAGATGCTCTTGCACAAGGCCTTGCTCACCGCCATCAACATGCTCGCGGGCAGCCCCTTGCCCGAGACGTCGCCGATCAGGAAAAACAGGTGGTCCGGGTCGAGCATGAAAAAATCGTAGAGGTCGCCGCCGACCTCGCGCGCGGGCTCGAGGTCGGCGCTTATCGAGAAACGCGTCTCGCCCGGGAACGCATTCCGGGCCTGCGGCAGGATGCCCATTTGTATGCGGCGCGCGGCATCGAGCTCGCCCGCGAGCCGCGCTTTCGATTCCCGCTCCTGCTGCAGCCTTTGGCGCAGCAACCGGCGCTGCATCAGGGCCTCGGCAAACAACGCCGCCATCATGACGATGAACACGGCGCCAACGCCCAGCGCAGGCCAGGCGGCATCAAACAGGTATTGGCCATAGCGGTATGCCGCGAAGCCGCTGCCCAGAAGCGCGGCAAACAGCGCCGCCATCAACGCCGGCCACAGGAACATGCGGCTGGCCGGCATCACGGCAATCAGCGCCGCGCCGGCTGCCAGCAGCGCCAGCGCCTCGGCCCGCGAAGCCCAGTACGGCCGGTGCAGCACCCGGCCCTCTAAGATGTTCTCCAGCACGTTGGCGTGGACCTCGACGCCGGGTATGCGCTCATCGAGCGGTGTCGTGACCTGATCGGTGATCGCGAGCCCGGTGACGCCCACGATCACCAGCTGCTCGCGGAACACGGCCGCGTCCACCGCGCCGGAGAGCACATCCGCGGCCGACACGAAGCGCGACGGGTCGTGATGGGAGAAGTGGACCCAGATGCGGCCGTCGGGCTGCGTCCGCGCGGCGATGTCCTGCACCCCCACCGCCTCCACGCCGCGGGGGCCAACCTGGACATCGAAGGCCGGCCGCCCCGCGGCGACTCGCACCAGCTCGAGGCTCAGGGACGGGGCCAGCGCATCGCCGACGCGCGAAATGAGCGGCACCCGCCGCACCCTGCCGCTTTCCAGATCAGCGGTAAGCAGTCCATGGCCGGCCGCCGCGCGCTCCAGTTCCGGCAGGTTGGCATGAGCCACATCGTGGCCGCCCACCAAGGCAATTGCATCGCCGCCGCGTTGCAGCGCGGGCGCAAAGCTGGGATGGCGGCGGGCGCTCGCGGGAAGCTGCGCGCGATCGTAGCCGGCGACGCCCAGCACCGTGGGAACGGACGCGATCGCCTTGGCGAGCACAGCATCGTTGCTGGGCAACGCCTTGAGCCGGGCGACATCCTGGGCATCGAGCCCCGGCAGCGACTCGGCGACGAGCCCGGCGGACAGGCGGTCCGGCTCGGGAAAAATCAGGTCGAGCCCGATGACCCTTGGCTCGCCGGCGCGAATGCGCTGGATCAGCCGCGCGAGCTGCGTGCGCGGCCATGGCCACTGGCCGTGCCGCGCGAGGCTCCTCTCGTCGATCTCGACGATGATCGCGGGCGCCTTTTCCCGCTGCCGCGGCAGGAGCCGCTGATAGGCGTCGAACCCGGCGTGCCGCAGGCGCTCGACCGGGCGCAGATCCGTCGTGGCGAGCAGGATGGCGAGCGAGGCCAGCACCAGCGCCGCGAGGGGACGGCCGCGCCGGGCGATGATAAGAGCAGTCCAGCGCCGCGCAACGAAATCCGGCGCCGCGCTCACGTCGTGCTCAAATCACGATCTCGAGGCCGTCGTAGGCCGCGAGAATCTCAAGCGGCGCGCCGGACCGGGTGATCTCTTCCAGCCGTAGCGTATCGCGCCAGATGCCGGCGAGGTGCTCGTCGTCGGAGATCGGCTCGTGGTGGAACAGGCACAGGCGCTTCGCCCCCGCCATCTGGCACAGCTCGACGCCGACGATGTTGCTCGAGTGTCCCCAGTCCTCCTTCACCGAGATCGCGTCGGCGAGCGAGTACATGGCGTCGAAGATCACGAGGTCGGCGCCGCGGAAGAACGAGGCGAATTCCTCGGCTTCGTGAAGATCCTCGAGCTTGTGCTCGGAATCGGTCGAGTAGACCACGCTCTTGCCGTCGCGCTCGAAGCGATAGCCGAACGAGTGGCCCGAGTGCGATTGCGGCTTCGCGGTCACCGCCAGGCCGGCAATGTCGTAGCGCCGCCCCGGCTGCAACTGCACGAACTCGATTCGCGCCGGCAGCCGGTCAAACTCGATCGGGAAAGACGGCGCCCCATGCTGCCTGCGAAAGCCCTGCTCCAGCTCGTCATGGCAGCCGTAGATGCGTATGTGGTTGCCGGGGTGGGAGGCCGGCGCGAAGAAGGGAAACCCCATGATGTGATCCCAGTGCACGTGGGACATGAACACGTGGAAAGTGTGGGTTTTCTGCGGGCCGTGCTCGGCAAAGATGCTGTTGCCGAGCTCTCGCGCGCCGCTCCCCATGTCGAGAATCACGTATTCGGCTCCGCCAGCGTCGATCTGCACGCAGGAGGAATTGCCGCCGAAGGTGTGCGAGACCGCGAAGTCGGGCATGCCCGCGAGGAAGGCGCGCGCCTTGTCTTCGGTGTCGAGGTTCCTGCCGGAGGCGGCAACCAGCGCCTTGACGAGCTTTTTCTGGAGCGCCGTGGTGCCGAGGGAAACCGGCAGGGAGCCGCGCGAACCCCAGATACGGATCAGCATCGGCGCCTGTCGCTCACGCCGCCCCGTACGAGGCGAGCGCAGAGGGCGCGAGCGCCGCGAGCGCGTCACGCACACCTGCAAAGCAGGGAATCACCAGGGTGAACCGGCTGATCTCGAAAATTTCCTTCACCACCGGCTGCAGCGCCGCCACCGCGATCGCGCCTGCCTGCGACCTCGCCTGCTTGGCGGCGAGCATCAGGATGCGCAGCCCGACGCTGCTGATGTAATCGACCCCGGAAAAGTCGAGCACCACGACTTCGCCGCCCGCCTTGCACTGCGCGAGGTGCGGTTCGAGAGCCGCCTTGAAGCTCTCGGCGCTGGCGTGGTCGATCCGGCCCAATGCCGCCAGTACCGTGGCGCCGCCGATTCGCCGATCGGTCAATTGCATGAAGTGATCCCGGACCGTGAGGTTACGAATAGAATTGTGCTCGCGCCCTGGGCCGGCAAGAAGGTTCCCGGCCTCGTTTGTTGAAGCTTGATCATTATAGTTTGGCGGGCCGGTTATGGGGTAACGGGCCTGGCTGAGCCCGGTTTCATTCGTGGTCCGCAGCCCGGGGCGCCGCGGCAGGGTGATGATGGTAAAATTCGGCTCTGTTCTCACCTTCTTCAGCCATGCCGCCCTTGAACATCGAACAGGCCCGTTTCAACATGGTCGAGCAGCAGATTCGCACCTGGGAGGTGCTGGACCCGACGGTGCTCGACCTGCTGATGCGCGCGCATCGCGAGGATTACCTTCCCCGCCAATATCGAGAGCTCGCTTTCGTCGACATGGAAATTCCGCTCGGACACGGCGAGAGGATGCTCTCTCCCAAGATGGAAGCGCGCATGCTGCAGGCGCTTGCGCTCAAACCCGGCGACAGCATCCTGGAAGTGGGCACCGGCAGCGGCTACATGACGGCCCTCCTGGCGAGCCTCGGCAGCTACGTCTACAGCGTGGACATCGTCGCCGAGTTCACCCGGGACGCAGGCCGCCGGCTGGCCGGGCATGGCATCGCCAATGTCACGCTGGAAACCGGCGACGCCGCGCGCGGATGGGACCGGCACGGGCCCTACGATGCGATCGTGCTGACCGGCTCGGTGCCGGTGCTGCCGGACGCGTTCCCGAAAAGCCTGCGGCCCGGCGGGCGGCTGATCGCGGTGGTGGGCGAGCCGCCCGTGATGGAAGCCCAGCTCATCACTTGCGTTGCCGCGGGCGCCTATGACACAGTAGACTTGTTCGAGACCTGTATTGCGCCGCTGCGCAACGCCCTGCAACCTGAACGCTTTGTTTTCTAGTGGCCAAGTGATTATGAAGAGTTCCGCGCCTTCGAATTCGCCTGCTGAGTTACCGGGTCGCCGTCGGGAGATTCGGCTCCTCGCCTCAGTGTCGCTCGCGCTCTGCCTGGCGCTGTCAACGGTGGCGAGCGCCGCCGACCTGCTGGAGATCTATCGGCTGGGGCAGTCCGCGGACGCGCAGTATGCGGCGGCGCGGGCGGCGTGGAGCGCGGGCCAGGAAAAGCTGCCACAGGGGCTCTCCGGCCTGCTGCCCTCGGCTTCCGTTTCCGCCTCCACCCAGAACAACGACCGTGAAATCCAGTCGCGCGACCCACTGACGGGCACCGTCAACTCGCGCTTCAATTCCAACGCCGCTTCGGTCTCGGTCACGCAACCGCTGTACCGCCCGCAAAACTTCGCCGCCTACGAGCAGTCAAAGTCCCAGGTGGCGCAGTCCGACGCCGTCTTCGCGCAAGCCGCCCAGGACCTCATCCTGCGCGTCGTTCAGGCCTACCTCGACGTGCTGCTGGCGCAGGACACGATCGTGTTCGCGCAAGCGCAGCTCGTCGCGATCGGCCGGCAACTGGAGCAGGCCAAGCGCAACTTCGAAGTGGGCACCGCCACCATCACCGATACTCACGAGGCGCAGTCCCGCTACGACCTCACGGTGTCCCTCGAAATCACAGCAAAGAACGACCTGGAAATCAGGAAGCGTTTTCTCGAGCTGATCATCGGCCGCCCGACGCCGGGGCTCTCGCCCCTGGGCCCGAAATTCAACCCGCGCTTCCCGGAACCGAACAACCCGCTCGCGTGGGTCAATGATGCGGGCGTGAACAACCTCCAGGTGCGCGCCAGCCAGGCCGGCCTGGACTTTGCCGCCAAGGAAGTCGATCGCAACCGCGCCGGGCATCGTCCCACGCTCGATGCCTTCGCCACCTATTCCGACTCCAGCGGCGGGGCCGGCACCGTGGGAATTTCCGGCGTCGATACGAAAATTGGCGTCGTCGGGTTGCAGCTGGCGATACCCATTTATCAGGGCGGGCTTGTCAGCTCCCGCGTGCGCGAGGCGCTCGCCAACGAGGAGAAAGCGCGGCAGGACCTGGAGAGCGCGCGGCGCACCGCACAGCTCACCGCCCAGCAGACGTTTCTGGGCGTGTCGAGCGGCGTGTCCCAGGTGAAGGCGCTGGAGGCCGCGCTGGTGTCCTCCCAGAGCTCGCTCGACTCCACCCGGCTCGGGCAGGAGGTGGGCGTGCGGACCGTGATCGATGTCCTCAACGCCCAGCAGCAGCTGTCGCAGACCCGGCGCGACCTCGCGCAGGCGAAATACAACTACATCCTCGCGCTGCTGCGGCTTAAATCCGCCGTGGGCCAACTCTCCGAGCAGGACATTACGCTCGTCAATGCCTGGCTCGACAGGTAACGGCAAGAACGTGAATCGTGATTCGTGAGTCGTGACCGGGAAGAGCGAAAACCTCCCGCCGCTTCCGCCGTTCATTACGTTTCATCTGCCGCCATTCAATCTCTCAAGGTCGAACTCCGCAAGCAGGTGCTCGCGCGGCGTGAAGCGCTGAGCGCCGTTCAACGCCGCGCGCTGAGCGAGCGCATCACCGCGCGCCTGCTCGGGCTCGAAGCCTGCCGCAAGGCCCGCTGTGTCATGGCCTACATGGGCTTCGGCAGCGAATTCGAAACCGCGGCTTTCATCGCCGACCTGCTCGCACAGAAAAAGAAGTTGGTGCTGCCCCGGGTGGAACGCGGCAGCCGCGCACTCGGGCTCTACGCGGTGAGTGATCCGGCCAGTGAACTCGAGGCCGGCGTGTGGGGCATACAACAACCGCGCGCCGACGCGTGCCCTGCCGTGCCCTCGGCGGAGATCGGGTTGGTGCTGGTGCCGGGCGTCGCGTTTACCTCGCGCTGCGAGCGGCTGGGCTATGGCGGCGGGTATTACGATGGATTCATCCGCAGCCTCGGCGCGCAGCGGCCGGCGCTGGTCGCCGCGGCGTTCGCGCTGCAGGTGGTGACCGAGTTGCCGCTGTCGGAGACCGACCCGCTGGTCGATCGCGTCGTCACCGAGGAAGGCGAATACGTACGGCGTGAGTCGTGAGTCGACCCGCCCTCCTAACAACCCTACCTGCCACGATTCACGAATCACGAATCACGAATCACGATTCACTGGTGCTGGAGCTAGCTCAATGAGCTCCAGCACCCTGGCGGTTGCGCCGCGGTGCGCGGCGCAGAACGCCAGTCCCGCCTGCCCCATGCACCGGGCAGCAACCGGGTCGCGCAACACGCGTTCGGCTTCCCGCGCGAGCGCCGCAGGGTCCGTCACCTGGATCGCCGCCCCGACCTGCACTGCGAGTTCCACGGCCTCCTCGAAATTGTAGGTGGACGGCCCGATCAGCACGGGTTTGCCGACCGCGCAGGCTTCGATCAGGTTCTGCCCGCCGAACGGCAGCAGGCTGCCGCCGATGAACGCGACGTCGCACGCGGCATGGTAGGCGAACATCTCTCCCATGCTGTCCCCCAGCACGACCCGGGTGCCGGGCGCGATCGGCGCATTCGCGCTGCGGCGCTGGCAGGAAACGCCGCGCGCTGCGAAGAGCCGCTCCACCTCATCGAAGCGCTGCGGATGGCGCGGCACGATGACCGCCAGCAGCCCCGGCACGTTTATCGCCGCAAGCGCGTCCAGTAACAGCGCTTCCTCACCTTCGCGGGTGCTGGCAGCGAGCAGCACCGGGCGGTTCTCGCCGAAGTCGCGGCGCCACGCCCGCCCCTGTTCGAGCTGCGCCGGCGCGGGGGTGACATCGAATTTGACGCTGCCGGTGACCCGCACGCCGCCTGCCCCCAGCTCGGCGAGACGCCGCGCATCGTCCCCGCCCTGCGCCGCGATTGCAGCCAGTCCCGCAAGGCTTTCGCGCACCAGTCGCGGGAAGCGCAGGTATCCGGCGAAGGATTTCTCGGACAGCCGCGCATTGACCAGGTAAAGCGGAACCTGTTGCGCGCGGCAGGCGTGTATCAGGTTGGGCCAGATCTCGGTTTCCATCAGGACGCCGGCCCGCGGCCGGAAGTGCCGGAGAAAGCGCGTCACGGCGCCCGGGTAATCGTACGGCAGATAACAGCGTGTGACGTTGCCGCCGAACAACGCCTCGCCGGTCTCGCGGCCGGTCGGGGTCATATGCGTCAGCAGGATACGGTGGCCGGGATATTTTCCGAGCAGCGCATGGATCAGCGGCTCGGCGGCGCGGGTTTCCCCCACCGAGACCGCGTGCACCCAGATGAGCGGGCCGTCCGCGCCTTGCGGGTAGCGCCCGAAGCGTTCGCCCACATGCTCCAGGTAGCCGCGCTGGCGGCGCGCGCGCCAGGCGAGGCGCGCGAGCACGTAGGGCAGCAGGAGGTAGAGCAGCAGCGTGTAGAGGAAGCGCATCATCGGTGCAGTAATTGAGTAATTAATTGCACTGTGTCACAAAATAGATTCCCTCCCCCTCGACGGGGGAGGGTTAGGGTGGGGGTGAACCGCCTCAAGATGCGCAACTTTTTCACCCCCATCCCAGCCTTCCCCCGTCAAGGGGGAAGGAGTTTCTCTGGTGTTTTGTGACACAGTGCAATTAAGTGATTAATCAAAAACATGGGTTTGAATGGGACACAATCACTCAATCACCCGAGCAGGCGCTCGAGCGCAGCAAGCGCTTCGCGCGCCGAGGGCGGAGTTCCAACGCCGCCGAGGTTGAGCGCGCGCGCGCAGCCGTAAAGACCCGTGGCTGCCGGATCGGTGGCGCAATAAATACCGACCGTCGGCACCTTGAGCGCGGCGGCGAGATGCGTGAGGCCGGTGTCCACTCCGATAACTGCGCGCGACCCTGCCAGCACCGCCGCCGCGTCAACGAGCGACAGGCGCGGGGCCACAACGGCACCGGCTATGGAACGCGCAATCTCTTCCGCGCGTAACCGCTCGGGATCGTCGCCCCAGAGCAGCACGCAGCGCTGACCGCGCTCCCCGAGCCGTGCACCAAGCTCGGTCCAGCGCTCCGCGGGCCAGAGCTTCGCGCGCGCGCTGGTCGCGTGGGCCAGCACCGCGTACGCGCCACCCGGCAGCCACGCGAAGTTTGCGGCGGGCGCGCTCACGCCATAATCGATGCTGGCGGGCACGCTGTAGCCCAGCGCTCGCGCAACCAGCGTGCGGTTGCGCTCCACCGCGTGCATCGTCCACGGCACCGAGTAGGTCCGGTCGTAGAACAGCGACAGGGGTTCGCGCGCGCTTGCAAAATCGAGCCCGTGGCGCACACCGCGCGCGGCGCGCGCCAGGACCGCGCTTTTCAACAGGCCCTGGGTATCGATGATGGCATCGTACTCAGTCTGCCGCAGTCCTTTCAGAAACGCGCGAATTTCCGCGCGCGTGCCGCCATCGAGGAGACTCGCGCGCCAGCGCCGGATCGCGACCGGCAGCACGTTCGCGACCGCTGGGTGCAGCCGCGGGATGGCGGCAAGCGACTCCTCCACCACCCAGTCGATCTCGGCCGCGGGCAGGGCGGCGCGGAGGTCGCTCGCCACCGGAAGATTGTGCACGACATCGCCCAGCGACGAGGTCTTGACCAGCAGGATTTTCTTCATTGTGCGGGTGCTGCAGGCGCGGCCAGGGCCGTTCCAACTTTTCCCCTTGAAAGCTATTGGAGCGACTCGGCGAATTTCATTCCCGGATGCAGCCGTCCCCGAGCAGCAGTTGGAACGGCCCAAGCCTACACCGAAAAGCGCTTTGCGCATAGAATAGCGGCCACCAACAACGATTCCAATTCAGATACTTAACAGCGTGATGCCGAGACACTGCACGAGAGATCGCGCGTGACGATACTGGTCACCGGCGGCGCCGGATTCATCGGCGCCAATTTCGTCCTCGACTGGCTCGCCGCGGAGCGCACCCCGGTCGTCAACCTCGATCAGCTGACCTACGCCGGCAACCTCGGCAACCTGGCGGGCGTGAAGGACGATGCGCGGCACATTTTCGTCAAGGGCGACATCAACGACCGCGCGCTCGTCGGCAAGCTCCTGCGCGAGCACCGGCCGCAGGCGATCGTGCATTTCGCCGCGGAAAGCCACGTGGACCGCTCGATCCACGGCCCGGCCGACTTCGTGCAAACCAACGTGGTCGGCACCTTTAACCTGCTCGAAGAAGCGAGAAATTATTGGTCTTCCCTGAAGGACTCCGAAAAGAATCTTTTCCGCTTCCTTCATGTATCCACTGACGAAGTCTACGGCTCGCTCGGTGCGGCGGAACCGGCGTTCACGGAAACCACGCAGTACGCGCCCAACAGCCCGTATGCCGCCTCCAAGGCCGCGTCGGATCACCTGGTGCGCAGCTACCACCACACCTACGGCCTGCCCACCGTCACCACCCACTGCTCCAACAACTACGGGCCGTTCCAGTTTCCCGAAAAACTGATCCCGCTGATGATCGTCAACGCGGTCGCCGGCAAACCGCTGCCGGTCTACGGCGACGGGAAAAACGTGCGCGACTGGCTCTACGTCGGCGATCATTGCGAGGCCGTGCGGCTGGCGCTGAAACGCGGCCGCCCGGGCGATACCTACCACATCGGCGGCAATTCGGAGAAGACCAACCTGGAGGTTATCAACGCGCTTTGCGCGATCCTCGACGAACTTCGCCCCAATCCACTCATCGCTCATCACTCATCACTCACCCCGTTAGAGGCGCGGCCTCTAACGGGGCTCATCACTTTTGTAAGCGACCGGCCGGGGCACGACCGCCGCTACGCGATGGACGCCGGGAAGATCCGCCGTGAGCTCGGCTGGCAGCCGCGCGAGCGGTTCGACACCGGTCTCAGGAAGACGGTGGAGTGGTATCTTGGCCACAGGCAATGGGTGGACAAAGTCACCAGCGGCGAATACCGCAAGTGGGTCGATCTCAACTACCAGAACCGGTGATTCAGTGATTCAGTGATTGAGTGATTGAGTGATAAAGGGAGGATTAACATGGTCAGGCCACACTACAATCTGCAAGCATGGAAGTCCGCAATGATGTCGGGCTTGCATCGAAGCCTCTCAAAATCGCAACTTGCTTCATAGCGTCGAAAACACTGAATAGCTCAATCACCCAATCACTTAATCACTTAATTGCACTGTGTCAGAAAACACCAGAGAAACTCCTTCCCCCTTGATGGGGGAAGGCTGGGATGGGGGTGAAAAAGTTGCGCATCTTGAGGCGGTTCACCCCCACCCTAACCCTCCCCCGTCCAGGGGGAGGGAATCTATTTTGTGACACAGTGCAATTAATCACTAATATATGAAGGGCATCATCCTCGCCGGCGGCAGCGGCACCCGGCTCTACCCGGCGACCCAGGTCGTCACCAAGCAGTTGCTGCCGGTGTACGACAAGCCGATGGTCTACTATCCCCTCACCACGCTGATGCTGGCGGGCGTCCGCGACATGCTGCTGATCTCCACGCCGCAGGACACCCCGCGCTACGAGCAGCTGCTGGGGGACGGCCGGCGCTGGGGCATCCATCTCACGTACGCCGTGCAGCCTGCGCCCAAGGGTCTGCCGCAGGCCTTCACCATCGGCGCTGGCTTCATCGGGAAAGACCCCTGCGCGCTGATCCTCGGCGACAACATTTTTTACGGCCACGATCTGGCGGCCGACCTCCAGGCCGCGACGAAGAAATCCAAAGGCGCCACCATCTTCGCCTACCCGGTGCAGGACCCGGAGCGCTACGGCGTCATCGAGTTCGACGCCAACCGCAAGGTGGTTTCCATCGAGGAGAAACCGCAAAGGCCCAAATCGCGCTACGCGCAGACCGGGTTCGCGGTCTACGACAACCAGGTGGTTGATATCGCGCGCAATCTCAAGCCGTCGGCGCGCGGCGAGCTCGAAATCACCGACATCAACCTGGAGTACCTGCGCCGTGGCGAGCTCGAGGTGGTGCTGATGGGCCGCGGCACCGCCTGGCTCGACACCGGCACCCACGACGCGCTGCTCGCCGCGTCGATGTTCATCGAGACCATCGAGAAGCGCCAGGGACTGAAGATCGCCTGCCCGGAAGAAATCGCCTACCGGCTGGGCTATATTTCCGCGTCCGACCTCGCGGCCATCGCCACCGCCATGGGCGACAACCCCTACTCGCGCTACTTGCAGACCGTGCTCGACGACAAGAAATGAATCCTCTGCCGGCGGAAAGGCTCCTCAACCGGGTGACAACTGATCACCAGCCATGATCCATGACCCGCTCGCCACCACTTGACTCTGCTATCTTGTATATCTAAGATATCACCCGGATAGAGGAAGGTCAGCGAGCATGGCCGAGCAACTTCTGATTCGGATGGACCTGGAGCTTAAACGCAAGCTCACCCAGCTTGCGACCAGGGAGGGTAAGACCTCCACGCAAATAGTCCGCGATCTCATCGAGGACTATGTCAAGAGACGCGATGTAGCTTCCTACATCGATGCCCTTTGGGAGCGGATCGGACAAAGCCTGAAGTCTGCGGGGGTGGGTGCCGAAGACGTGGCAAAGGCAGTACGCGAAGCCCGGAAATCAAAGGCCCGGGATGCGGGTCGTCGTTGACACGAACGTCCTCGTGTCATCGTTCTTTGGCGGACCACCGCGTGAAGTCATCGAACGCTGGAAACGAGGGGAGATCACGCTCTGCGTTTCCCGCGACCTCATTGACGAGTACGTGGAAGTCCTGAATCGGCTGGGCTTGCGCCCGGATCTTATCCACGAATTGCTGGAACTGTTCGCGTCGGGATACAACCTTGTTTTCACCGCATCGACCTCCCCGTTGCGGGTTATGAAGCACGACCCCGACGACAATATGCTGTTCGAGTGTGCGGTCGAGCTCGAAGCGAAAGTGATAGTGACCGGGGACAAGGGGGTCCGAAGCGTCGGGCGCTACATGGATGTCGATGTGACGACGCCGACGGAATTTCTCGCGCGCTACGGCAAGTAATCGCCTTCCACTCCTCACTCCCTATTTCCCATTCCCTATACCCTGTTTCCTGTTCCCTGATGCCACGCATCCTGCTCACCGGCAAGACCGGCCAGGTCGGATGGGAACTCGCCCGCGCGCTGGCGCCGCTGGGAAATCTGACCGCGCTCGGGCGCGGCGAAATGAATCTCGCCGACCCCGATGCGATCCGCGCGGCCATCCGCAGCGCGAAACCCGAGATCATCGTCAACGCCGCCGGTTACACGACCGTGGACAAGGCGGAATCCGAGCCGGACCTCGTGATGC
>CAZFRR010000193.1:0-2700 GCA_964521405.1 uncultured Streptomycetaceae bacterium | reverse complement strand
TCCACTTTCGACATCGATCTGGTTCTGGCAATGAATGACGAGAACCTTGTCCGGTTTATTGCGGTAGCCAAACGATACGGCCTGGTTCCCACGCTTCCGGTAGCGATCGATTCGCTCAGAAATGCCAGCCAGATCGACCAGTGGCATCGCGAAAAAGGCATGTTGGCATTTGCGCTGAGGGAGCCACACATCGGGGGCAGTGTAGTGGATGTTCTGGTGCGTCCGGAGGTGCCGTTCGACAAGCTTATGGCCAACGCGGTAGCGGGCGAATTGTTTGCCCGGCAGGTGTGGATAGCTTCCATTGACGATTTGCTGGCCATGAAGCGCATCGCGAATCGCCCCAAGGATCAACTCGATATCGTGGCGCTGGAGAAGATCAAGCGCGGAGAAGACCCGAATGTCTGAACCCGATGGTCTCTCACGCGCGGCAATCCCTGAGCATCTGATGCTCAGCCGTTTGGCGCAGTCCGAACAAATGCGGGAATTCTTTATTCAGATGTGGCTTCAAAATCCCGCGTTGGCCAGGCAAGGCGGAAGCAAAGTGCAAAACCTGCTGTCCCCGCTTGCGGTCGCCAATGCGGTGATTTCTCCCAATTCCCCAACCGGTTTTACGGTTGATATCGAAGGATACGAAAAATGAACGGTATTCTGGCTAAGTTCAAAGTTCAATGTTCAATGTTCAATGTTCAAAGTTCGAACCCGGAACCCGGAACCCGGAACTTGGAACCCGGAACCCGGAACTCGGAACTCGGAACCCGGAACTCGGAACTCGGAACCCGGAACTCGGAACCCGGAACCCGGAACTCGGAACCCGGAACCCGCCAGCGGCGGCGTGACATAGTTAACGCCGCAAGCCGCCGGTCGGCTGGAGGCGTCCGCTGGCGCTGCCTGGAGCGTTTCTTGCAAGTGAGTGAGCGGATGGCATGGAGTCGTCAAGAGACTGTGATGAACGTCACACAAACCACCTTGAGGGAAGCGCTGGGGCGCTGGGGGCGCGGGATCGCGCGCGCCTGCCGGTGGCGGCATGATGGCGCAGTGATGCCGGGCGGAAAACGGGGTCTGTCCCCGATTCTTGTTCTGCTCATGGGCGCGCTCGCCGGCATGACGCTCGGCACCGTCGCCCATGCACAGATCGCCTTCCGAGCGGCGGCCTCGGCGGCGGTGGACTCTGGGGTCCTGAGCCTCACCATCACCAAGCCGGCCGGCACGGTGCAGGGCGACGTGATGATCACCAGCATTGCCATCCGCCCGAACACGGCGACCATCACCCTACTGGCTGGCTGGACGCTGGTGAGGCGGGTAGACCAAACGCTCACGAGTACCAGTTCGATCGCGGTCTACCGGATGGTCGCAGGCGCTTCCGAGCCAGCGAGCTACACATGGACGCTGGGCGCGGCTCCGACTGGTGCCGCCGGCGGCATTCAGACCTTCAGTGGCGTAGACACGACGACGACGCCCATTGATGTGGATAATGGTGCGCTAACTTCATCCTCGACTTACACTCCTGCGACACCGAGCGTCACCACCACGGTGGCCAACACGATGCTGGTCACGTCGCACGGTATTCCCAACAGAGACCTCTGGGCGGATCCGCCGACATGGGGCGGGACGCAGGGCTTCCAGGTAAGGGCCGGCGTCGCCGCCATCATGGCTCAAGGTAGCTGGGCTCTTCAGGCCGCTATAGGGGCGACGGGCACGAAGACGGCGACGGACTTGGGCCCTGACACGTCGGACAATAGCCCCGCGCACATCCTCGCGCTCCGCCCTCTTATCGTTAACACCATCGTGGCCCGTACCCCTGTCCAGTCGGCGGTGGGCGCGATCGCGGCCACGACCCTCACCATCACCAAGCCGGCCGGCACGGTCCAGAACGACGTGATGATCGCCAGCATCTCCTTCCGCCTCGCGAACAATAGTCCCGCGGACCCGCGCGACATCGCAGTCGCTCCCCCGTCCGGCTGGGTGCTCGTGGGGGCCACGGGCCGGATGGACCAGCTGAACTCGACTCCAAGCGGGCTCGCGGTCTACTGGAAGGCAGCGGGAGCCAGCGAGCCCGCCAGTTACGTATGGACTTTTTCTTGCATCAACGTTTCCGGCCTTAACACCTGCGTCAATTTAGGCGGCCCCAACAGAGCCATTGGCGGGATCGTGAGCTTCTCTGGCGTGGACCCCACGAATCCCATTGCCGGCGTAGAGAGCGGGGCGCCACACACAAATACGGCTACACAAGCGACACCGAGCACCAACACCACAGTGGCCAACACGATGCTGGTCACCTCGCACTCCATCGCTAACCCCAACAATTTCGCGAGTTCACCGCCGTCCGGCATGCTGCAGGCCTACCAACAGAAAACCGCGACGCCAAGCGGGTCAGAAGGCGTCTTGATGATTCAAGTGAGCACCGCTCTCCAGGCGGCCGCGGGGGCGACAGGCACGAAGTCGGCGACAGACTTGTTGGACTTTGACATCGGCACGGACTTCGGCAACGCGCACATCCTGGCGCTCCGCCCAGCGGGGGCAGCGGCAGCCGGGTCCGGCATGGTCGTATTCAATGCGGCCGCCAATTCGCCGCTTTTATCCAATCTAACGAGCGGCAGCTGGAACCACACTACGGGTGGCACGAACCGCTATTTGGTGGTGGGACTTTCCGGTTACGATAGTGTGGATTCGATAGCAAGCGTGACGGTGACTTACGCCGGC
>CAZFRR010000192.1:0-31087 GCA_964521405.1 uncultured Streptomycetaceae bacterium | reverse complement strand
GCGCGGCAGGCGCTGATCCGGGTTCATGTTCCATTCCGCCTGCCAGTTCTGGCGCGTGAACGGAATCACGTGCTCGTTCGCGAACTTGCGGGTGACGTCCCGCATCATGCGGGTGTCCTCGGACAGCCCGCGGTCTACCATTTCATCTAGCAGCATTCTTCTTTCCTGGGTGATGAGTGATTCAGTGAATAAGGGATGCAATGATGGGAGTTTCCATGCCAGCTGGTTCTTATTATCGCTTTACTCCGTTAGTCTTCACCGCCGCCCCCGGCATGGCTCAGCCGGGCTGCGAAGCACTGTGCCCGGAGCGCCGGGACAACAAGGCCAGGCCGATCAAAATAAGGCTCAGAAGCGGCATGGCGTAATCGAGAAAGCCGTGAGCGAGGCCGCTTGCGACACCTTTCTCCTGGAGCATGCCGGCGGTCACGCTCCACGAGGCGCTGTAATAAAAGGAAAGAGCTGAAGGCAGCGCGGAGAGGTTGAAGTCCGCCGTCATCGCGACCATGCGTGCGACCCGGGTTGCATAGAACACAATATAGACGGACGACGCCAGGATCACGATGAGACGCCAGTAGGCGACATTCAGGATCACGGCCAGGCACGCAGCCAGGCCGCAGAAGCCGATCGGCCATGCCGACAGCGGGATATCGGGAGCATAAAAAAAGGCCGCCACCAGCACGTAACCAGCCCACACGGCGACGGCCAATGCGCCTGGCAGGCTCGTGATGGAATGGCGAGAGTGCTGTGCTTCCATGCGCTCAAGCTTGAAGTGTAATTCGCGCGTTCATCCAGGCATGCCTACTGCAGCGGAGAGAAAGCCGATGGCATGACTATCTTGTTCTCCTGCTGCACCAGGTGGACATCCGGCAGCCCGGCCTTCTTGGCAATGACCGAGGGCGGCCAGACGCCGATTTCCACGAGTTTCTTTCGCATTTCCCAGCGCTCGTCGAGCGTCTTGTAGGGCCAGATGTGCATGAACTGGTTGAGGCCGCCCAGCTCGGAGTAGAGGATCGCGGTCACGGGCCCGTGCTTCAGGCGGCCGGGGATCGCGAGCTCCCAGGCCTTGGTGAGGTTCGGCAGCTGGCCGGCGGCATAGGTGTAGATGCGCATCTCGAAGAACGGCCCCTGCTTGCCCGGCTTGATTTCCGGCGAGAAGGCGAACGGCATGAAGATCTCCGAGCGCTGGCGCACCAGGAACTCGGCGGTCTTGGGCGGCCACTTGCCGGCGCCTTCCTTGACCGCGGTGTCGCGGATCCTCGTGCGTTCCGCGAGGTCCTTGTACGCCCAGACGTGGATGATCTGGTTGAGCGGGCCGATCTCGGTGTGCCAGAACGCGGCGAGCGGCGAGAACTGCTTGCGGAACTCGTAGGCCTCGCCGAAGCGCTTCTCGACTTCGTTCAGGCTGTGCGGCTTGAGATCATAGGTTCTGAATTCGTAGATCATGGAGGACCCCTTTGGAATGACCGGGAATGAAAGGACTGCTGGGTGAGGTGGCTGCGGCAGGCGGCTTTGGAATCAGGCGCGTAACTTTACTGCGAAGCGGGGTCGTTGGCCAGAGCTTCCGTCCACCCTGTGAACGGGGGTGGGCGGAAACGTTCCGGGTTCAAGGTTCCGGGTTCCGGGTTTCGGGTTTCGGGTTTCGGGTTCAAGGTTCCAGGTTTGTCCCAGAACTTTGAACATTGAACGTTGAACTCGGAACAGCGTGCTCGCTACTTTTGTTCGACGAGCGCGCCGATCAGCTTGCGGGCGCCGGGGCTGTACCAGTCGGCTGGTCCCCACAGGCGCGCGAGCACCACGCCCTTCCTGTCGATCAGGTAGGTGACGGGCAAGCCAAATGCGCCGTAGAGCAGCCCGACTTCGCCCTCGGGATCCATCATGATCGGGTAAGTGAGCTTCAATTTCTTGACGAAGGCGAGCGCGTCCGGGCGCTTGTCCTTGACGTTCACCGCCACGACCTCCAGACCCTTCCCCTTGAATTCCCGGTAGAGGCGGTCCATGGACGGCATCTCGTCACGGCAGGATTCGCACCAGGAGGCCCAGAAGTTCAGGAACACGATCTTGCCGCGGTAATCCTTGAGTGAGACCTTCTTGCCGTCGGGACTGGGCAGGGTGAAATCCGGTGCGGCCGGGCGGTCCTTCATTTCCTGCAGCTTGGGAACCGAACTGTAGTCCGCCGCCCGCGCGTGGTATGGCCCGCCAGTCAGCAACAAAGCTACGGCCAGCAAGAGCTGGCCGTAGCGAGCGATACTAATCCGGCGCGTATCACGCATTACTCAATATCCATCACTTGTTTATCTTCTTCACTTCCGCCAGCAATTCCTCGTTGGAAACCAGCGGCTCGCCCTGCTTCAGCACTTTCATGTAACGGACCACGCCCTGCTTGTCGATGATGAAGTAGGAGCGTTGCGCCAGCCTGCGCTCTGCATTGAATACGCCATAGTCCTGCATGGTCTTCATGCTGGGCGCATCGCTCAGCAGCGGGAAGTTGAGCTTGAGAAAATCAGCGAACGCCTTCTGCGAGAACGTCACGTTGGAGCTGATACCCACGATCTCGGTATCGACCGCCTCGAACTTCGAATAGTCGTCCCGACTGGACGACAGTTCCTTAATTCACGTCGGCGTGAAATCGAGGACGTAGAACTGGACGATGACGTTTTTCTTGCCGGCGACACCGCTCAGGCTGAACTTCCCTTCCTTCGTGCTTGGCAGGTTGAAGTCCGGGGCCTTGTCGCCGACCTCGATGGCCGCAGCCTGGCCAGTCGCACCCGCCAAAGCAAGGGCGAGGACCACTGCCGGGATGAACTCGCGTCTTTTC
The DNA here is from genome assembly GCA_964521405.1 of uncultured Streptomycetaceae bacterium. Taxonomy (GTDB): domain Bacteria; phylum Pseudomonadota; class Gammaproteobacteria; order Burkholderiales; family SG8-41; genus SG8-41. Next base: position 28,272 of record CAZFRR010000192.1, on the reverse strand, counting down.
ATGAACCCTCCGGTTGAGTATCGACTACCATCGTAAACAAGGCAGGACATCGGGAAATTCCCGTTACCTGACGGAACGGTAGTATGAGGGTAAACAGCGCCTGAGAAAAGCCGGGATGGCGCCAAGCGCGAAGAACCGGGTATAGGTCATCCCTCATCCCTTCGCCCTCATTCCCGGGGCGCCTCTGATAAAGTAGACGCTTCCAATACGGTAACGCCATGACCAGAGCGCTGAAAATCGGGCTGATGGTTCCCGCCAACAACACGACGATGGAGGGGGAACTCATCGAGTGGCTGCCGCGAGGCGCCACCTGCCGCACGCTGCGCATACCGCGGCAGCAGGGGCTGCTCACGATGGCCGACATCCCGGCTTATGCGGGGCTGGCGGAGTCCATGGCCAAGGCGTTTGCCGAGGACCCGGTGGACCTGGTCGTTTACGGCTGCACGGCCGCCGGCATACTCGCCGGGCCGGAGCGCGACGCCGGGATCGCCAAATCGCTCGCGAGCATCACCGGCGCGCCGGTCGTGACCACGGCGAATTCCATGGTCGAGTCCCTGCGCGAGGCGCGCGCGCACGACATCGCCCTGGTGACGCCTTACTCGGCCGAGGTCAACGAGCAGTTGAAGGCTTTGCTGGCGCGCTCGAGCATCGCTGTCCGCCGGTTGAGCAGCTTCGAGGCGGCGAACGTGGAGGAGCTGGGGAAAATCGGGCCAGATGCGGTCGTGGCGCGGGCGCGCGAAACGATGGATGAGAAGTGCGATGCGCTCTTCATCGCCTGCTCGCAGCTGCCGACCCGCGCGATCGTCGGCCCGCTGGAGAAGGAATTCAAGCGACCGGTGTGGTCTTCCATCAAGGCGACTGCCTGGAGGGCGTGCGAAACGCTCGGCGTTTCCTTGAATAAGGCGTGATACGCGATAGGAAGCACCCCGGAGCTGCCGGGAGGCTTGTCACCTATCGGGGTATCTTCACGATGATTTCGTCGTAGAGCCTGGACCAGCGCTCGCCCTGGTCCACGATCAGCGCCGGGTTGATGATCGTCAGCGGGCCGCGGTTCAACTCGGTGTCCATTTTCCGGCTGGCCGGCACGAAATCGCGATTCAACAGGATTCTCTGGCCTTCGTCGCTGATCATGAATTCATAGTACAACAGCGCCGCGTGCGGGCGCGGCGCGCGGCGCGCCACGGCGACCCCGTTGGCGCGGGCGATGGCGGGCGGTATGACGAACCAGTCGAGCGGCGCGCCTTTCTGCTTCATCTGCTCCGCGGTGAAGTTGTAGACGGTGAGCGCGAAGGGCACCTCTCCCGCGGCCACCAGGTTGGTGAGCAGGGTATGGCCCCGGCGCACCGACAGGCCGTTCGTCGCCACCAGGTCGCGAAAGAACTTCAGCCCCTTTTCCTCGCCGAGGCTCTGCACCACCGCGGCGAACCAGTCCTCGTCGGAGGCCTCGATGCCGAGCCTGCCTTTCCAGCGCGGATGCAGCAGGTCGGCGTAGGAGGCGGGCAACTCATCCTTCCGGACGAGCTTGGTGTTGTAGGCGTGGACGAATATGTTCAGCCGCGCCCCGACCCACTCGCGGTGCGCCGGCACCGCCGCCGGAATGAGATCCGCGTGATGGGGCGAGCGCACCGCCTGCAGCACCCCCTCGCGGTGCAGGATCTCCAGCGAGGGGGCGTTGGACTCGAAGACATCCACGTCGAAGCGCCCGGCGCGGGCCTCGGCCAGCGCGCGCTGCACGATCTTCTCCGAGTTGGCGCGCCACATCTGCACCTTGACGTGGTAGCGCTTTTCGAACGCCGAGTTCAGAACCGCCATGTCGTCGACGGTGAGCGAGGTGTAGAGATTGAGGAAACCTTCGCGCCGCGCGCCCTCGGCCAGGCGCTGTTCGCGGTCCGCGCCGTCGTAAAGCGCGAGCTCGGCCGCCGCCGCCGCGCCCTTCGTTTGCGCTATTGCGGGCGCAGACGCGAAAAGGCAGCAGGCGGAAGCGAGAAGACAGGAAGCGAACTTGGTTGAAATCACCAGTTATCTCCGCTCAAGCGAACAGCTCCTTCCCCCTTGACGGGGGAAGGTGGGATGGGGGTGAAAACGTTGTGTGTCATAACCATTCTCACCCCCACCCTAGCCCTCCCCCCTCAAGGGGGAGGGGATCAGTACTTGCGACACAGTGAGATCACTCCGCCACAATCTTGTTGCGGCGGATCACATCCGCGTAGCGCGCTCTCTCTTTTTTCAGGACAGCGGCGAACTCGTCCGGCGTGTCGAAGACCGGGAGCAGCGCCTGGGCGTCGAGCTTTTCCCGGAATGCGGGGGTTTTCATCAAGCCGACGATTTCCACGCTCATGCGCTGGACGATGGCTTGCGGTGTTCCGGCCGGCGCGACGACGCTGTACGCGGGAACGGCATCGACGCTCGGATAGCCGGCTTCAGCATAGGTGGGCGTGCCGGGAAGGTGGGAGGAGCGATGGGACGCAGCCAGCGGCACAACCCTTCGTGATTGAACAAACGGCTTCGCGGTGCTGATGTCGGTGACCATGAAAGCAATCTCGCCGCGGAGCACTCCCAGCGCCGCCTGGGAAGCGCCCTTGTACGGCACGTGCAGGAACCGCACTTTCCCGGCTTCCTCAACCATCTTCACGGCCAGGTTGGACGAGCTGCCCACGCCCGGGGAACCGTAAGTGAGGCTGCCCGGCTCGCGTTTCGCCAACGCCACCAGGGCGGCCAGCGTTTTCGCGGGCACCGAAGGATGGCAGGTGATGACAAGGGGGCTCACCACGCCGCGCGCGACCGGGGCGAAATCGCGCTCCGCGTTGTAGGGCAGGCTTCTGAAGAGGCTCGAGTTCATGACGAGTGCCGGACTCGAAGAGACGAGGAAGGTATAGCCGTCCGGCGCGGCCCTGGCCGCGATTTCGGCGCCAATGTTGCCGCCCCCGCCGGGACGGTTGTCCACCAGGAATTGCTGCTTCAGCACAAGGCCCAGGCCCTGCGCCAGCAGGCGGGCGTAGGTGTCGGTGCCGCCGCCGGGCGAGGAAGGAACGACAAACCGGACGGGCCGCGCCGGCCAGTCCTGCGCCGCCGCCGGCGCGGCCGTGAGCGCGAGCGCCAGGAAGAAGCAGCAGGCAGGAAGGGAAAAGCGTCTCTTCATGGGGAGGCCGTCACGCACCGTCATCGAGACTTTTTCTTCTTTCCCTTTTTCCCGCCAACTTTCGTCTTTCCCCGCGCGCCTTTTCCCTTCGGGTCGCCGCGCCCATACTGCTCCAGCTTGAACCGCACCGGCTTCAGCCAGCGGCAGATCTCCTGCACGACCTTCGCCTGGCGCAGGGGCAGATTCTTCTCCTTCGCCATGGCGGAGACGATCTCCATGTCGTCGTCGGCCCACGCCATGCTGTTCTTGCCCCAGTTCTTCAGCCCCGAGTTCGCAGCATGGGTCGTGAGCAGCGCCTTGCGCATGGCCTCGACGTCCAGGCCGTAGCGCTGCGCGAGCGCGAGCCCTTCGTGGTTGGCGACGAGGCAGGCCCACATGACCATGTTGTTGACGGCCTTGGCAACCTGCGCCGAGCCGATATCACCGGTGGGCACGATGTCCGTGGAGAAGGTCCCGAGCACCGGGCGCAGGCGATCGACGAGTTCCGCGCCGCCGGCGACGAACGAGAGCAAGGTGCCTTCGTCGGCGGCCCACGCGCCGCGACACATCGTGGCGTCCAGGACGTGCGCTCCCCTGGCGTGGGCGCGCTTGGCGAGCTCCCGCACCGTGTCCGGATGCACCGTGGAGAGCACAGCGATGATGGTGTGCGGGCGGAGGTGGGGAAGGATGCCCTTGTCGGACAGCAGCGCGCGCAGCTCGTGGTCGTAGCCGACGCAGATCAGAATCGCATCGCTGTCACCGGCGAGCGCGGCTGTGTCGGCAAACCAACGTCCGCCGCGCTTCTCGACCTCGGATTGCTTGCCAGGATCGATGTCGTTGACGCGCACGTCGAACCCCTTGCGCGCGAGGTGCCCGATGATCGGCAGTCCCATGCGGCCGGCGCCGATGACGCCGACGCGCTTCACCGCCTCTGGCTTTTTCTCGCTCATACCGACGACCCCGCGTCATAGAATTCAAAAACGAGCTTCATGGGTTTGAATTTATCTGTGTTCATCTGCGTTTATCCCGTTCCAATGTTCGTTTTCCGGGCGTGTCGCGGACCACTAATCATGAGGAGCTAGCGGATGTCATTGGAACGGGATTTATCTGCGGTTGCAATGGGTTTTTGCGCCTGCGTGATGGCGTCGAGGAGCGGCAGCTCGCGCGGCACCACGACGGACACCGCGCGGGCATTCTGCACCTGGGGATCGAGACCCGGAGGCGCCGTGCCGCGCGCGACCCCGTCCGCCGCTTCCATCAACCGCCGCCGCGCCATGATGATGTTGTTGTCCGAGGACACCAGGTTTTCTCGCGCCCGGTCCTGGATCGTCCCCATGCTCTCCTGCACGGCGGCATCCTGGACGCCGACGTCGAGCACGCCGGAGAAGGTCTTTTTCGCCTTCTGCGCCGCGCGGTCCATCAGAAAATCGTTGCGCCGGTTCGCGACCGGCGTGAAGGTGCCCTCGGTGAGCCGCACGTGGATGCCCTTGCCCTTGTGCATGGCGTTAAGCTCCGCTTCCGTGAGCGGGCGGCGCGGGTGATAGTCGATGCTGAAGGTCCAGCAGTTCTCGTCGTCGATCGGGACGAATGCGTGTCCGCCGAACGGGTTGTCGCCGTACGGAGGGAAAAAACTGAAGCAGGGCATCAGCCACTGCGTGATCCGCCAGTAGTAGCGGTTGGTCCCGACGTCGCGGCGGGTGGATACGTAGAGTCCCCCGGGAGAATCGGTCGGGAAAAACCTGGGCTTCGGGTCGCCCCGTAGCATCGTGAGGCTCTCCGGGTCGCGCTTGAGCAGGGGGTCGTCGCCCACGGAAAAGCGATGCAGGAAGCCGGAGTGGGTGGAGTCGACGGCGCCCTCCATCGCCTGCAGCCAGTTGGATTCCTGCAGCCGCTTCGAGACGTACCGGTGCGCCGGCGGTACCCGCAGCCAATCGTATGCGGGCTCGTGCGGCTTCAGTTCCGGCGGGCCGAGATAGGCCCACAGTACGCCGCCGCGCTCGATCAGGGGATAGTTCGTGAGCCTGATCCGGGCGCAGAAGCCGTTTTCCGCCGGCTCCGAGGGCACGTCCACGCATTGCCCGGTCACGTCGTATTTCCAGCCGTGGTAGGGACAGCGGATGCCGTCTTCCTCGTTGCGGCCGAACCAGAGGGAGACGCCGCGGTGGGCGCAGAATTCCGAGATCAGTCCCAGCCTGCCCTGCGTGTCGCGGAAGGCGAGCAGGCGCTCGCCGAGGAGTTTTACCCGCACCGGCGTGCAGTCCGGCCCGGGCAGCTCGTCAGCGAGCAACACCGGCAGCCAGTAACGCCGGAACAGCGCGCCCATCGGCGTGCCGGGCCCGACGCGGGTCAGATACTCATTCTGGGCGGCCGTTACCATGAATATCAAGGATGAAGGATGAACGTGGAAGGATGACCCTCACGCTTTGCGTGATTATCTGCTTTGTTCCGCCCTTTCACTAGGCGTCCGGGCGGAGTTCTGGCCGGGCGTTCAGCGAAAGGCCAGGACGAATCCAATCAACCGAAGGTTGAAGGTCATCCTTCATCCTTCTGCCTTCATCCTTCGGACACGATCACCTCTTCTGGGTGATCGTGTCCAAGAGCGCCGGCTGGCCCTTCTTGACCCGGGCGATCGCGCGCTTCAAAGCCGGGCCCACGTCCTTGCCGTGCACGATCGGGCCCTCGGCGTACCAGCCCATGGATTTCGCGAGGCTGGCGAAGTCCACGTTGGGCGTGTCGAGATCCATGCCGATGTGGGCGCGCTCGATCGGGGTGCCGCGTTTCTTCGCCATGCGGATCTGGTGCTCCCAGTCGTTGTAGTAGGCGCGGTTGTTGTACATCACGATCAGCATCGGGATCTTGTGCTTGGCCGCGACCCACAGCGCGCCGGCGTCGAACATCAGGTCGCCGTCGGGCTGGATGTCCACGACCAACCGGCCGGCGTCGCGGTGCGCCAGCGCGACACCGAGCGAGATGCCGATCTGCGTCCCCGTGCCGAGCGACTTGCCGGGATGGCGGTAGGGCTGGTCGAAGTTCCACAGCTTGTGCGTCCAGTCCTCGAGCGTGTTCGCGGTCAGCACCCAGTCCTCGTTCTTGATGACTTTCCACATCTCGCTTGCCAGGCGGGGCAGCGTGATCGGGCTCGCGTCCCAGTCCTCGCGCGCCTGCTCCGCCCATTTTTCCCGCACTTCGCGGTGCCGCTCGCCGGTCTTGCGGGCGCGTTCCGCGATCAGCTTCGAGAGCGCCGGCTTCGCGGCGATCTTCTTGCGCAGCAGGGCGGTCAGCGCGGGGATCGCGAGCGTCGTGTCCGCCAGCACGCGCAGCCGGGCGTGCAGCAGGCGCTGGTAATCCATGGCCCAGCTCGACAACTCGAGGTCGCCGAAGCCGATGTCGATCCAGGTGCAGTCCGCCGGCGGGATGCTGGTCAGCGTGCGCGTGACGCTCACGAGCTCGGTGGTCGGCCGCTCCCAGTCGCGCACGTCCAGGCACAGCACGAGGTCGGCGTCCCGGAAGACATCCTTCACCAGGCTCATGTTGAGCGGATGGTTGCCGGGGAAATTGAGCCGGCTGTTGACGTCGTACACCGGCGCGCCCAGCGTCTCGGCGAGTGCTACCAGGTGATCAAAACCTTTGGGGTCGCGACCGACGAACTCGGCGAGGATGACCGGCCGCTTCGCCCTGGCGATCAGGTCCGCCGCGCGCGCGAGCGCGGCCGGATCGCCCGCCATCGGCGTGGGCACGGGCATCGCCGACTTCGGCGGCAGCGGCACGTCGTGATCGAGCGGCTGCTCCTGGAGCCAGGCGTCGTAGCACATGTAGATCGGCCCCCGCGGCTCGGTCATCATCACGCCGTAGGCGCGGGCGAACGACTCCGGCACGCCGTCTATCGTGTGCGGCTGGTAATCCCACTTGGTGTAATCGCGCACGGCGTTGCCCTGCACCAGGGCGGTGTGCGTCCAGTCGATGCGGGGGCGCCGCTTGGTCTCGTCCATCGGGCCGGTCGCGCCGATGATGAACACCGGCGCGCGGTCGATGTAGGCGTAGTAGATGGCGAGGTTCGAGTGCAGCAGGCCGACCAGGTTGTGCACGATCGCCACCATCGGCTTGCCGCTCGCCTTGGCGTAGCCGTGGGCGATCTGCACCGCCGTCTCTTCGTGCTGGCACAGCATCATCACCGGCTTGTTGCGGCCGTAGTTGACCATCGAGTCGTGCAACCCGCGGTAGCTCGCGCCGGGATTCAGCGCGGCGTACGGCAACTGGTAGCGGTGCAGCATGTCGACGATGACGTGGGAGGCCCAGCGCTGGCCGGCGTTTTTCGCTTTCTTCGGGGATGGGGGCATGTCTCTCGCTCGAGAATCGGAAAAAAAAGCGGCGGATGAAATCCGCCGCCCGTCACTTCGTCACTGCGTTACTGCGTCACTTTGTCACCGGTGCTACGCCGGCTCCTTGACCTTCGCCATGATGTATTTCCTGACCAGCTCTGCGGTCAGCACGACCCTGGCGTCGTATTCGGGGGCGTCCTCGAGTTGCTGGAGATCGTTCAAGCCCGAGTTCTTGTAGACGCGGTTGATCGCGGAGATCAGCCGCACCGGGCGCTCCGGGTCGGCGTTGAAGTGCTGGTGGATGGTGCAGGGCGGGATGTAGATGACATCGCCCGCTTCCCATTCGTAGCGCTTGACCTCGTCCTGCGCCTTCCAGGTGTAGACGTCGGTGATGTCGACGTCGCAGTCCTGGTGCAGGTCGTAGCCGCGGCCTTCCAGCACGTAGAGGCATTCCTCCGCGAGGTGACGGTGTTTTCCCGAGCGGCTGCCCGGCGGAATGATCTGCATGTAGGCGTCCACCGTCTCCATGCGCGTGTTCATGCCTTCGTTGATCAGGTGCTTCAACAGGCCCTGGCGCGACATTTCCCACACCATGTCTTCCGGGTGCACCAGCTTTTTGCGCTTGGCGTTGCGCGCCGGCGCGTTGGTCGCATCGTCGAGCAGGTTCTGGTAGAGCTTGCCGCTCGTGTTGCCCTTCAACCAGGCTTTCGATTCACCCCAGGCCATAGTGCTTCTCCTTAGCTCGCGGTTCCGTTCGGGCCGCGATCATGAATGGTTGTAGTCGTCTTCGTGGTGGCGCGGCTCGAATCCCACGCCGCCCGGCTCCGGTTCAGTCGGCCGCGGCTCCACCGTCTTCTGGAACAGCATGTTCAGGAACAGGAACATGGGCTTCGACTTCAACACCAGCGCGCGCGCCGGCTTGTTGGGATCGGCGTTGAAGTGCTGGTGCACGCAGTTGTTGTGCACGATGGCGACATCGCCCGCTTTCCAGTCGTAGCGGATGCCGTCGTGGATCTCGTAGCCGACGCCGTCGAGGATGTAGAACGCGGCCTCGTTCACGTGGCCGTGCTTCTGCGCCCTGCCGCCCGGGCCGTATTCCTCGAGGTGAATGTGCAGGGTCTGGGTGATGCCGTCCACCGGCTCCACGAAGTGCTTGCTGTAGGACTGCGGGCCATCCATGAACTTGATGTTCTTGCCCTTGACCACCCGCGGCATCGAACGCAGGCGGATGAGCTCTTCCTTCAGGTTGTAATGGCCCTGGATGCCGCGGACGAACACGCGATCCTTCTTGCTGTGATAGTGCGATTCAATGCCCATGGGGCCTCCCGCTTACACGAATACTATTACTTCAACTGTCTGGTGACGATCTCAGAGTACATTTTACCCCATTTCTCGTTCTCATCGAGCACCTGCCTGGGATCGACGAACTTGAGCGGCAGTTTCTGCGCCGGCGAGTCGAATTTCCGGCTGGTCACCGTGAAATCGCGCCTGGCAAGGATCTCCTGCGCGTCCGTGAGCATGAAATCGTAGAACAGCATCGCGGCGTGAGGGTGGGGTGCGCGGCGGGCGAGCCCCATGCCCTGGAAGCGGGCGATCGCCGGGGGCAGGATGAACCAGTCTATGGGCGCGCCGCTTTTTTTGATCTGCTCGGCCTTGTAATGGTAGGTCGTCAGCGCGAGCGGCACTTCGCCCGCCACCACCAGGTTGGTGAGGAGCGTGTGGCCCTTGCGCACCGATATGCCGTTGGCGGAAACGATGTCGCGAAAGGCTTTCAGTCCCCTGGCTTCCCCGAGATCAGTGACCACCATCGAGAACCAGGCCGGGTCGCTCGCCTCGATGCCGAGCTTGCCTTTCCATCTGGGATGCGCCAGGTCCTCGAAGCTCTTCGGCAGGTCTTCCTTCCTGACGAGCTTCGTGTTGTAGGTCATTACGTAGATATTGATGCGCGCGCCGACCCACTCGCGGTGCGGCGCGATGGCGCCGGGCATGAGGTCCGCGAAATGCGGCGACCAGGCTTCCTGCAGCAGCTTCTCGCGGTAAATCGCCTCCATGTCCGGGCCGTTGGTCTCGAAAATGTCGGCCTCGTTGCGCCCGCCGCGCATTTCCGCCACGCCGCGCTGGACGATGCCTTCGGAGCTGGCGCGCCAGACGTTGACCTTGATGCCGTGCTTCTTCTCGAACGCGGCGGTCAGGATGGCCATGTCCTCGACCGTGGCGGAGGTGTAGACGTTGACGACGCTTTCTTTTTTTGCCCCATCGGTCAGCCGTTGGCTGCGGTCGGCGCCCTGGTAGAGCGCAATTTCGGCGACCGGCGGCGCCGCAGGCTTGGGCTGGGCATAGACTGCCTGCACGGCGCCTGCGAGCGCCGCCGCGATCGCAAGTCGAAAGGCGAAAGTCGAAAGTCGAAAGGAAAGGCCGCCGGCCGCCTTTCGGCGGGGTTCAACTACTTCCGCCTTTCGCCTTTCGCCTTCCGACTTCAGCGAAGCGGTCAGCGGCCCTGCCGGGTGACGATGTCCGCGTAGAGCTTGGTCCATTTCTCATCCTCATCGAGCATCTGCTTGGGGTCGACGAACTTGATGGGGGTCTTGCTGAGGGAAGTCTCGATTTTGCGGCTGGCCGGCGAGAAATCGCGCTTGGAGAGGATTTCCTGCCCATCCGTCAGCATGAAGTCGAAGAACAGCACCGCGGCGTGGGGATGCGGCGCGCGACGCGCGACGCCGATGCCCTGGAAGCGCGCCACCGCCGGGGGCAGGATGAACCAGTCGATCGGCGCGCCGCTGTTCTTCAACTGCTCGGCCTTGTAGTGATAGACCGTCAGCGCGAGCGGCACTTCGCCCGCCACCACCAGGTTGGTGAGGAGAGTGTGGCCCTTGCGCACCGACACGCCGTTGGCCGCGACCATGTCGCGGAACAGCTTCAACCCCTTCGCTTCCCCGAGCTCGTTCACCACCGTGGCGAACCAGTCGAAATCGCTCGCCTCGATGCCGAGCTTGCCCTTCCAGCGGGGGTTAGCCAGGTCCTCGAAGCTCTTCGGCAGGTCTTCCTTCCTGATGAGCTTGGTGTTGTAGGCCGCCACGAAGACGTTCAACCGCGTGCCGACCCATTCGCGGTGCGGCATGATCGCGCCCGGGATCAGGTCCGCGAGAAAAGGCGACTTCACCTCCTGCAGCAGCTTCTCGCGGTGTATCGCCTCCATGTCCGGGCCGTTGGTCTCGAACACGTCCACTTCGCTGCGCCCGGCGCGCATCTCGGTCACGCCGCGCTGAATGATGTTCTCGGAGCTTGCGCGCCAGACCCGCACCTTGATGCCGTACTTCTTCTCGAACGCGGCGGTCAGCGCCGCGATATCGTCGGGCGGCGCGGAGCCGTAAAGGGTGAGCGTGCCTTCCTTTTTCGCGCCTTCGACGAGCCGCTGCGCGCGGTCGGCGCCCTGCAGGCCGGCGACCTCGGCGACGCTCGTCGTCTGGGCGAGCGCTGGCGCGGCCGCCAGAAGGCACAAGGTGAAAGGTACAAGGCAAAAGCATCTGCGGTTCATCACTTCATCACCTCATCACTTCGTCACTTCATCACCGATTATTATGCGGCCTTTGGCGGCAAGTTGGCGACCTCGGCGTCGTAGGCATCTTCCATGCGCGACTTGAGGTTGTGCTTCGCCAGCGCCTCGGCGAACCACTTGCGCACGTGCTGCGGCTCGTCGGCGTAGTCGATCTGGTCGCCGCCAATGCGCCGGCTGATCCACGCCTTCGGCACGCCCTGCGCGTTGCGGATTGCCACGCCCTCGTGCTTGAACGCGAGGTAGCGCGCCGGCGTGGTGCCGGTGTTGAAATGCTGGTGCTGCCACATGTTGGGCGGCACGATCATGGTGCCGACGTGCCAGTCGTAGCGGCGGGGTTCCTCGCCTTCCGGCCACATCAGGGAAAAGCCATCGCCGGACAGGATGATGACGTGCGCGCCCGGGCCGTGGGCGTGGGCCTTCTTGTAGGTGCCGATCGGGAATTGCGAGATGTGGCTGTTCATCGAGCTCTTGGCCATGTTGAAGCGGATGTGGCCGCCGCCCGCGCCGCGCTCCTTGGCGATGATGAGCGGCAGGTTGACTGCGTCCGCCACGAAGTTGGTGTCGAGCAGGAAGCCTTTCTGCTCGCTCTTGGGCGCGAAGTAGTCCGGCTCGCCGGCGAAGCGGTTCTTGAAATCGTATTTCGTGTTGAAGATGAAGGAGGGGTCGTCGTAGAGGTTCATCACGACCGGGGCGTTGGTGACCGCGACGTAACGCGCCGGCGTCTCCCCCGAGCCGTTGAAATGCTGGTGCCAGGCGTTGACGGGAATCGCGAAGAGGGCGCCGGCCTTCCATTCGAAGGTGATGCGATTCCCGGCGTCGTTCCACACCGCGGTCGAGCCGCGCCCGGAGAGGATCATGACCATTTCCTCGTAGAGCTGGCGTTGTGGAGCGAGCTTGCCGCCCGCGGGGATCTCGCACACGTAGCAGTCGTTCGAGGTGCGCGAGGCCTCGTGGTTCATGTAGATCCCGCGGCCGCCACGACGGGCCCACGGCTTCAGTTCGACGGTGTTGAGATCGGGGACGTACACCGAGGAGATGATGTCGAGCCCCTCGGCCTTTACCCAGCGCGTGTAGGGTGTCTCTTTTTCCGTGGCGAATTTTTTCGCCATCTCATCCGAAACGATGGTCTTCGTGCTCATTGCTTACTCCCTCGTAGGAACTCTTTGATTAAGGTGGCAATTTACCGCAACCAGCCCTTACTGCGCCAGCCGCGTTGCGAAACTGCGCAAGTAAATATTCCCCTCCTGCCTGAGGAGGGGTCGCCGCAGAGCGGCGGGGGTGGTGGGAGCAAAAGACAACTCCCCTCCTGCCGGAGGAGGGGTGGCACCGCAGGTGACGGGGTGGTGGGAGTATTTCCCTCATCCCTCAAGAAATAGACCCGCGGTCGATTTCCTGGTGTTCAGTCTGCCTGCTGTTGGGTCAACGCCCGGCGTCCTGGGGCGTTTCCTTCCTGGAGGAGCCTGCGTTCGAAAGGGACTGGTCGCAATTTGCGACCGGTTCCACCGCCGCGGGCCGCTCGGGGCTCATCGATATCTATATCACTTAGTGATATACTTTCAGGCGTGAACGCGATATGCAGGTTTTCAAGACCAGGGTTTTCAGCCGCTGGGCGAGGCGGGAAGGCCTTGCGGACTCGTCGCTATGCGAGGCGGTTTCGGAAATGCTCCAGGGCTTGGTCGATGCCCAGCTTGGCGGGGGTGTCGTCAAGAAGCGCGTCGCGCGGGCTGGCCAGGGCAAACGCGGGAGTTATCGAACCATTCTTGCGACCAACCTTCGTGATCGGTGGTTTTTCATGTTCGGGTTTGCAAAGAACGAGCGTGACAACATTGGCGATGACGAACTGAAGATGCTCAGGCAGCTCGCGGCGGCATTGCTGGGCATGGACGCCCCCGCGATTGCGGAAGCCAAAAAGCGAAGCGAACTGGTGGAGATCGATTGTGGCAAACAAGAGACTGCGTGAAGAGATGCTTGAAACCGCGCGGGGTCTGTATGATCTCGGCGTGATTGATGCGCAGACCATGCGCGGGTTCGACGCCCTGCGGTTGCCGCCGCTGAAGGCTTATCGTCCCGCGGACATCAAACGGCTACGGCTGAAGGCGCGGACCAGCCAGGCCGTGTTCGCGGCTTACCTCAATACCAGCGTCTCGACCGTGCAGAAGTGGGAGATCGGCGAGAAGAAACCGGGTGGCCCGGCGCTGAAGCTGCTGAACATCGTGGAGCGCAAGGGCCTCAAGGCGCTTGTATAACGCGTCCGCGACCCGCGAGTCACTAGCCTTTGGGTCATCCTTCATCCTTCTGCCTTCATCCTTAAGGCGGAGCCGCCTGGTCATCCCTCATCCCTCATACAGTCCCCTCGCGGGGCCCATATTGCTTAAAGGCAGTAGGTGCTGAGTCGACTCACGACTCACGAATCACGAATCACGCCCTTCTCGCCCGCCAGGGCGATGCACTTGTCCGTGCTGATGCTCAAAAAGATCGGATTTCCGACGGGCGTGCGCAGCGACGGGTGCGCCCGCGCGAGCACGAGTTGGGCGCCGACGCTGACCTGGAAATCCACGATGTCACCCAGGAACACCTTGGTGCTCACCGTGCCGGCGCAGACGTTGGGGCCCTGCGGCCGCTCTTCGGAGAGCTCGATGTTTTCCGGTCGTATCGAGAGCGTGACCGGGTCGCCCGCGCGCAGCGCATCCGAGGAGGAGGCAGTGAGCTCACCCAGCACGGTGCCGACGCGGTAATGCCCGTCGCCGCCGGAGGAGACGACCTTGCCTTCCAGCAGGTTGGTGCGGCCGATGAAATCGGCGACGAAGCGCGCTCGCGGGCGCTCGTAGATCTCGCGCGGCGAGCCGACCTGCATGATAGAGCCCTCGTTCATCACGGCAATCTCGTGCGAGAGCGCGAGCGCCTCGGCCTGGTCGTGGGTCACGTAGACCGTGGTGACGCGGGTCTCGCGCTGGATGCGCTTCAACTCGAAGCGCATGTGCTCGCGCAGCTTGGCGTCGAGGTTAGACATCGGCTCGTCCAGCAGCAGCAGTTGCGGCTCCATCACCAGCGCGCGGGCGAGCGCGAGGCGCTGCTGCTGGCCGCCGGAAAGATTGGTCGCCGGCCGTTCCGCCAGCGCGTCCATCGCGACGATGGCGAGCACGCGCATGACCTTGTCGCGCATCTCCTTCGCGCTGAACTTGCGCCTGCCCACCTTGAGCGGGAACGCCGCGTTCTCGAACACCGACATGTGCGGCCAGATCGCATAGGACTGGAACACCATGCCGATGTTGCGCTCGTTCGGCGCGATGAAGATTCTCCGGCCGGAGTCGTAGACGGCGCGCCCGCCCAGCGTGATCACGCCGGTACGCGGGCGCTCGAGCCCCGCGATCGAGCGCAGCGTCGTGGTCTTGCCGCAGCCGCTGGGGCCGAGCAGCGTGAAGAGCTTGCCCTCCGGCACGTCGAAGCTGACGTCGCGCGCGGCGCGGACGACTTCGCCGCTTTCGCTCCTGTACTCGGTGTTGAGATTGCGAACGCTCAGCATATGAGAACAGAATTAGCCGCAGATAAACGCAGATAAACGCGGATGAAAACCCGCAAACAGGACACGGGACAGTAAGAAATTATCAAATTGTGGCCGGTTTTTTTTCATTTGTTATTTCTGTATTTCGGACGGATTTATTGTTGATTTTATCTGCGTTTATCTGCGGCTAAACCTATTCTTTTATCTTATCTGCGTGTATCTGCGGTTCCATTGATTTTACGCATCGCGCACGCCGAACCGGCTGCCCGCATATTGCGCGATCTGCACCATCACGAACAACAGCACGATCAGCATTACTCCCAGGGCCGAGAGCTCGACGTACTGGCCGTTTTCCCACAGCTCCCAGATCATGATCGAGATCACCTCGGTGCCGGGGCTGTAGAGGAGAATCGAGCTGGACAGCTCGCGCAGCGAGACGATCGCAATGTAGATCCAGCCGGCGACCAGCCCGGGCTTCAGCAGCGGCAGCACGACGCGGACGAACGTCGAGCCCCAGGAGGCGCCGCTCATCGCGGCGGATTCCTCGAGCTCCTTGTGTATCTGCAGCATGGAGGCGGTGTTGTAGCGTATGCCGTAGGGCATGAAGCGCGTGATGTAGGCGACGAGCAGGATCCAGATGGTGCCATAGATGCCGACGTCCACGTTGAGGTAGAAGACCATGATCGAGAGGCCCAGCACCAGCCCCGGAAAGACGATGGGGAGCGAAGCCAGGTTGTCGAGCAGCCAGCGGCCGCGTATCCGCGTTTTCACCACGATCCAGCAGATGACGGCGGTGACCAGCATGATGATGGTCGCGCTGCCCAGGCACAGCAGCAGGCTGTTGCCGACCGCGCGCCAGAACGTCGGGTGATTGAGGATGAAGCGGTAGGGGTCGAGCGTCAGGTTGGCGAGCGCCGCCATCGAGGGCACGCTGTAGTACTTCTGGACGGAGGACCACAGGAGCACGAGAAGCGGGGCTGCGACGATCAGCAGGAAATAGACGATGAAGATCGCAGCCGTGAGGTAGCGCCAGCGGCCGAGGTCGATGCGGCGGGGGCGGAAACCCTTGCCGGTCACGGTCGAGTAGCGCTGCCCGGAAGCGGAGAGCCGGGACTGGAACCACACGCCGCCGGAGGTGAGCAATAGCAGCGTCACGCCGTAAGAGGAGGCGAGCCCGATCTGGCTGGGGTAGCGGTGGATGGCCTCGTAGATCGCGGAGGTGAAAACGAAGATCCCGGCTGGCATGCCCAGCAGCGCCGGCACCTCGAAGGATTCGATCGCGCGCACGAACAGGATCAGGAGTATCGCGAAGATGGCCGGCCACGACAGTGCGAGCGTGATCCGCCACACCACCTGCCAGAGGTTGGCGCCGCTCATGGCGGCTGATTCCTCGAGCGCGGGATCCATCGAGCGGAACGCCGCGGTCATCAGCAGGAACGCCATCGGAGAATAGTGCAGCCCGTCCACCCAGATCATGCCCCACATCGTGTAGACGTTGAAAAACACGGTATCGGTCTGAAACCAATATTGCAGCAGGAGGTTGAAGATCCCGATCTTGGGGCTGGCCAGCATGATCCACGAGATCGTGAAGAGGATGCCGGGAATGATCAGCGGCACCAGCGCGAGCCCGAAGAACAGCCGCTTGAACGGCGTGTTGGTGCGCTCGTTCATCCACGCCAGCGAAGTGCCGACGACGAGCGAGAAGGCGGCGGTGCCGGCGGCGAACACCAGTGAATTGAGGAAGAGCTTCGCCGTTTGCACGCTCGAATAAGCCGCGGCATAGTTGCCGAGCGTGAATTCCGCCGGTTTCGCCGCCGTGTGCGGCGTGAAAAAGCTCTGCCACAGCAGGAACCCCAGCGGAATCAGCGCGAGATAGGCGACCACGGCGATGCAGACGCCGAGCACGACCCACTTGGCGTCGAAGCGCAGGCGGCCGGCGGCCGGGCGGTCAGCTACCGCTTCCACGCCTGCGCCTCGCCGAAGGATGAAGGATGAACGTGGAAGGATGACCCGAAATTCAAGGATGAAGGATGAACGTGGAAGGATGACCCCACGCTTCGCGTGATCTCTTTCATGTTCCTCACTTTCGCTAACGCTTGTTCGGAGTCCGAGCGGGCGGGGCGGAAGCGAGGGTACAACCGGGCAAGGTCATCCTTCCACGTTCCACGTTCATCCTTTTCTCTTATGGTGGTGATGGGAATGGCGATGGTCGTGACCGTGGCCATGATCGTGGTCGTGGTCGTGGTCGTGGTGGTGAACGTGGCCATGCCCGTGGCTGTGCTCATGGGGGTGATAGTGTAGCTCCTCGCCGTGAGAGTGATGATGGCCCGGGTCGTTGGGGTGGCGCGGGTCTTCGCTGAACACCAGCGACTTGATCGTGACCGGCACAGTGTGCGAGGGGAGGCGGATGCGGCCGAGGTCGATGTAGTCGAGGTCCCACAGCGTCACGCCGTCGATCACCAGGATCTCGTTCTCGAGCTTCAGCTCCTCGCGCAGGATCGCGCCCAGCGTCTGCGCGATATCGCCGTCGAGCACGAGATAGAGCGGCTTGCCGCTCGCAATGGTCTGCGCCAGGCCCTGGACGATGCCCTGCGCGAAGGCAGCGATGCGCGGGTAGGCGGGCGCGCCGGCCCAGCGGAACGCGAGCGCCACCTCGGATTCGCCTTCCTCGAGATCGAATGCGGTGAAATGGCTGCGAATCGCGCGGGCCAGTTCCTGCGGGTCGATGTCCTCTCGGCAGACGTAGGGCGGCTGCAGCACCTGCAGGTTCTTCCTCGGCAGCAGGTCGCCCGGGCTCGAAATATAAATAGTGTTGCCGGAGAGCTGCACGCTGTATTCGGAAGCGCCGACGGCCGTGGCGCGGATGCATTCCCCCGCGGGCAGCAGCGGCCACGGCAGCGCGCCTTGCGCGAGGCGCAGCGCGATGGCAGCACCCAGGAGCTTGCCCATGTCGCCGAAGTCGCGGGACTCCCGTCCATAAACATATTCGCCGACGCCGCCGGAGAACATGACGCCGTCGATGCGCCCGAGCTCCGCGATCGGGTCGGTCAAGTAGAGGTGCTCGACCGCGTGCGGCAGCGGCCTCTCGTGTATCGCGGCAATCAGCGCATCGGCCATCCGGTCCGCCACGCGTTCCATGTCCGCTCGTGCCGCGCGGTCGCCCGTCTTCCAGGCGTAGCCCGCTTGCGCGGCGTGGTGGCGGCCGGCGGGGTCAAGGCGAACGATGAGGCTGTCCTCGTCCACCACCTGCAGCCGCCCGCCGATGTGCACAGCGGCCATGGCGGTGATGCGGCCGCCTTCCACCACCGCGAGCTTGGTGGTGCCGCCGCCGATATCCACGTTGAGGATGCGCTTGCCCTCGGCGTGCGAGATGCGCGCCGCGCCCGAGCCGTAGGCGGCGAGCATGGCTTCCAGGTGATGGCCGGCCGCGGCGCATACGAATTCGCCGCCGTTCTCGGCGAGCAGCCCCGCGATCGCCTGCGCGTTCTGCCGTCGCAGCGCCTCACCGGTGAGGATCACTACGCCGGAATCAATGCTATCCGGGTGCAGTCCCGACTGCGCGTACGCCTCGTCGATGATAGCGGCGAGCGCTTCCTCGTCGATCCGCTCTTGGTCCTTGTAGGGGGTCAGCGCGACCGGCGACTGGAACAACGTTTCGCGGGAGACCACGCAGTAGCGGCTGGAAAGATCTTCGCCCAGGCGGCGCAGGTGGATGCGGCTGAAAATCAGTTGCGTTCCCGAGGAGCCGATGTCGATGCCGACGCTCGTCAGCGAGACGTGGTCCTGGATCCACAACGGGTTGTTCTCCGGCGAGCCTTCCTCGCCAAAGTCATCATGGTCATGGTCGTGATCGAATGCGTCCTCGCCGTCGTGGACGTGGCCAAGGTCCGCGCCATACCGATGGTCGGTCAGGCTGTGACCGGTCTTCTCCGGCGATTCGTCCTTTTCCGCCATCGCGATACCTTCTCATCCCACAAGAATTCTCCCCCCTTGATGGGGGAAGGCTGGGATGGGGGTGAAAACGTCGCGAGACATGGCAATTCTCACCCCCACCCTAACCCTCCCCCGTCAAGGGGGAGGGAATCGGCACTTATGACACGGTATAACTAACGATACAAATCCGGGAACTTGGCGCGAACCCTGGCGGCGAGCTCCGGCGAGCTCTGGCATACCTTGGGGAAGGTATCGAGCTGCTCGTACGGACGGCAGGCGTCGATCACCATGCGCGTGTTGTAGAGCATCGTCTTGTCGGTGACCAGGGTGTCGAGGCGCGACGACCAGCAGTGATCGAGCACCGTCGTGCGCGTTTTCGGGTCGCAGCGCGTGCCCATCGCCCAGATGACATCGTGAATGTCGGTGGGATCGACGTCGTCGTCCACCACCACGATCCAGCGGCTGACGTAGCCGACCGAGGCGACCTGGGAGGCGACCAGCCCGACCTGGGTCGAGTGGCCGAAGTAGCGCTGCTTGACCGATACCACGCAGAACGTGCGCCCGGCGCCGGCCTGGTGCAGCCACGCGCCCGTCACGTCCGGGATGCCGGCGCCTTCGAGCGCGTCGAGCAGTCCCGCCGAGCGCAGGAAGCAGCGCTCGAAGAGGTGGGAGTGCGGCGGCTTCTGGCTCGCCGCGCAGGTAAGGATCGGGTTCGAGCGGTGATAGATGCGCTTGATATGGATGATCGGCTCCTGCTGCGCCTCGCCAGCGTAATACCCGTGCCATTCGCCGAACGGGCCCTCGAGCGTGGTCTCGGTGGCCGAGATCTCGCCTTCCATGACGATCTCGGAGCGCGCGGGGAAGGGCAGCCCCGTCACTTCGCCCTCGATCAGTTCCATCGGGCGGTCCATCAGGCCGCCGGCCCATTCGTACTCCGGCATCGAGTCGGGCATGGTGTAGCCGGCGGCAAGGTAGGTAATCGGATCGGTGCCGACGATGATGACGACCGGGCAGGGCTTGCCGGCCTTCAGGTACTTGTCGCGGTGGATGCGGCCCTGCTTGCCGTTGGAGATGTAGGAGGAGCACTGGTTCGGCCCCTTCACCTGCACGCGGTAGGTGCCGACGTTGATGCGCCCGGTGTCCGGGTCACGCGTGACGACGCCGCAGGCGGTGCCGATGTAGCGGCCGCCGTCGTCCTCGTGGTGGACCGGCACCGGGAACTTGAGCATGTCCACCTGGCCGTCGCGCAGGATGTTCTCCAGCACCGGGCCGTCCTTGATGATCTTCGGCGCAATGCGCTTGAAGCCCTTCTTGATGTGCTTGCGGAAGTGATCGAGCATTTCCTTGCGGTTGTCGGAAAGCGTCGGCTCCATGCCCAGCACCAGCGACAGCCGGTACGGCGAGCCGAACATGCCGTAGGCGCAGCGGTAACCCTTGGCGTAATCGGGAATCTCGTCGAACAGCAGCATCGGCGCTTTCTCCACCTTCTGGCGGTAGAGCACCTCGGTCACCGCGCCGAGCTCGCGGTCCCAGTGCGCGCTCTTCACGTGGGCGAGTTCGCCGCGCTTCTCGACGGCGGTGATGAATTCGCGCAGGTCGTTCTGGAACGTGGCGCCGTTACCGGCGCTCGAGCGTTCCCCTCTGGTGCTGGTGCCAACGGTGTTCTTCGTGGACATGAACCCTCCTTGGAGGCTCTCTTGGCCTCGCGCGGCCCGAGAAAACTCGCTATATTAGTGTAGGCTCGGCCGTAGAACAACGCGCGGCGAACAATTGAGACAGGCTGCGTTGCGTGGGGCCGGTAGCCGGAAAGGGAAGAGAGAAATCACCATGATGACAAAGCTGGCATGGGTCGTGCCATTCGTTCTGGCTGCGGCGTTGATGCCGACAGCCGTGCCGGCACAGGCCCCCGCAAAGCCCGGCGATATCCTGAATTACCAGGGGCCGGACCGGGGGAAACGGCTGATCGAGCGCGCGAAGCAGGAGGGGGCGCTCACCGTCTACACTTCCCTCGGGCCGACCGAGGCCCAGCCGCTGGTGCAGGCGTTCGAGAAGAAATACGGCATCAAGGTCGAGCTGTGGCGGTCCATTTCCGAGCGCGTGGTCCAGCGCGCCCTGAACGAGGCGAAGGCAGGGCACCACACCGCCGACGTGATTGCGACCAATGGCCCCGAGATGGAAAACCTGGCCCGCGAGAACATCTTCGCACCGTATTTCACCCCGCACGCTGTCGACTTGCCTGCCGCCATCATGCCGAAACACCGCCTGTGGATGCCGGACCGCCTGCAGATCTTCGTCGTCGGCTACAACACCAACCTCGTGAAGCGGGAAGAGTTGCCGACGAGCCTCATGGGATTCGCCGACCCGAAGTGGAAGGGCAGGATCGGAATCGAGGCGGGCGATTTCGAGTGGATGGCCACGCTGGTGAAGAAATGGGGCGAGGCGCAGGGCATGGCGTTCTTCAGGAAACTGGCGGAGCTCAGGCCCGAGGTGCGCAAGGGGCACATTCTGCTCGCCCAGATGGTGGTGGCGGGCGAGATCCCGGTGGGCCTCACCATCTACAGCGGCAACGCGGAGCCGCTGAAGCGCAAGGGCGCGCCCATTGACTGGGTGGCGATCGACGCAGTGGCGCGCCCGCAGGGGCTCGGCATCACCCGCAACGCGCCGCATCCTGCCGCGGCCCTGCTCTACGCGGATTTTGTTCTGTCCGCGGAGGATGGCCAGAGATTGTACGAGTCCATGGGGCGGCCGCCGGTCAATACCAGGGTCAAATCCAGCCTCACCAACTTCAGCATGACCTATCTCGACCCGGTGGCGGTGATCGACGAGTCGCAGAAGTGGCAGAAGCTCTGGGAGGAGCTGTTTCTGAAAAGATGAAGCGCTATTGGCTTTTAGCACTTAGCTTTTAGCTCTTAGCCAATCGCCAATCGCCAACCGCTAACCGCCAATTGCTAATCGCTAACTGCTAATAGCTAAAAAATGGAAAACCTGTCGCACGATTGGCTGGCGCTCGCTTCCCTCGTGTTCCTGCTCGGCTTGAAGCACGGGATGGATCCCGACCACCTGGTCACGATCGACGGGATGGCGCGCTTCAACGCCGTCAGTCGCCCGCGGCTGTCGCGGCTCTCGGGGCTGCTGTTTTCGCTCGGCCACGGCGGCGTGGTCACGCTGGTGGCGATTCTCGTCGCTACCGTGGCCGCGGAATGGCGCGCGCCGGAATGGCTCGAGCTGACCGGCGCGGGGGTTTCGATCTTTTTTCTGCTCGTGCTCGCTGCGGCCAATCTCGTGGCAGTGTTCCGCGCGCGGCCCGGCGAAGTGGTGCGGACGGTCGGGCTGAAAAGCCGGCTCCTCGGCAGTCTCGTGGAAACGAGTCACCCGGCCGTCATGGCCTCCGTCGGCGCGGCGTTCGCGCTGTCGTTCGACACCATCAGCCAGGCGATGCTGTTCTCGATCGCGGGCTCCCATGTCGCCGGCTGGATGTTCGCTGCCATGCTGGGGCTGGTGTTCACGGCGGGCATGGTCACCACCGACAGCCTGAACGGTTTCTGCATCAGCCAGCTCATTTACCGCGCCGACCGGCGCGCCGCGGTGGCCTCGAGGATCATGAGCGTCGCCGTGGCGCTGCTGAGTATCGCCATTGCCGGCCTGGGCTTTGCCAAGCTCTACTGGCCGGCGGTGGACGAGAAGCTGCAAAGCCTTGGCCTCGCCCTCGGTGTGGCCGTTGCGCTGGCGATGCTTACGGTCTTTGTGCTCGCCATGCGCGCGGCGAGGGCGGCGCCCGCCGCCCAGGAAGGATGAAGGCGGAAGGATGAAGGATGACCGCCAGCCTTCGCTTGATAGATTTCATCCTGGCCTCTCACTGACGTCCGGCCAGTGTTCCACCCGTACGTTAGTGCAAGGGCGGGACATGGCAGTTGATCTCGCGCAGCGTGAGGGTCATCCTTCCACGTTCATCCTTCATCATTGATCAGAACCGCCTATGTCCATCATCCGCGAAGGCACGCCGGCATTTCACGCGCCAGCGTTGTCCTGTGATTCCCATTTCCACGTGTTCGGCCTGCCGGGGCGCTATGCCTACGGAGCGGACATCCGCTACACCCCGCCGCACGCGCCGTTGGAAGACTACCTCAAGCTCGCGCGCCATCTCGGGTGCGAGCGCTTCGTGTTCGTGCAGCCGAGCGCCTACGGCCGCAACAACGACTGCATGCTCGACGCGATGCGCGAGACTGGCATCAGGAAATGCCGCGGCATCGTGGATCTCGGAGAGGACGCTCCCGACGCCGAGTTCGAGCGGCTGAACCGGATCGGCGTGCGCGGCATCCGCATCAACGAGAACCCGATCAAGCCGTTCGAGCCCGGCTATTCGAAGACCATGCTGTCGCGCATCGAGCGCCTGGATGCGCGTTGCGCGGAGATCGGCTGGATGCTCGATTTCCTCACGCCCGGCTGGCTCACTCAGGAGTTGCTGCCGGTGATGAAGAAGTTGAAGTCGCTCCACACTGTCGCGCACATGGGCATGTTCCTGGCGAAGGAGGGCCCGCAGCAGACGGGCTTCCGGCAGTTTCTCGATTACCTGCGCGCAAGCGACAGGTGCTGGGTAAAGTTCACCGGCACCTACCGCATGTCGGTTGCGCCGGGCTTCGCCGACGTCGCGCCGATGGCGCGCGCGCTGATCGAGGCGGTGCCCGACCGCATCATCTGGGGCAGCGACTATCCCCATCTCTCGTTCGCCGACAAGGTGACTTCAACCGAGCTCTTCAACCTGCTCGGCCAGTGGGCGGATGAGCCGATGCGCAAAAAAATCCTCGTCGACAATCCCCAGCGCTTGTTCGGATTCTGATTTGATGATGGACGGCTGAGGACTGACGCCGATGAGGAGCACGTTGCAGAAGGCGGGGTGGTTTTCCCTCATCCCTCATCCCTCCGCCCTCATCCCTGGATCGGCTGCGGCGCTGGCCGCGGTACTCATGTGCTCCACGGCCGGCGCGCAGCCGTATCCGGTAAAACCGGTGCGCTTCATCGTCGGGCCCGGCCCGGGCAGCGGCACTGATGTGGTGGCGCGGGCGATTGCGCTGCGGCTCTCCGAGCGCCTCGGCCAGTCGGTGATCGTTGAGAACCGCACCGGCGCGGGCGGCACCATCGCGGTGGCCGCCGCGGCCAAGGCGCCGCCCGACGGCTACACCATTCTGTTCGTGTCCGGGTCGCTGGTGGTCCATCCGGCGATCTACAAGAAGCTGCCCTACGATCCCGTGCGCGACCTCGCGCCGATCACGCTTATCGGCGTGGTGCCCCAGGTGCTGGTGGTGCATCCATCGCTTCCCGCGAAGACGATGCGGGAGTTCATCGCGCTGGCCAGGGCGAAGCCGGGCGAGATCAACTACGGCTCCGGCGGGGTCGGCAGCACGGGGCATCTCGCCGGCGCGCTGCTCCAGGCGAGCGCGGGCATCCAGATCACCCACGTCCCGTACAAGGGCGCCGGCCCGGCGGCGGTGGACGTGATCGCGGGCCAGATCCAGGCGCTGTTCACGAGCGCGGTGAATGCCCTGCAGCACTCTCGCACCGGCCGCGTCAGAGTCATGGCTGTGTCGACGATCAAACGGGTGAGCGCAATGCCCGAGGTGCCGACGATTGCCGAATCCGGCGTGCCCGGCTACGAATTGATGACGTGGTACGGGCTGTTGAGCGCCGCCGGCACGCCGCGCGCCGCGATCGACCGGCTCAACCAGGAAGTCGCCGCGGTGATTAGTCTGCCCGACGTGCTGGAAAGGCTTCGGGCGGACGGGGTCGAGCCTGCGACCGGCACGCCCGAGCAATTCGCGGAAATGATCAAGACCGAAATGGCACGGATTGCGAAGATCGTGAAGAGCGCCGGCATTCAGCCGGAGTGACGAGTTTCGAGTTCAAAGTTCCAAGTTCTGAGTTAAACCCGGAACCCGGAACCCGGAACCCGGAACTCGGAACACGGAACCTTAGATTCTCATCCTTTGTTCGACAGAACAGAGAGCCCGAGCGAGCGGGGGTCGCGCGCGCGCCAGCGGCCGGTGTCCACCAGGGTCAGGAACTGCAGCAACAGGCGGTTGAAAAATTCCGGCTCTTCCAGGTTCACCAGGTGGCCGGACCAGGGGACGACCGAGAGCGCGGCGGCGGGGCAGGCGCGCTTGATGAAGAGGCCAGGCTCCAGGCACTTATCGTCCTCGTCGCCGATCACCACCAAGAGCGGCACCCGCAACCGGCGCAATCCCCGCTCGAGCGCGTGGACCGGCTGCCGCTTTGCGTGGACGCCGCGGAAAGTGTTGGCCGATCCCGGACCCGAGAGCTCACCGGAGCGCTGCCCGAATTCGGCGAAGCCGCGCGGGTCTTTCATCTGGAATTGCACGCGCGACGGCCCGACGCGGTGTTCGCGGATCGCTTCTGGCAGGCCGAGCGTCTCGAAGCGCGTCGCCATGGTTTCGATGTCGCGCAGGAACTGCGCGCGTTTCTTCGGGTCCGGGTCGGCGCCTACGCCTGGATTGATCGCCGTCAGTGAGAGCGCCATCTTTGGCTGGCGCAAGCCGAAGTGCAGCACGGTATTGCCGCCCATCGCCGAGCCGACCGCGTGCGCCTTCCCGAGCCCAAGATGGCGCAGGAGGTCGGTGATGTCGTCGGCGACGATGGCCTGCGAGTACTTCGCGCGGGCGCGCGGCACGTCCGACGGCGGGTAGCCACGGGCGTTGAACGCGATTGAGCGGTAGCGGCGGCTGAAGAAGCGCAACTGCGGTTCCCAGCTGCGGCAATCGCCGGAGAACTCGTGCACGAAGACGATGGGCGTGCCGCGGCCGGCTTCCTCGTAGTACAGGCTCACTCCGTCGCGGGTGGTGGCGTAGGGCATTGTTGAAAAAAATGAATAGACAGGATTTACAAGATTAACAAAGGCAATAGACAGGATTTACATGATTAACAAGATTAGAACCAAAACAAATAAAGCTCGATCTTGTTCTTGTTTCTGGATTTAATCCTGTAAATCTTGTTAATCCTGTCCATTGTTTTTGATCTTGATTCAAGTTTTGTAAACCCTGTAAATCCTGTCTATTTGATCTTTGACGGATCTTTAACTGTAGACCAGATGCGGCGGGCGACGTTGGGCGAGCCGGGATAGTGAACGACCTGGCCCGTGACTTTTGCGGACCACACGGCCTGGTCCGGATGATGTTTCTCCTCGAAATTCACGAAGTTCGCGTTGCGTTCCTCCACCGACGTGAACTCGTGCAGGATCGCGTGCTTGGCCCAGCCCGAGACGGAAACCAGCTTGCGCACCGCAACGCAGCCCGGCTGCTCCGTCATCGAGGGCAGGCGCCACTGGGTGTACCACGCGAGCAGTTCCTCGTCGTCATCGTGGATGAAGCTGCCGAGCTGGATGCAGGGGGAGAGCGCCTGCGCCGGATCGCGCCCGCCGGCGTCGGGACCCGCTATGCGGGCCTGCTCGATCATGAGGTTCACGGCCTCGCCGCTTCTCAGCGCCAGCATTTTGCGGTCGCCGTCCGGTAGCCGCTCGTGAAGTTGCCGCGGGGTCGGGTTGGCGAATGACTGGATGTCCGCGGCCCCGAACAGCAGCAGATAACGGTATCCGCCGGGTACCGATCCCGCTGGCGGATGGCGCCGGGGCCTTTTCTTTTCCGTCCGCACCGGCTGTTCTTCCGAGGCGAAATGCGCCGCCCAGAGCAGGCCGGGCTGTTCCATGATTTTCGGGATATACGCGCCGTGAAGCCATGCCAGATAGGCGTCGCGCCCTTCCTGCGGCAGGTCGTACCAGGTGATCCAGAGTGCTCGATCCAAGGGCGGCCTCGCATGCGTCCGGCGGCGGACAACGGGCGATTAATTATATAGTCTGGAGCTGGGCCGGCTTTGGCGTTCGGGGGCATCCGTTCCGTCGAGAAGCGCGTAAGATGGACCGGCATCACACCGAGGCGGGCAAAACCAACAAGACGAACCCGCCGGCCGGCGCGTTCCGCCATGTGACGGCGCCGCCCCGAAAATCAGCTCCGGCATGGCAGCTTTTTTTGCGGGGGGACTCATGGACGCCAGAGATCGTTCTTCACGGGCGCCGGTCGCGCGCCCATCTTCCGGGCAACCTGACAGGATAGGCCGCCGCACGTTCCTCAAGCGCGGCGCGGCGGCGGCGGGCGTAGCTGCCTCGGCCGGACTCACGCAGGGTGCGAACGCTCAAGGCCTTGCGGGCCAGCCCTGGGAGCGCGTCTATGGGTCAGCGCTCACCGGTTATGGCGAGCGCTCGCGCTTCGAGCAGCCGGTCATGCGCCATATCCTGCGCCCGTACGGGGATCTGGCGCCGGGAACCGGCCCGGCGCTCGCGCCGATCGAGGCGCTGGAAGGTATCATCACGCCCAGCTCGCTACACAACGTCCGTAGCCACAGCGGCACGCCCGACATCGATCCCAAGCAGCACCAATTGCTGCTGCACGGGCTGGTGGCGCGGCCCCTCACGTTCTCGATGGAATCGCTGTGGAGCTACCCGATGACCACGCGTACCCTGTTCTTGGAGTGCTCGGGCAACAGCAACCGCGCCCTTGCACCGCAGCCCGCGCAAGTGCCCGCCGGCGCGATCCACGGAAACATTGCGTGCAGCGAGTGGACCGGCGTTCCCTTGCGCATGCTACTCGAGGAGGCGGGCATTCTGCCGCAGGCGAAGTGGCTGCTTGCCGAAGGTGCCGATTCGGCGCACATGAGCCGCAGCGTGCCGATTGAAAAGGCGATGGACGACGCAATGATCGCGCTCTACCAGAACGGCGAGCGGCTGCGTCCCGAGCAGGGCTATCCGGTACGGCTGCTGCTGCCGGGCTGGGAGGGCAACATGAGCGTGAAGTGGCTGCGGCGCCTGAAGGCGACCGAAGGGCCAACGCATACCAAGGACGAGACCTCGAAATACACCGATCCGCTGCCTGACGGCCGCGCACTGCAGTTCACCTTCGAGATGGGCGTGAAGTCGGTGATCACCAAGCCCTCGTCCACCATGAATTTGCCGCGCAAGGGCTACTACGAAATCTCCGGCATTGCGTGGAGCGGCAGCGGGCGCATCCGCCGTGTCGAAGTCTCCACCGACGGCGGAGCAACCTGGGCCGCTGCGGCGCTTATTGGCGAAGAGCGGCCGAAGAGCCTGGTGCGCTTCCGCCTGCCGTGGGAGTGGACCGGTCAGGCGGCGGTGCTGCAAAGCCGCGCGACCGACGAAAAGGGCAATGTTCAGCCGCCGCGTAAGGAGTGGATCGCGCAGTTCGCGCCAGACATCCGCTTTCACAACAATTCCATCGTCAGCTGGGCGGTGGGCGCAGACGGGAGCGTGAAAAATGTTTACGTCTAAACGGATACCTATCGCCGGCATTATCGTGATTGCGGCCGCAGCCCTTGCGGCCTGCGCGGTTCAGCCGCCCGCGGGCAAGCCACCAGCGCTGGGCACCGCAGTGAGCGCAGAGGAAGTAGCGCGCTGGGACATCAGCATTCCGCCGAGCGGCGCGGGGCTGCCGGCCGGCAGCGGAGATGCAAAGCGTGGCGAGGCCGTGTACGTCGCGCAATGCCAGGCGTGCCACGGCCCGAAAGGCATGGGCAAGCCCGCCGACGCGCTCGTCGGCGGCGCTGGCTCGCTTGCTACGGGCAAGCCCATGCGCACGGTCGGCAGCTATTGGCCCTACGCCACGACCCTGTTCGACTACACGCGGCGCGCGATGCCGCTGAACAATCCGCTGTCGCTCACCAATGACGACGTTTACGCGGTGACGGCGTACGTGCTGTACCTGAACGGCATCATCGGGGAAAGCGCGCAAATGAACGCGCAGACGCTGCCGCAGGTGAAGATGCCGAA
>CAZFRR010000191.1:0-51255 GCA_964521405.1 uncultured Streptomycetaceae bacterium | reverse complement strand
TCCATGAACTCCGCGAGCGCGTGCTGCAGCGGGCCGTTGGTGACGAACACGTTGAACTGGTGCACCTTGCGGAATTCCGCCATCAACTCCTTCGGCGCCAGCACGTAGCCCATCTTCCAGCCGGTGACGTGGTAGGTCTTGCCGAAGGAGGAAACCACGAAGCTGCGCTCCGCGAGCCCCGGGAAGCGCGCGACGCTCTGGTGCTGGTGGCCGTCGAACACGATGTGCTCGTAGACCTCGTCGCTCACTACCACGATGTCGGTGCCGCGCAGCAGCCCCTCGAGCAGGCGCATGTCCTCGCCCGAGAGCACGCTCGCCGTGGGATTGTTGGGGGTGTTGATGAGGATCATGCGGGTCTTCGGCGTGATCGCGCGGCTCACCTGCTGCCAGTCGATGCTGTAATCGGGGTAGCGCAGCTGGATATAGACCGGCACGCCGCCGTTGACCTCGATCGAGGGCGCGTAGCTGTCGTAAGCGGGCTCGAACAGGATCACCTCGTCGCCCGGCCGCACCATCGTCGCGATCGCGGTGAAAATGCCGTAGGTCGCGCCCGGCGTGACCGTCACCTCGTGCTCGGGATCGTATTTCGCGCCGTAGAGCGCTTCGGCTTTTTCGGAGATGCGCTCGCGCAGCCGCGCGACGCCCGCCATCGGCGGGTACTGGTTGAGCCCGGCGTTGATGTACTTCGTGACGAGATCGCGCAATTCCTTCGCACAGTCGAAGTCGGGAAAGCCCTGCGACAGGTTGATCGCGTTGTGCTGCTCCGCCAGCTTCGACATCACGGTGAAGATCGTGGTGCCGACGTTGGGCAGCTTGGACGCGATCGGGCGCGGGAATGCGGGCATGGGGCCGAAAATTCCTGGGTGACGGTATTCTAGCAGTCCGCCGTCCGGGCGCGCGGCGCGAGGGGCGCGCTATACTGAATCACCAAGGTGACGCAGTGACGGGCATGAGCCATTCATCATTCATCATTCATCATTCATCATTGGTATTGCTGTGCGGCATGCTCGCGACAGTGGCGTTGCCGGCTGCTGCACAGCAATACCCAGTGCGCCCGGTGCGCGTCGTCGTGCCGCTGACCCCGGGCGGGGGCGTGGACATCCTCGCGCGCATCGTGGCCGACCACTACAGCCAGGTGCTGGGCCAGCGCTTCATCGTGGACAACCGGCCGGGGGCGGGCGGCAGCATCGGGGTGGAGACCGTGGCGAAGTCGGCGCCGGACGGCCACACGCTGCTGGTGAGCAGCAGCAGCATGGTCACCAACGCGGCGATCCAGAACGTGCGCTACGACCCCATCCGCGATTTCCAGCCGGTCACCATGTTGACGACCAACCCCTACCTCGTCGTGGTGACACCGGCATTGCCCGTCGCGTCGGTGAAGGACCTGGTTGCCCTCGCCAGGGCGCAACCTGGGAAGCTGAACTACGCGTCATCGGGCAACGGCGGCGTGCTCCACATGGGCGCGGAGCTGCTGAGCGCGCTGGCCGGCGTGCAGATGACACACGTTCCGTACAAGGGAGTCGCCGACGGCTACCCCGCAGTGGCATCAGGGCAGGTCAACTGGATGCTGGGCGCGCCGATCTCATCATTGCCGCTCGTCAAGGCGGGGCGGCTTAAGGCAATCGCGGTGACCAGCGCCGCCCGCAGCCGGTTTCTGCCCGACCTGCCGACCGTCGCCGAAAGCGGAGTGCCGGGCTACGAACTCACCACCTGGTTCGGATTGTTCGCGCCGGCCCGCGTGCCCGCCGCCATCATCGACAAACTGAACGTGGAGGCCAGCCGTGCGGTGCGCGCCCCTGAAATGGAGCGGCGCATGCAGGCGGAGGCCACCGAGGTGGGCGGGAACTCCTCGCGCGAATTTGCGGTGATGGTCAAGGCCGAGTATGAGAAATGGCGCTCGCTCGTCGCCAAGTCCGGGCTGAAAATCTAGAAAAGCGCCTGGCCACAGAGAGCACGGAGAGAATCCGAAGTGGTAACCGGGACTTGATCGGACAGTAATGTCCGCCATAAGTGGACGATTATTGACCTGGATCAAATCAGCATGCGATTAGTCGCCGATACGCCTTGACGGAATCCTTGGAAAGGCGTGAAGTGAAGGCGCTACGGTGACCCGGGTCGGGATCGATCCTCGAACTAACGCCTGATCCGGTTGCTGCCCTTGTTTCGCTGTTGTGCGCGCCCCGTTTTCGGGGTGTACCTGATGCGAACTGGCGGCGACCACCTTCGACACCATGTTTAAGGGTTATTCCGAGTCGGGGAACCGGGGCAAGCGACAAAGGGCGTGGCGCGAGACGTGCCGCTAATATCCCTGCGGGGAGATCCAGGCGTAGTCTGAAGCCGAAAGTAGGGGTCGGATCTTATTGGTGAAACTTCCAACGACACCACTCTCAAGCCGGTGATGATGGGCCGGCATGCGTCACGATGACGTGACGAAACGATGCCACGAAGTGGCAAACCTGCGAAGCCCCGCGATCGTCGCGGGGTTTTGCATTGGTGCGGGCGATGCTGCTTCCCGCCTTATTCGAGCTGTTCTTGATTCACCTCGATTTGAGCTGAACTGCCGCGAACGCCCGCCTGGGGCGTCGACAGCGGACGCCCTTCAACGGGCCGAAGCGGCCTGCGCTGCCGGGCGCTGCGCCAGCCGCGTGAAATCGTTGGCGTAGTTCTGCAGCCGCTGCGTGAGGTGCTCCCGCTGGTGCGGCGTCAGCATGCGGTCCACCGCCACGTAGAAATCGGCCTGCTTCTCCATCCAGCGCGCCCATACGCCCGCGTATTCGGGTGTGCGGCCTTCCTCCCAGCTGAGGAGCCATTGACGAAGCATGGCCGGGAACCGTGCCGAATCGCCGCGCTGCGCCAGCAACTGCAGGAACTCGCGCTGCCGGCGCATCCGGTCCTCGTGGCGCAGCCGGTGGTTCATCGGCAGTTCGCTTGCCAGCGCGGTGATTCTCCGTTCCTGCTCGTCACTGAGGCTGCCGGTCCAGTCGCTGATGCGGGCCAGCACCCGTTTTGCCGCGGCCCGTTTCTGCGCGTCGGCATCCTGATCCAGGTGGTATTCCTGGACGAAGCGGCGGTTAACCTTTTCAAACTGGCGCCGCAAGGCGTCAAGCTGCGCGGGTTTGACTGTGGCGAGAAGCGCCGCCACGTCGTTGGCGCTGTGCCGGATGAGGGTGCGGTAGCGTTCCCTCAGTTCCTCCGAAATCCAGGCGATGTCCTCTCGCGCAAGTCCCTTTTGCACCCGCGCCCTGGCTGAGGTCAGGAACGCCGCGTAATCGGGAAGCTGCTCGTAGCGGTGCCATTCGTGGAGGCGGTCGAATCGCTTCTGGAAGTCATGCTTCTGCTCCGGCTCGAGATCGAAATAATCATCCGCGGTCCACTGCGCGATGGTGTCGAGCTGGCCGTAGCCGACGCGCACCAGGCTGCACCCCGCAAGCGTGGCGAGCAGAAGCGCCGACAGTATCGCCGGCCCCGCGATGGATTGCAGCCATTTACGCATCAAGAAATTACCCGCTCGCTCGCCACGCTTTAATGAGAACTTGCCAATATTCTTGCAGGCGGTTCTGTATGAGGAGTTTGGCGGACGCAGGTCCGTCAAATTCCCAGGTATTCGGCCATGCGCCGCCGCATCGCGGCGTCCGGCAGCCGGCCCATGCCCGCCTGCACATTATCCTTCATATGGGCGGTGCGGCTGGTTCCGGGAATCACGCAGGTGACCGCGGGATGCCCGAGCAGGTATTTGAGAAAGAATTGCCCCCAGCTCGCGCAGTCGAATTCCGCCGCCCAGCCCGGCAGCGGCTTGCCCTTGACCTTGGGAAACAGGTGGCCTTGCGAAAATGGTCGATTGGCGAGCACCGCGGTGCCGGAATCAAGGCATGCCGGCAGTAGCCGCGCCTCGGCTTCGCGTTCCGCCATCGAGTAATTGAACTGCACGAAGTCCCATTCGCGCGTCCTCACGATTCTCTCCAGCTCCGCGTGCGCGCCGTCGTGGTAGTGCGTGATGCCGATGTAGCGGATGCGGCCCGCGGTTTTCCATTCGCGCAGCGTCTTCGCGTGGACGGCGAGGTCCTGCAGGTTGTGCACCTGCATGAGATCCATCCGCTGCGCGCGCATCAGGCGCAACGACTCTTCCATCTGGCGGATACCGGCCTCGCGCCCGCTGGTCCACACCTTGGTGGCGTAGAACAGCTTCTCGCGCAGCCCGAGCTCGGCGGCGAGATCGCCCACCACGCCCTCGGACTGGCCGTACATCGGGGAAGAGTCCACCACCGAACCGCCGGATTCCACGAGTAGCCGCAGCACTTCCTTCAGCTCCGCGCGCTCGGGCGCCTTAGGCCCGACGTCGAAAGTCTGCCAGGTGCCGACGCCGACGACGGGCAGCATCTCGCCGCTGCGCGGGATCGGGCGTTTCAGCATCGCGGGCGGCTGGGCGGAGGCTGTCTTGCTCATAATGGTGAGTGCAGCGCAGCCGGCTGCCATCAGCAGGCTGCGTCTCGCGGGGTCCATGGGGTTCGAATCACGAATCACGATTCACGACTCACGGATTGTATGAGATTGCCGCATCCCGCGCTCAGCCTCAAGATGCCCCGCCTTGATTGTTCAACACCACCCCCATCCCAACCTTCCCCCTGAGGGGGAAGGAGCGTGTTATGTTGCTGTGGAAGGTAGTGAATATTTCATTCTTTCCTCCATCAGGGAAAACTTTCCCTCCCCCTCAGGGGGAGGGCTAGGGTGGGGGTGGTTGATCGGGTAGACTACAATTCCTTGAAATAATTCCAGTGCGAAACGCGCCATGTTGAAACCCGATGGCCTGGTCGCTTTCGTCAAGCGCGCCTGCCCGGCCTGCACCCTGATCGAGCCGGTGATGCAGCAGATGGCCGGAAAGCTGCCGTCATTCCAGGTCGTCTCGCAGGACGACCCGAAGTTCCCGTCCCGCGTCGAGGCCATCGTCGATGACCGCGAGCTCGATCATTCGTGGTTGAACCACATCGAGTTCACGCCGACCTTGATTCGTTTCGAAGGTGGGCGCGAGACGGAGCGGGTGGTTGGCTGGGACCGCGATGGCTGGCGGAGACTCACCGGCATCCGTGACCTGGGAGAGGGGCTGCGCGCGTTTCAGCCGGGGTGAGGCTCCCGCTCTCTCGAGCCCGGGGTGGCCGAGCGGCTGGAAGCGAAGCACAGGGGCGGCACGCTTCGTTCGCGCAAGATCGAGTACGCCGAGGCCGACGATCCCGTCGAGCTCGCCTACGCGCGCGGCTGGACCGACGGCCTGCCGGTGACGCCGCCCACCGACGAGCGCGTCATCGCGATGTTGAAGGGCACGACACGCAGTCCCGGCGAGGTGATCGGCAAGATGCCGCCGTTTCTCGCCGATTGCACGATCGAGAAAGTCGCGATCAATGCAGTGCTCGCCGGCTGCAAGCCTGAATACATGCCGGTGCTGCTGGCCGCGCTGGAAGCCGCGCTGGAGCCGGTATTCACCCTGCACGGCGTGCTGGCGACCACCTATTTCTCGAGCCCCATCATCATCGTCAACGGTCCGGTCGCGAAGCAAATCGGCATGAACAGCGGCATCAACGCGCTGGGGCAGGGCAACCGTGCCAACGCGACCATCGGGCGGGCGCTGAACCTCATCGTGCTGAACGTGGGCGGCGGCCGGCCGGGCGAAGCGGACCGATCGACGCTCGGCGCGCCGAGCAAGTTCACGCTGTGTTTTGCCGAGGATGAGTCGGACCCGGAATGGGAGCCGCTGTCGGTCGCGCGCGGCCTGCCCCGCGGGGCTTCCGCCGTGACGCTGTTTCAGGGCCACGGCGTGGAAGCATTCGTGGACCAGAAGTCGCGCACGGCGGAGGGGCTCACGCGCTCGTTCGCGCTGTCACTCGTCAAGATGGGGCACGACCGGCTCATCCAGTCCGCTCGCGCGATCCTGGTGCTGTCGCCCGAGCATTACGCGATTTACCGGGAAGCCGGCTGGGGCCGCGGCCGAATCGAGCGGGCGCTGTACGAAGCGACGATCCGACCGGGCTCCGAACTGGTTGCCGGCAAGGACGGCGTGGGCGAGGGCATACCCGCCTCGCGCGCGAATGAACAGGTGCCGAAATTCCACGAGGACGGGCTGATGGTGGTGCGCGCGGGCGGCAAGGCGGGGCTGTTTTCGGCGATCCTGCCGGGGTGGCTCGCGGGTCGCAACCGGCTGGAGTTGCAGCCGGTTACGCAGGAAGTTAAGAGCTGAACCACGAAGGAAAACCAAGAACAATAATCGAACCGCTAAGACGCCAAGAAAACAAAACAATAATTAAACTGCCAAGACCGTCAAGAAAAACGATTGCAATAAGTGTCAACTAAATTGGCAGCCAACAAGTCAACCAATTTAGTTCGACATTAAGCAGCCACCCGGAAAGGCAACAACAAGGAGGATCACATGGAGCACGTTCAGAGGACGATTACCCGTCGTCGATTTATCCAGGCGACTACCGCAGGCTCGCTTGCCCTGGCGGGGGTCGGACTTAGCGGCGTAAGTCGGGCACAAGCTAGCAAGCCGAACATTGTCTACATCATGGCGGACGATCTCGGCTACGCGGACGTGAGCTGCTACGGCCAGCGTGACTACACGACTCCAAACATCGACCGTTTGGCAATCGAGGGGATGAGATTCACCCAAGGCTATTCGAATTCCGCGTCTTGTTCACCGACGCGTACGGCACTGATTACCGGTCGCTACCAATATCGCCTCGCGATGGGCCTTGAGGAACCACTCAATCTCCAGAGTCCCAAAGGCATCGGTCTGCCGCCCAGCCATCCGACCCTGCCTTCGCTGCTCAAGAAAGCGGGCTACGGAGCGACGCTCGTGGGCAAATGGCATCTGGGATTTCTGCCGGATTTCAGCCCGCTCAAGAGCGGCTATGACCATTTCTTCGGCATCTGGGGCGGCGGCGCGGACTATTTCAATCACGGACCGAAATCAACAGCGCCGCTTTATGAGCAGGAGGTGCCGGTAGAGCGACACGGCTACATGACTAATCTTCTTGGCGATCGGGCAGTGCAGACGATCGAAGGCTACGCTAGATCGAAGGAGCCGTTCCTCCTGAGTCTGCATTTCACCGCACCGCATTGGCCGTGGGAAGGACCCGACGACGAGGCCGAGTCGAAACGAATAGCGGGCCGTCTCATGCACCGCGACGGCGGCACGCAAAAGACCTACATGGCCATGGTGCAAAGCCTGGACGCCAATATCGGCCGGGTCTTGCAGGCGCTCGACGTTCAGGGACTCACTGCGAACACGATCGTCATTTTTACCAGCGACAACGGCGGCGAGCGGTTCTCCAAGATTTGGCCGTTCGCCGGTATGAAGCACGAACTTCTCGAAGGCGGAATTCGCATACCTTCGATCGTGCGCTGGCCAGGCCGAGTTCCGGCGGGATCGATCTCCGAGCAGGTTATGATCTCGATGGACTGGATGCCGACGCTGCTGGCGGCCACCGGACTCCAACCGGACCCGGCTTATCCGCCTGACGGCGATAACCTACTGCCGACGCTGACCGGCCGCGCGTCGCCGCATCCGCGCAAACTGTTCTGGCGCTACAAGGCCGGAGGGCAGCGGGCCGTTCGCGATAGCGATTGGAAATATCTCCAAATTGCCGGCAACGAATTCCTCTTCGATATCGTTCAGGATCCGCGCGAG
Source organism: uncultured Streptomycetaceae bacterium (assembly GCA_964521405.1). Taxonomy (GTDB): domain Bacteria; phylum Pseudomonadota; class Gammaproteobacteria; order Burkholderiales; family SG8-41; genus SG8-41. Next base: position 43,580 of record CAZFRR010000191.1, on the reverse strand, counting down.
CGGGCGAATCTGAAGGATCGGCGGAAAGACATTTTCGATCGCCTCAAGAGCGATTGGGAAACCTGGAACAACATGATGTTGCCTGAGCGAACCCGACCGGCGACCTATGGCAACCCCGGCAACGTGATGGCCGATCATTATGGCGTCACGAACCCAAAATAAAATGATGAAGGCGAGCAGCAGTGGCTGGAGTTACAGCCGGTTACGAAGGAAGTAATAAGCTGAACCAAGGGGGACACAGAGGACACAAAGGAAAAACAAAACAATAATTGAACCGCCAAGACGCCGAGAGAACCAAGATCTTGAACCATAAAGGGCACGAAGGAAAACGCCATGAGCAAACTGTCCGAAAAAATAAAAGAGGAAATTGAGGCGATGCTCCCGCCCACGATTTTCTTCTTCGTTGCCCTGCACCTGGTTGCGCTCGTCCGCGCCCTGATGCTGAAAGGAACGGGGATCGTGCTCGGTACCTCGGTATCGGTAACGGTGGCAGCGCTGGTACTTGGCAAGGCCGTGCTGATCGCGGACATGCTGCCGTTCATCAATCGCTACCCCGACAGGCCGCTCGCCTATAACGTCGCCTGGAAATCCACGGTCTACGTTCTGGTATCCATGCTGGTCCACTACCTGGAGCACCTCGTCGACTTCTGGCGAGAGACCGGCGGTTTCCTGGCTGGTAACGAGAAGTTGCTCGCGGAGATAGTGTGGCCGCATTTCTGGGCGATCCAGATCTTCCTGGTGGTATTGATTCTGATCTACTGCACCGCGCGCGAACTCGTTCGCGTGATGGGAGGTGACAAGGTGCGACAGATCTTTTTTGGGCCACTGTAGAAGACCCGAGCTTCATGAGTGAACCCCGGTTCAATTGTTATTCTTGATTCTCTTGGCGTCTTGGCAGCTAATAAGGAATCATAAACCTGAATTGAACCGCCGAGACGCCAAGGCCGCCAAGAAAAACAAGAATGGAACCGCAGATAAACGCAGATAAGATCAACTACTGAACCACCAAGGACACGAAGGAAAACTAAGAGTCGAATCACGAATCACAGCAGTCAATCCGTTACAGGGGTTAACAATGGTAAACGTCGTTCGCTTTTTTTCGGTAATGGCAATCCTTGCGCTCAGCACCGTGGTTCAGGCGCAGCAGTATCCCACGCGACCGGTGCGATTTGTCCTTGGATTTCCCGCCGGGGGGCCCACCGATGCCGCAGCCCGAATAATCGCGCAGGCATTGTTGCCAGCGCTGGGGCAGTCGGTAATCATCGACAACCGGCCCGGCGCGGACGGCGCGATCGGCGCGGAGCTGGCCGCGAAGGCGTCGCCTGACGGCCATACCCTGCTGCTGGGCAGTGGTTCCAATATCGCTGGCATACCGGCCATGCGCAAGAATCCGCCTTATGACTCTATCGCCGATTTCGTGCCGGTGGTGTTTGTCGGATGGAGCAGCCTGTTATTGGTGGCGCATCCCGGCGTGCCGGCAAAAACGCTCGGCGAATTGATTACGTACGCGCGCGCGAACCCGGGCAAGCTCATCGTTGCCGCCGCCAATCCGCCTACGATTTTCACCATGGCGCAGATCAAGGCGGCCGCGAATGTGGACATCCTCCACGTCCCCTACAAGGGCGACGCGGCGGCGGTGCCTGATCTCCTTGCGGGTCGGGTTCACCTGCTCACCGGCGGCACCAATTTGCTGCTGCCGTACGTAAGGGAAGGACGGCTGCGCGCGCTCGCGTCGCTGACACGCACCCGCACCCGGCCGGCGCCCGAGGTGCCGACCATAGTCGAGGCGGGTATCCCGAATTTCACTATTTTTGGATGGCAGGCATTTTTCGCGCCGGCGAAGACGCCCGCGTCTATCGTTGAACGGCTCGAGCGCGAGATCAACGCCGTATTGAAACGTCCGGAAGTCCAGGCTCAGTTCGACAAGATCGGCCTGGAGACGGGAGGCCCGTCGCGGCAGGAACTCCCCGCGTTCGTCAAGGAGCAGCTGGTCTCATGGGCCGCCGCCGCACGCGATGCGGGCATGCCGCTGCAGTGAGCAATCAGTCCATGGCCATCCGCATCGTTCGCCTCGGTACAGCGAGGGCGCCGGATGAAGGGCTGAGAATCGGCACCGTGCGGCGTCCGCCGCGCGGCGTTCCAAAGTCCGCGTTCTCATCCGGCAATTGGTACGACGTTTGGCTCCCCAGCCTCGCGCCTGCTCCAGCGACCGTTGCGCTGGCGCTGCGTGCCCAGACCGGGCGCCAGTGGACCGCGTTCGTGAGGCGGTATCGCGTCGAAATGAAGAATCCCGATAACAGCCGGGTCCTCGACCTGCTGGCCGCCCTTTCGCACGACGCGCAGTTTTCCGTGGGCTGCTACTGCGAAGAGGAGTCCCGCTGTCACCGGTCGGTACTGCGTCAGCTATTGCTCGAGCGCGGGGCCGAGGTCATATAGAAAGAACACAACAAAGCCACGAGTTGCCGCCCCACAGGGCATGGCACAGAACTATCGCAAGCGGAGCGCTTGCACGCGCCCTTCACCCGGGCACATTGACCCGGCCTTGGGGTATTTGGCGCGGGTATAACCAGTGTTATACTTAGCGTATGAAAACAGCAATCTCCATTCCTGATCGTGTTTTTCGTTCAGCCGAGCAACTCGCTGCACGCTTGGGGGTTTCTCGAAGTCAGCTTTACTCCAAGGCGCTTGCGGCACTAGTCGATAAGCACCAGGACAACTTGATAACGTCCCGACTCAACGAGATCTACGGTCCCGATCGAGAAAACTCCTCACTCGATGCTGAGCTTGCCTTGCTTCAGCATCGCACGCTCGCACGAGGCAAGCGGTAGTGCGCCGCGGCGAGATTTGGTGGGGTTCTCTGCCAGAACCCACTGGATCTGGCCCCGGCTTCCGACGGCCGTTGCTGATCGTTTCGGCGAATAGTTTCAACGACAGCCGCATCAGCACCGTTGTTGCGGCTGTCATTACATCGAACCTGCGCCTGGCTGATGCTCCCGGAAACGTTCGCCTTCCGGCCAAGGGAACCGGTCTTACGAAGGCGTCCGTCGTAAATGTTTCGCAGGTCATCACCGTGGACAAGACATTTCTTACGGAACGAATCGGAAACCTCAATCCTCGATTACTCGCCGAAGTTGACGATGGGCTACGCCTCGTCTTGTCGATCTAGCAGCCTGTCGGACTTGCCATCATGAACGGTTGGCGTGAACGCATGGGTAGTCGCACTGGGTTACCGCCGAGCCGACAGGCTGTAATGATGGATTGTGTCTCGAGCACGTTGATGACGGTGGAAATGTGAACCTGACCTTTTTTCTTTTGACCTGGCGCCCAACGCGGAAGCCGCGGCCAACGTCGGGTCATAATTTGAGCATTGTGCCCGCGCTCCGATTGGCTCCACGTTAGTTCTTTCTGTATGGATTTTCTTGGCGTGCTTGGCGTGCTTGGCGTGCTTGGCGTGCTTGGCGGTCTTGGCGGTTCAATCTTGTTTTTGAAAGGAGTAGAACATGAGCTGGATGCGTGATCCCACTGCGGAAACATCCCCCGTGAAGCGGGCACGGCACGCGCCGCCGAAGTCGCTCGAAGGCCTCACCATCGGCCTGTTCGACATCGGCAAGACGCGCACCCCTGAGTTCCTGGACCGGGTCGAGAAGCGCTTTCACGAGAAGGGGCTGAAGACGAAGCGCTGCGGCAAGCCGACCAACGCCAAGGTTGCGACGCCCGAGAACCTCCAGAAGATCTCGTCCGAGGTCGACGTCATCCTCATAGGGCTATCCGACTGAGGGTCGTGCACGTCGTGCAGTCTGCACGACCTCATGAACTTCGACAGCCGCGGCATCCCCGGCATCTCGATCGTTACCACCGGCTTCACCGACGCGGTGGAAACGCAGTCGAAGGCGCTCGGCTTCGACCCGGCGGTCCTCTACGTGCCGCACCCGATCCAGAACCGCACTGCCGAGGAACTCGACAAAATCGCCGATGACGCGGCGGAGAAGGCTTTGAAAATGCTGACTTCTTAATTTAGCCGCAGATAAACCCCGTTAGAGGCCCAGCCTCTAACGGGGTTTATCTGCGGTTGCCTTCTAGCGCGCGGCGCTCGTGGGCACGCCCGAGCGCGAGGGCGAGGGCGAGCCAGGCGGCGGTGACGGGCACCGTGGCGAGCGAAATCGCGCCCAGCTCCAGCCCCGCACCACGCAGCGCGGCAAACAGCCACCCGCTCACGGCATCGCCGCCGCGGAAGACGACGATGTCGATCACGTTCTTGGCCTTGTATTTCTCCTCGCGGTCGAGCACCGTGAACAGCACTTCGCGCGCCGGGTTCGAGATGGCAAAGTTGGCGGCGCGCTGGGCTGCCTGGAACGCGATCACGACCCATAGCATGGGCGTCAACCCGAGCGCGAGAAAGCCGAGACAGAATATGAGGGGCAGAAAAGCCGCCGCCGGTCCGGCGCCAAAGCGCGTAATCAGCCTGCCCGTCACGATGAATTGCACGATGATCGTGAGAATTCCAATGGCGAGATCGATGGTGGCAAATATGCGGGTGCGCACCGCAGGATCGTCGGAGGCGGCGGCCACGATGTTGGCCTGCTGGAAATAGAGAAAAGTGCCGGCGAGCGACAGTAATGCCACCCACAGCGCGATGCCGGCGAGATAGGGCGAGCGCAGCACCATCGCGATGCCGGCGAGCCAGCCGCCTCCCAGGCCCGTGGCATCGGGCTCTCGCGCGGGCGCGGAGGGTTCGGAGGTTGCGGGTTTGAGTCGCGGCGCAGCCGCTTCCAGGCGTGACGCGCACAGCACGGCCGCTTCGAGCAGCAGCGCGGCGACGATCAGTAAGTTGACGGGGCCGAGCGGGACCGCAAGCCCGACGGTCAGCGCCGGTCCCAACAGCGCGCCGGCCGAGCCCCCGGCCGCGATGAAGCCGAACAACCGCTTGCCCTGCTCGGAGGCGTAGAGGTCGGCCATGAACGACCAGAACACCGACACGGCGAACAGGTTGAAGACACTGATCCACACGAAGAACACCCGCGCGACGTGGAGCTTGGCGATGTCGAACGTCAAGAGCAGCCAGAAGATCGCGATATTGGCGACGAAGAAGTGATAGACCAGCGGAATGAAGACCGGCCGCGGCAGGCGCGCGACCGCGGCGCCGAATACCGGGACCACGGCCAGCATGACGACGAACGTCGCCGTAAAGAGCCACGGCAGGTTGCGCACGCCGCCCGCGATGCCCATCTCGTCGCGCAGCGGCCGCAGCACGTAGTAACCCGCGAGCAGGCAGAAAAAGTACGCGAATGACCAGAGCAGCGCCCGCACTTCCCCCGGGCGCACGCTGACGACGCGCGCCAGCCAGCGGTGTTGCGCCGCCTCGCTCATGCCGGAAAAGGCATTTCAGCCACAGAGAGCACAGAGAGCACAAAGAAATTCAAAATTCACGAACGAAGAGCGATCTGTCTCAAAACACTCCCTCTCCCCGTGGAGCGGGGAGAGGGGATTTTTTAAGACAGCTTGTAGCCAGTATATTGATTTTTCTCTGTGTCCTCTGTGTCCTCTGTGTCCTCTGTGTCCTCTGTGTCCTCTGTGTCCATGCTTTTGGATTTACGGTTTTAAACCCAGCGCCTTGCGCAATTCCGCCGCCGTCAACGGCCTGCCGAACACCGCCGAGCCGAAATCGAACTCCCGGGCGCGCGCGAGACCGCCGACGACCACCGGTTCGTGGCCGGCGTCCTGCACCAGTCGCACTGCCGTCTTCAGCGCCTGCGCGTCGTCGCCGGCCAGCGGGATACCGAGGCGTTCCCCGGCGCGATGCGCGTCGTCGCGCATGCGGGCGGCGCCCACTTCGTTGTAGGCGCGCACGATACGCGCGCCGGGCAGAAATTCCGAAGAGGCTATGCCGGCGCCCTTGGCGAGCGCGTCTTTTGCCATGTCGCCATCGCGGCGGGGAATGGGGTTGCTGGCGTCGAGCACGATCTTGCCCTTGATCTCGGCCGCGAGGTCGCGGCCCAGCCCGGGGAGGGCAGCATAGGGCACCGCGAAGAACAGCACTTCCCCAAATGCCGCGGCTTCCTTCGGCGTGCCCGCGCGCGCGCCGGTGCCAATGCTGGCGGCAAGTTTTCGGTCGTGCTCGATATCGAGGGATGAGAACATGACCTCGTGACCGGCCTTGATCCACAGCGTTCCGATGGTGCCGCCGACGTTACCCGACCCGATGACGCCGATCCTGAGTTTCCCCGGCGCGCCGCCCTGGGCACGCAGTGCGCCAGGCAGGGCAGCCAGGACGAGACTGGCAGTGGCAGTCCCGGCAATCTGGATGAAATGGCGGCGGCTGTGCCGGGTGGTGTTATTCCCTCTCATGATTGATCTCCCGAATTGCGATGAATGGAATGGTGCAAGACGCATTATCCCGCGATTGACTGCGCTCAGGCGGGATAAGATACTGGCGCGTCACGACGACATCCACAACGGATGGGTGTCCTTCAAACCGACAGGAGGAGATGATGTCACGGTTGCACTCAATAACACGCTTTGTCGCGCTGGCTGCTGCCGTTGCGGGTTGCGCAGGCGCTCACGCGCAGGTCTATCCCGTGAAACCAATACGCGCCGTCGTCCCGTTCGGCGCCGGTGGGCCGGCCGACATCTATGCCCGTTATCTCGGTCAGCAGATGCAAGGGGTATTGGGACAGCCGTTCGTGGTCGAGAACCGGCCCGGCGCCGGCTCGATCATCGGCACCGACCTGGTGGCGAAATCGGCGCCGGACGGCTATACGCTGCTCGTCATGTCCAACACCCACACGGTCAACGAGTCGCTGATACCGAAAAAGCCGTTCGCGTTGATGAAGGACTTCGTCCCGGTGGCGCCGATCAACTACTCGGATATCCTGCTGGTCGTGCATCCTTCCGTCCCCGCGAGATCGGTGAAGGAGCTGGTTCAGCTCGCGAAAAAGAACCGCATGAGCTATGCGTCCTCCGGTAACGGCACGCCGTACCACATGGCCGGCGAGCTGTTCAAGGCGCTCGCAGGCGTGGACATCCTGCACGTTCCCCACAAGGGCAGCGGGGAAGCGCGCACCAGCGTCATGAGCGGGCAGACCGAGATGATGCTGGATGCGATCACCACCATGGCGCCGATGGCGAAGGCCGGTAGAGTGCGGGCGCTGGCGACCAGCGGCCGGACGCGCTCCTCCGTGCTGCCGGATGTGCCGACCATAGACGAAGCGGGCGTGAAGGGTTACGAGACGACCATCTGGCTCGGGGTCATGGCGCCGACCGGAACGCCCAGGCCGGTGATCGACCGGCTCAACGCCGAAATCACGAAGGTCACGAGCCGGGCCGACGTGAAAAAGATCTGGGGCGAGCAGGGCGCCGTGCCGCTGACGATGACGGTCGCCGAGTTCGAGAAGTACCTGCACGCCGATATCGCCAAGTGGGCGAGGGTAGTCAAGATCTCCGGCGCCAAAGCCGACCAATAACCCAGTTTTGAATGATGAATGATGAATGATGAATAAAGAGCCGCGAGGAGCCGAAATGAACCTATGTCGTCTGGGCATGATGGTTGTTGGCCTGCTGGCGCCAATGACGGTGGCAGCGCAGGAAACATATCCAAGTCGTCCGATCACGATGATCGTGGCCTTTCCCCCGGGCGGGGTGGCCGACATTACAGCGCGCCCAACCGCGGTGGCGATGGAGAAGATGCTCAAGCAGCCGGTCTCCGTGGTGAACCGGCCGGGGGCCGCCGGCGCGGTCGGGAACTCCGCCGTCGCCAACGCCAAGCCCGACGGCTACACCGTGCTCATGGCGCTCTCGAGCATTTCCGTGATCCCCGCGGCCGACGAGCTGTTCAACCGCAAGCCGGCCTATGCGCTCGACCAGTTCACCCCAATCGCCCTCATCACGGCGGACCCCACCATCCTGGTGGTGCACCCCTCGCTGCCGGTGAAGACGGCGAAGGAGCTGGTGGCGCTCGCACGATCGAAGCCGGGCCAGATGTCGTTCTCGTCGTCCGGTGTCTACGGCGCGCTGCACATGCCGATGGAGATGTTTTTGCACGCAGCAAAGCTCAAGATGCGGCACGTGCCGACCACGGGCGGCGGGCCGGCCATTACCGCGTTGCTCGGCGGGCACGTCGAGATGACCGCGGGTGGTCCCGCGGCGATCAGCGCCCACGTGAAAAGCGGCAAGATGCGCCCGATCGTGGGCTGGGGCGCCGAGCGGCATGCTTCCTACCCCGCCATCCCGACGTTCAAGGAACTGGGCTACAAGGACGTGGAGTACTACATCTGGGCCGGCCTGTTCGCGCCCCGGGGCACGCCGGACTCCGTGATGAAGGCGCTGCGCGACGCGGCGCGGAGATCGGTGCAGGACCCGGACTTCAAGAACGCCATGGCCAGGGTGGATTCGATCGTGCAGTACAAGGATGCGCCGGAGTTTCAGCAGTACTGGCTGGCCGATGCCAAGCGGCTCGCCGCTCTGGTGCAGATGGTCGGCAAGGTGGAAGACAAGAAGTGACGAGTGACGAGTGGCGAGTGGCAAGTGACGGATCCGCATCCCTCCGGCACACCTGAGACGCGCGGCGGGTTGCGCAGCGACCAGTTCTCGGGGCTGATGCTGCTCGCGCTCGGCCTCTATGCCTGGTGGCAAAACCGCGCCTACCCGATCGGGACGCTGCAGGAGCCCGGGCCCGGCTACGTGCCGCTCCTGCTCGCGATCTTTCTCGGCGGAGTGGGGCTGCTGATCGCGCTGTGGGGCGGGAAATCCGCGCCGGTCGCCTCGCTGAAATGGCCGGAGGCAACGCGCGCGGTGGTGATACTCGCCGCCTGCGGCGTCGCCGTTTTTGCGCTGGAGCGGATCGGCTACCGGATTACCATGATTGCCATGCTGGTCTTCTTCCTGGGCGTGCTCGAACGCCGGCGGCTGTTGCCGGTGGCGCTGGTGGCGCTGGGCTTCAGCTTCGCCTCCTTCTACGTCGTGGGCGATCTCTTGCGCGTGCCGCTTCCCCGAAGCCCGTGGGGATTCTGAAAGCAATGATGAATGCGGAATGATGAATGCGGAATGAAGTGCCCTGCCGCGTTTTTGGGTCATCATTCATCATTCATCATTCATCATTTATCGAAAGCACGATCGGAGTTTCCTGACCGGACCTGATGGTTGAAACATTCAATAACCTGATGTTGGGCTTCTCGGTCGCGCTGCAGCCGTCGATCCTGGTATATGCGTTCGTCGGCTGCCTGATCGGCACGCTGGTCGGCATGATGCCGGGACTGGGGCCGCTTGCCGGCATCAGCCTGCTGCTGCCCGCGACCTTTGGGCTGAACCCGATTGTCGCCATCGTGCTGCTCTCGGGCGTCTATTACGGCGCGATGTACGGCGGCTCCACCACCTCGATCCTGATGAGCATTCCGGGGGAGGCCGCGTCGGTGATGACCTGCGTGGACGGTTACGCGATGACCCAGAACGGGCGCGCCGGGCCGGCGCTCGCGATCGCGGCGATCGGCTCCTTCGTCGCCGGAACGCTGGGCGTGGTCGGCCTGATGCTGCTCGCGCCCACGCTCGCCGAGTTCGCGCTGCGCTTCGGGCCGCCGGAATATACCGCGTTGCTGCTGATGGGATTGTTCATCCTTGCCTACATGACCGGCGGCTCGATGTTAAAGACGCTGGCCATGGCGGCGTTCGGCCTCATGCTCGGCATGATCGGCATTGACGTCATGACCGGCTACACCCGTTTCAGCTTCGACGTCATCGAGCTGGGGGACGGAGTGGGCATCGTGCCGGTGGCGGTGGGTCTCTTCGGCGTCTCGGAAATCCTGCTGACGGCGGGCGCGCCCGCGGTGCAAAGCGTCCAGCAGCCGAAGCTGCGCGATCTCATTCCGTCGCGTGAAGAACTCCGGCTGTCGGTCGGGCCCATCGCGCGCGGCAGCCTGCTCGGCTTCATGATCGGTATCATTCCCGGCTCGGCGCACATCATCTCGTCGTTCGTGTCCTACGGCATCGAGCGGCGGATTTCCCGGCATCCCGAGCGCTTCGGCAAGGGCGCGATCGAAGGCGTGGCGGGGCCGGAATCGGCCAACAACGCCGCCGCCACCGGCGCGTTCGTGCCGATGATGGCGCTCGGCATCCCGACGAGCCCGGTCACCGCGGTGATGCTCGCCGCCATCATGGTGCACGGCATCCTGCCCGGCCCCATGCTGATCCAGCAGCAGCCGGAGCTGTTCTGGGGATTCGTCGCGAGCATGTACGTCGGCAACGTGGTGCTGTTGATCCTGAACCTGCCCCTGGTGGGGCTGTTCGTCAACCTGCTGCGCATTCCCTACAGCTACCTCTACCCGTGCATCCTCTGTTTCTGCATCCTCGGTACTTACTCGGTCGCCAACAGCGTGGTGGACGTGTGGATCCTGCTGGCCATGGGCGGGATCGGTTACGGGCTGCGCAAGTTCGGTTACGATCTCGCGCCGGTGGCGCTCGGGCTGGTGCTCGCGCCGATGCTCGAGCTCTCGCTGCGCCAGTCGCTTGCGATGAGCGCCGGCGACTACACCATTTTCCTCCAGCGCCCGATCGCCACCACCATGCTTGCGCTCGGCGCGTTGATGTTCCTGTTGAGCCTGAAGCCGCTCATCCTCAAGACCAAGGACTGGCGCAGCGAGGTCGGCCTCGAGAAACAATGATGAGGGAAGGGGCTGTTCCAGGTTCCAGGTTCAAGGTTCAAGGTTTAACTTGGAACTTTGAACTTGGAACTTTGAACGGGGCATTACCCATCACCCGTCACGCGCCTGCGTATTTGCGGTAGCATCCATCTCATGAAATCCCTGTTGAAGCTCGTTGCGGCCGCGGCGGCGCTGTGCGCGTCGCTTGCGTTCGCCGCGGAGATCGACCGCAGCGGCGGGCCGTACGTGCCAACGCCGTCCACCGTGGTCGAGGCGATGTTGAAGCATGCCGGCGTCGGCCCGAAGGACTTTGTCATCGACCTCGGCTCCGGTGACGGGCGCATCGTGTTGACCGCGGTGACCCGCTTCAAGGCGGCGGGCGGCGTGGGCGTGGACATCGACCCGGAGCTGGTGGACCTCGCCAATGCCGCCGCGAAGAAGCAGGGCGTCGCTGATCGCGCGCGGTTTCTGCGGCAGGACGTGCGCGAGGCGGACCTTGGCCGCGCTTCCGTGCTCACGCTCTATTTGCTGCCGGGCATGATGACCACCCTGAGAGCGAAGCTGCTCGCCGAGTTGAAGCCCGGCGCCCGCGTCGTGTCGCACGATTTCACGTTCGACCAGTGGCAGCCCGACAACACCATCACGATCGAGACCAACGAAAAGTACGACATGACCGGGTCGTGGACCTCCGATATTCACCTGTGGGTCGTGCCGGCGCAGGTGGCGGGCGCCTGGCGCGGGAAGTGGGCGGGCAAGCCAGGCGACGAGTTCCAGCTCGACGTCCGCCAGGGCTTCCAGCATTTTGAGGGCAAGCTTGCGCGCAACGGCAGGAACGCCGCGGTCAAGGACGGGAAAATCAGCGGCACGCAGCTCGCTTTCACCGTCCAGGGCGAGAACGGGCGCCGCGAGCGCTACTCGGCCACGGTCGGACGCGGCGAGATGAGCGGTGAAGTCCGCGATGGCGAATGGGTGATCGCGCGCTGGAGCGCAACGCGGGTTCCATGAGCACGAGCGCGCGGCGCGCGCCCGGCCTCGCGTTCCTGCTCGGCACGCTGCTCGCCGCGCAGACGGTCGGCACCGTGGCGACCATGACGCTGCCCGCGGTCGCGCCCAAGGTCGCGCAGGCCTATGGCATCGACGCTTCCCTGATCGGCTACCAGATCAGCCTGCTTGCCGTGTTCATGCTGGTTTCGCTGACCCTGGGCAGCCGCCTGTCCGTGCGCTGGGGCGCCTGCCGCGTGACGCAGATCGCGCTGGCGCTGCTCGCGGCGGGCTGCCTGACGGCCATCCTGCCACACCCGGCCTTTTTGTTCGGCTCCGCCGTCGCGCTGGGCCTGGGCTACGGGCTGATCTCGCCGCCGGCTTCCCAGTTGCTGGCGCGCTTCACGCCGCCCGCGCGGCGCAACCTGGTGTTCTCGCTCAAGCAGACCGGCGTCCCGTTCGGCGGCATTCTGGCCGCGTCGATCACGCCGGTGGTCGCGGTGAGTTTCGGTTGGCAGTGGGCGCTGGCGGGCGCCGCCGCCCTGGCGTGCCTGCTCCTGCTCCTGATGCAACGCTACCGTCTGCTATGGGACGACGACCGCGATCCCGCCGTGAAGATCGTCGCCCATCCTTTCGTCGGCATCAGAATCATCTGGAACCACGCCGCGCTGCGGCTGCTGTCGGTATCGGGCGGCTGTTTCGTCATCGTGCAGGTGTGCCTGCAGACGTTCACGGTGGTGCTGTTCGTGGAGCAGCTCGGCATCGGGCTGGTCACTGCGGGCATGGTGCTGACGGCGTCCCAGGCGGGCGGCGTGTTCGGGCGCGTGTTCTGGGGCTGGCTCGCCGACGTCACGCGCAACTGCTTCGGGGTCCTGTCGGTGCTGGCGGGGGTGATGATCGCGACCTGCCTCATGGTGCTGGCGCTGGGCCAGGACTGGCCGATTGCTGCGGCATGCGCGCTGTTCTTCGTGCTGGGCACCACCGCGAGCGGGTGGAACGGCACGTTCATGGCGGAAGTCGCGCGGCTCTCCCCGCGCAAGGACATCTCCACGGCCACCGCCGGCTCGCTCGTCTTCGTGAATTTCGGCAAGATGGTCGGGCCGATCGCGTTTACCAGCATCTACCTGCTGACGGGGAGCTACACGCTGCTGTTCGGGATGCTGGCATTGCCCGCGGCGATCGGGCTCACGTGCGTGCTTGCGGCGCACCACTTGGGCGCGCGGGCGGGGCTGGATGCCGTCAGAAGCTGAATTGAACCGCCGAGACGCGGAGAGAAACAGAGCTAATAATTAACCGCCAAGCACGGTTAAAGCCGGACGCGCAGGGATACGGGAGCCGCGGCTCCCGTGCCCTGATCGCCGGTTTAACTCCGCGCGTTCGAACAGTCGGGAGAAGGTCGCTGTTCAACGCGCGGAAACTGGATGGGAAACTAACGATCCGCTTCACCTGCGCGCGGCGCTTTATGGCGCGTTAGCGTGGAAGCGGCAGTTAGATCGTTATAGCGCATCTCGAAACTGAGGGCTCCGCCTAGCGAATCCCCACCTCGAACCCCTTCGCCTTCATCACAGAAACTGAATCGGGCGTCGTGAGGTATTGAATGAAGGCTCTTGCAGCATCTGGCTGCTTTGCCCCTGTGCCCACTGCGCTCACATAAACGATGTAGCTCTGTAACTCAGCCGGGAGCGGGCCTACGATATCAATGCCGCTGCCCGCGACAAGCACGGTGCTGGGGGCAAAACCAAGTTCGGCTTCGCCAGACGAAACAGCTTGCGGGACAAGCTCGACTGTTTGGAGAGCTTTTATCTTGGAGCTCATCTGGTCGCTGATGCCAAGAGTCCCGAAAACCTTTGCGAGATGGATTCCTATCGCGCCTTTAGGGGGATAAGCGATCGACTTGGCGCTGAGCAGCGTGCGTCTGAAGGCTTCAACTGAAGCTATGTCTGGCTTGGGCGCGCCTGCCTTGACCGCTACGGCCATTCCGACGCGAGCGATGAGGGTTCGTGTGTCAGAGACGACCCTCCCTTGCTTCGTAGCGTCATCCATCGAGCCTTCACCAATGACGGCAAGGTCGAAGGCTTCCCCAGCGTCAATTTTCATTTTGAGGACCTGAAATATCCCATGATCAATTACAAGTGTATGGCCGGTCTTACGCTCGAATTGCCGTACTATTTCGTCGAGTGCGGGAGCAATCGCCGAGCCGGCCATCACTCTTACCTCAGCAGCCTGCACGGATACGCCGAGCGCAAGCGTTAAGCCAAGTGCAACATGCAATAAACCGCTCTTCATGCGCGGTCCCTTCCTCAGCAATCGGATAGGTGCCCGAACTTAATGCCCGTTGTGATGCTCTCTAACGTCCCCGATCAGCCGCCGCCCTTTGCGGTCGGATGGATCGGAAGGTTATGCGGCAGTTTTCTCGGCCGCGTCCCATCCCGGAAATACCAGAACGGCAGGATGGCAATTCAGTGCCTTGGCAAGAACTTTTGCCCGTTCCACACCAAGGCTCACGCGGTCATTTTCGATCGCGGAAAGAGTGGCCTGCGGTATTCCCGTCAGCTCGGCGAGTTGGTTCTGACTTAAGCCCTGAAACTCGCGGACGATACGTACGGACTCGCCAACCGAAACTTCGATTCGCTTCCTCGCCGGACGAAACTCTTTCATATCACGGTCTCCTGTAATCATGGGCGGTGATCGAGGCAACCTGAAACAGCTGCTCGGTCGGCACGAGTTGATAAATGATGCGGTATTTCAGCCCCAAGCGGGAAGATCGGTATCCAGCCCACTCTCCCGAAAGAGCCTCGTCGTGAAACCCTTTGATCAATCTCAGGCCGGGAGGGCCTGAGATTGTAGCTATGTCCTTCCACTTCTCGTATCGCTGTAGAATCTCGCGGGGCGTGGAGCGCAGTTGCTTGTCGACGCGCCGATGCTCCTCGATCCGCCACATGCCATATTGTGTCTATATCATATATGGTATGTCAAGTGGTACCGTCTACTGCCGTATAACTTTGCAATGGATCGACGAAACTACCTAACACGGTAGGTCTTTCCCCACTTTGCGTCAACGCGCCTTCAAATCAAGACGTTAACTGGTTATGGGCTCGGATCGTGCCGGTGTTAGGTAGCAGAAAATGGGTCAACAGTCTGAATTAAATGATGGTTTTCTTGCCGCGCCGGCCAAGCCGCGCCTGCTCGACCGCGTCCGTGAAGTCATACGCCGGAAGCGCTACAGCTGGCGTACTGAAGAGACTGCTCCACGCACCGTCGTGCGCTAACCCGGTGCGTAGCGTCCGCGTTTAACGGCAGATACAATGCTTGCCAACTCGACATGCGTATCCTGACTGCCATCTTTCTGTTTCTGGTTTACGCGACTGCGGGCGCGGAGATGACCTGCGAGCAATACGGCGAGATTGCGCAGCAGACCATCCGGCTGCGCGACCAGGGCGCCTCGCTCTCGCGGCTGCTCGCCGACGTCGAGCGCGGCGAGATGAAGAAGCGTCTCACGGCGCATGAACTCGGGGTTGTGAAGGAGGTGATGCGAGCGAGCTTCAACGGCGTGCTGTCGCCGGGGGAAGCGGTGGAGGCCTGCAGGCATGGCTGGACGCTTATCCCTTCCCTTTAGAAAATTGACATGATAAACAGGATTCACAATACAAAAAAGCAAACCCTAATAGACAGGATTTACATGATTAACAAGATTGAAGAAGGTATTGAACAGATCTTCTGTTTTAATCTTGTAAATCCTGTTAATCCTGTCGATTGCTTTTGAACTTGGGTTTTTTGTTGATCCCGTGAATCCTGTCCCTGTTTTTTCGTTTTAACTGGTAATGAGGAAAGCATGACCCCTATTGTTTCTGTCCACAGGCGGCGGGTGGTATTCGCGCTCGGCGCGGCGCCGCTGGCACAACTGGCGTTCGCCGCGGAGGATGTCGAGAGCAAGCGCACCGGCGGGCCGTACGTGCCCACGCCGCAGGTCGTGGTGGACGAGATGCTGCGCATCGGGCGCGTCGGCGCGAGCGATTTCGTGGTGGACCTCGGCTCCGGCGACGGCGTCATCGTGCTGACGGCGGCGACCAAGCTGAAGGCGCGCGGCTTCGGGGTGGACATCGACCCCGAGCTGGTCAAGTTGTCGAATGCCGAGGCGAAGAAGCGGGGCGTAGCCGAGCGGGCGTCGTTCCAGGTGCAGGACGTCTTCAAGGCTGACATCAGCCGGGCGACCGTGGTAACGCTCTACCTGCTGCCGGGCATGATGATGGACTTGCGGCCGAAGATCTTCGTCGAGCTGAAGCCGGGCACGCGCGTGGTCTCGCACGACTATCATTTCGGCGACTGGCGCGCCGACGATCAGTACACCTGGGACGTGCCCGAGAAAGAGAAGATCAACGGCGTGCCGCGCGCGACGGTTTACCTGTGGATCATCCCGGCCAGGGTCGCGGGCCGGTGGCAGCTTAATCTCGCGGCGCCGGCCGATGAGAAGTACGATTTGACGCTGCGCCAGAATTTCCAGGACCTCGACGGCGCGGTGACGGGCGGCGCGGCCAAGGGAGTCAAGTTCACGCAATCCCGCCTCGCTGGTGAAGACATCACGTTCGCGTTTCCGGCGGGCGGCGACCGCCATCTCTTCAAGGGACGCGTCTCAGGCGATGCCATGGAAGGCACCGTCCAGCTTGCCGGGGGGAAGGGTTCGGCGAAGTGGACCGCCACGCGCGTCAAGGGCTGACGCAATAATGCGGTGATGAAGTGACGCAGTGACGAGGTGACGAGAAGCGATTTATGGAACCCCGCTCGGGCGGGGTTCTTTTTTGCGCAGACGCTGCACCAGCCGGCTCCCGGCCCGTCACTGCGTGACCTCGTCACTTGCCCGTCGCGGCCAGGGCTGCCAGTGTCTCGTTGATTACCGGCGCGCACACCTTCCTCACGTCCATTTTCTCGCGGAAACGCGCTGCGCGTTGCAGCCCGCGTTCGCGCCATTCGCCTGTTTTCAACAATTGCAGGCAGGTTTCCATCAGCCCCTCCAGCGGCGACGAACACATGTAGTCCTGGTAGGGGTTATCGAGGGGAATGTCCTCGGAAACAACGCAGACATCGTGCTCCAGCATTTGCACAACCCTGATGCAGGAAGCGAACCGGGGGTCAAGATCGGGCGGCGATTCATCAATGGCGCTTAACGTCAGGTTCAACCCGATTTTTGCCCGGTCCAGAAGCGAGGCAATCATGTAATCGGGCAAGACCCCGGCGGGAGTCCCCCGTCCCACGGTGACGATGTTCAGGTTTCCATTGCGGGCCATCTTCTCCAGAATAGCGGCCCGGTGCGGAGTCAGGGTCCCGAAGAAAGCCACGTCTATGTCCTTCGGTGATTGGCGGGATTCGCGGGGCAGTCCAACGGCATGTCCCACCGGGAAAAACCGGGACAGCCCGCAGCGGGATTCAAATTCATGGGCGGTGCGCTCGAGAAACGACCATAGAAAATTCACTTCTGGCGCAACGGCATTCAGACCCTCGATTCTCTTTCGAATATAGTTTTCCTGTTCGCGTTCGTCCTGGCTGGCTATCTCGCTGGAGTGGATGCCGTTTTTCGCGTAGGGAATGGTATTGTTGACCAATAATTCGGTAGCCACGACACCGACGATGCAACCCTGCTCCCGTCTTGCCCTGCGAATCTCGTTCGCCCAGAACCGGGGATCGGGAAAATGCTCGAACAGCAGGTTGACGGCATCGTCACTCCAGGCGCTCCGGGCAATCGTGACGCCGTGACCGCAAATACTCAGCGTCGAGCGGACATAATTGACCAGCGGGCCAAGCAATTGAAGAGAGTGAAATGACGCACCGTGGTTTCCCACGAGGATATTGAACAACACTGGATGGCCCCCTCGGTGGCGAACGGTCGGGCGGCCGCCAGGTTTTAGGCGGGCGCCGAGCCTGATTGCCGATCAATTTACCAGAAACGCCGGTGGCACCACTTCCACTATCGAGCGCCGGTAAATCATCTGGCCCAGGGCGACGTCGTGCACCGCGCGGTTGCGCGCGTCGGTGACGATCGCTCCGTCCTTCAACAGGCCGCGGTTGAGGGCGCTTGGCTGCTTCAGCATTTCAGCGAGCCGGTCGGCGTACTGCGGTGGCACAAAATCCAGTGCAACTTCCCTCGGCTGGGGCAGCGGCGCCGCGCTGGCGACGATGAAGCTGTTGATGTGCGCCGCTCCCTGAAACTCGGGCCGGTAGAGCGCGATGTACGGAAGTTCCGTGCGCAAGGTCGAGAGGAGATGCGCGTAGGCGGCCGGGTGCTCCAGGTCGGCGAAGGTGTTGAACACCGCCACGCCGCCCGGCCCGAGGCAGCGCTTGAGGTCGCTGAAGAAATCACGCGTGATGAGGTAATCCGGCGTGCCGTCGCCGTGGAAGAGATCCACGATCACGACGTCGAGGGGGCGGCCGCAGCGCTTGAGGTGGGTGCGGGCGTCGGCAAGGTGCACGCGCACGCGCGTGGCGTCGAAGCCGAAGTAGCGGTTCGCCGCCGTCAGCGAAGCCGGGTCGATTTCCACTGTTTCCACCGCGACGCCGCGCGACGCGAGCCGCATCGGGACGATGCCGGCGCCGAGGCCCAGCACCAGCGCCGACTGCGGCCGCGGATGAAAAGTGTAGGCCAGGGCTTCGAGGGCATAGGTGTAGAACGACAGCGAGCGCCCGTCGGAGCCGACGGTGTTCTGCACCAGCCCGTCCTGGAAGTAGAGGCGGGCGTAGCGGCCGTCGCTCTCCGGCATGCTGCGCAGTATCTTCACCGTCCCGAAGAGAGAGCTCAATCTCGCTTCCAGCTGCCAGATCCTGCCGCCGAAGGAGGCCGGCCACAGGCGGCCGACATAGGCGTCGGCCAGCACCAGCATCAGCGCCGCCGCGAGCGTGGCGCCGGCGGCGGCGAGCGCCAGCCTGCCGCGGGCGGGCAGCGGCGCGGGCGGCCGGGCTACGAGGGCGACCGAGAGCAACCCCAGCAGGAGAGCGACCCCGAGGGTCGCGGAAAAATTACTGACGAAGGGAATCAGGCCGAACGCGGTGACGAGCACGCCTACGACCGAGCCGAGGGTGCTCACGAAGAACACGCTGCCGGCGCCGGCGTCACCCGCCCGCCCGTCCGTGCGCGCGAGGAGGATCGCGATCAGCAGCGGGTTCATGGCCGAGGCTGCGACGAGCGGGATGAACAGCAGCACGAGGCAGGCGGCGAACGCGCCCAGCACGAGGTCCGCGCTGGCGAGCCGGGGGAAGAGGTGAGGATAGACGAGGCAGGACGCGACGATGGCGAACGCGGCGATGGCGGGCATCAGCGCGTAGAGCTGGAGGAGCCGGGAGACCCGGATGCTGGCGCTCCTGCCCGCCGCGAGCCTGCCGCCGGTCCAGTAGCCCAGCGCGAGCGCCACCAGCGTGATGGAAAGTATGCCGGTCCAGATGTAGAGGCTCACGCCGAAGTACGGCGTCAGGATGCGCGAGGCGAGGAGCTCGAGCGCGAGCACCGCGCCGCCCGAGACGAAAAGAATGAGGTACAAGGCCCAGCTATTCATGTTTCCTTATCAGCTTTGTTCCGGCTGGTTTTCCTGTCAGCCGCCTGTCGAACGCGGCGCTTGGCGAGGCGGCTATCGGGTATAATCCGCCACTTTCCGGACTCGGAATATAACCTACTCCGCGGTCCGAATCTGAGGAAACTGGCGGTGCAGTCCATATCGTGTGAGACCATCAGCTCGGCCCAGCCGCAGCGGGCAGCCGGCGCGATCGCGCTGCTGACGGTCTTCGTTACCACCCTGGCCCTGGCGGCCGACGCGAGGGTGCCGTACGTGCCCACGCCGCAGGAAGTCGTCGAGCGCATGCTTGAGACCGCCAAGGTCGGCCCCGGAGACTACCTGATCGACCTCGGCTCGGGCGATGGCCGCATCGTCGTCACCGCCGCGAAAAAGTACGGCGCGCGCGGCTTCGGCGTGGATCTCAATCCCGACCGCATCCGGGAGAGCAACGAGAATGCCCGCGCGGCGGGCGTCACCGACAAGGTCGCGTTTCACCAGCGCAACCTGTTCGAGACCGATCTCTCCACGGCTACCGTGATCACCCTGTACCTGCTGCCGCGGGTCAACCTCGAGCTGCGGCCGAAGCTGCTCGAGCTCGCGCCCGGCACGCGCCTCGTGTCGCACGACTTCGACATGGGCGACTGGAAGCCGGACACCCACTTCACCGTGGACGCGAAAGAGAAGTACGGTGGCTCGGGCGGCAAGAGCGACGTCTATTTCTGGGTGGTGCCGGCCCGGGCCGCGGGGATCTGGCAATGGGAGACGCCGATCGCGGGCAAGCCGCAATCCTACGAAGTCCGGCTCGAGCAGAAATTCCAGACGATCACCGGGTCCGCGCGGATAGGCGAACGCGAAGTCAAGCTGCAGAGCGCGCGCCTGCGGGGGGCGGACATCCATTTTGCATTCACCGCGACGGTCAACGGCGCGCCCGTGAAGCACGAATTCACCGGCAAGGTGCAAGGCGATTCCATCACCGGCCTGGCGTCGCTCTCGGGCGCGCGCATCCAGGCGCAGCTCGATTGGAGCGCCCGCCGTCCGGCCCGCGCCGCGCAGTCGCTTTCTCCCGGCGTGCTCAATTGACCGGGATTCGCTCCGTCTGCATCGGCGCCCTGCTGGGCGGCTGCCTCATCGCGGGCCAACCGGCGGCACAGGATTGGGGCGACACGCCCTACGTGCAGACGCCCCAGGTGGTGGTGGACCGGATGCTCGAGATTGCGAAAGTGGGTCCCGGCGATTACGTGATTGACCTCGGCTCCGGCGACGGGCGCATGGTGATCACGGCGGCGAAACAGCTTGGCGCGCGCGGCTTCGGCGTGGACCTCGACCGCCGGCTGGTCGCGCTCGCCAACCGCAATGCGGCCAGGGCCGGCGTGGCGGACCGGGCGGTGTTCTACGAGCGCGATCTGCATGCGACCGACGTCAGCAACGCCTCGGTCATGAGCATCTACCTGCTGCCGGAAGTGAACCTGATGATCCGCTCGCGGCTGCTCGCCACCTTGAAGCCCGGCACGCGCATCGTCTCGCACGACTACGGCATGGGCGAATGGCAGCCGGACTTCTTGACCGAGCTGGCGGCGCCCGGCAAGACGGTCGGCATCGGGGAACGCAGCAAGATCTACTACTGGATGGTGCCGGGGCGCGCGGCGGGACGCTGGCGCTGGCAGCTTGCTCTGGATGGCAAGCCCGTCGAGTTCGATCTTGCGATCCAGCAGAATTTCCAGATGTTCGAGGGCGTTCTCGTTGCGGGCGCTCACAAGGGCCGCGTCGAGAAAGGCAAGTTGGCCGGGGAGAGAATCGATTTTGCGACCACCGTGGATGGCGCGCGCCACGAGTTTTCCGGCCGCATCACCAATCACGCGATCGATGGCAAGGTAAAAGTGGCCGGCAGCGGCGCGGCGCGGGAGCTGACGTGGTCCGCGACGCGGGTGGAGCTCTGGGATCCGCGCCACGCGTCCCTCACCCGGGAGCAGGCGGTCAAGGAAATGCATTGATCGGCACCGTCGTTTATGCCGTTACAAACATCACGGGGCAGTGACTGTGGAGACCGATTCTCTGCGCCAGGCGACTCCATCAGGTGGAAGAAGCACAGTTTGTAACGGCATTTATCTGCGTTTATCCGCAGTCGCATTGTTTTTCGCCGGCAACGCGCTCGCGGCGACGCCGGGCGCGGCTCCGGACATACCGACGCCTTATCTTCCTTCCACCACGGTCGCGGTCGACGAGATGCTGCGGCTTGCCAACACCGGTCCCAATGACCTCGTGGTCGACCTGGGCTCCGGCGATGGCAGGATGGTGATCTCCGCGGCGCGCGACTACGGCGCGCGCGGGCTCGGCATCGAGCTCGATCCCAAACTCGTGACGGAAAGCCGGGAGAATGCGAAGACAGCGGGCGTGGCGGACCGCGTCACGTTTCGCCAGGGCGACGTGCTCGCTTCGGACTACCGCGAGGCCACGGTCGTCACGCTCTACCTGCTGCCCAACCTGGTCGAGAAATTGAAGCCCCGGCTGCTCGAGCTCGCGCCCGGCACCCGCATCGTGGCGCACGATTACGGTTTCACCGACTGGAAGCCCGACCGCCGGGTGGTGATTTCCAAGACTTATATGCTGTACGTGGTCCCGGCGCAGGTGGGCGGCAAATGGCGGCTGCAGGCGAGCCTTCCCGGGGGCGAGCGCGAATTCGAGTTCGATCTCGAGCAGCAATACCAGGAGATCCGCGGTGGCGCGCGCGTGCAGGGCGGCTACCTGCCGGCGTTCGAGGCGCGGCTGGAGGGTGATCGCATCTCCTTCGTGTTCGTGGCGGACGGCGCGAGTCACCGCTTCGAGGGCCGCGCGCGCAGCCGGCTGGAAATGGAAGGGGTGGTGCGCTCCGGGACCGGGCGCAACCTCACTGAGACCCGCTGGCGCGCGACGCGAGTCGTCCGCGGAGCGGGGGAAGGCTAATTCAATGATGAACCCCGTTAGAGGCGCGGCCTCTAACGGGGTGAATGATGAATGATGAATGAAGGCATGCGAGTGATGAATCCCGGAAAAGTTTCAGGTATTGGCGCATTTCTCTTTGTGATCCTGGCTGCTGTGGCGGCGACTCCCGCGGTGGCGCAGGACCCTCCTTTTATCGAAGTCCCGTACGTGCCGACACCGCAGGTGACGGTGGACGAGATGCTGCGGATCGCCAACGTGGGGCCGAAGGATTTCGTGATGGACCTCGGCTCGGGCGACGGGCGCATCGTGGTGACCGCGGCGAAGAAATTCGGCGCCCGCGGGCTGGGCGTGGACTTGAACTTCCATCTCGTCATCCAGAGCGAGGAAAGCGCGCGGCAGGCGGGCGTGGAGGACCGCGCGAAATTTCTCCAGCAGGATCTCTTCAAGACCGATCTCAACCAGGCCACCGTGATCACCATGTACCTGCTGCCGGGCGTGACGCGAAAACTGAGGCCGCTGCTGCTGGGATTGAAGCCCGGCACGCGCATCGTGTCGCACGATTTCGACCTCGATGACTGGAAGCCCGACCAGAAGACCTACATCCGCAAGAACGTGTTTCTCTGGATCGTGCCGGCCCCGGTCGGGGGGCGCTGGCAGGCGCGTCTCGCGCTGCCCCCGATCGAGCGCCAGCTCGAAGTGGAACTGACGCAGCGCTTCCAGGAGATCAGCGCGCATGCGCGGTTGAACGGAGTGTCGGCCCAGGTGTGGGAGGCCAAGCTCCAGGGTGACCGGATCTCATTCGTGGTGGTGGACAGCGCCGACCGGGACAACGAGCAGCTCCTCTATTTCGAGGGCCGGGTGAGCGGTGACGTCATCGAGGGCGAGCTCGCGCAGGGTGCCGGCAACGAGCGCAGAACCGTCAAGTGGCGCGCGGTAAGGGCCGCAAAATGACCGTGCAGGCTGTCATGCGGGCGGGGCGGCATGGTGTCGCCGCCCTGCTGCTCGCCGTGACGCCGGCCCTGTCGGCCGCGGCCGATCAGCATCCTCATGCCGATGTCCCCTTCATACCGACGCCCGCCAACGTGGTGGAAGCGATGCTGAAGCTTGCCGGCATCGGCCCGCGGGATTTCGTCATCGACCTCGGCTCGGGCGACGGGCGGATCGTGATCGCGGCGGCGAAGCAGCACGGCGCGCGCGGTTTTGGGGTCGAAATCGACGATAGCCTGGTTCACGCCGCGCGCGTCGAAGCGGAGCGCCAGGGCGTGGCGGGCCGCGCCGAATTCCGGGCTGAGAACCTGTTCATCACCGACATCGGCCGCGCGACCGTGGTTACCATGTACCTGTACCCGAGGTTGATGATCCAGTTGAGGCCGCGGCTGTTCGAGGAGCTCAAGCCGGGCTCGCGCATCGTTTCGCACGACTTCGACATGGAGAACTGGCGGCCGGACGCGCGTTTGACCGTGCCGGTCCCGGGCAAGCCGTATGGGCCGCCGTCGAGCGAGGTTTATCTCTGGATCGTTCCCGCCAATGCTTCCGGCACCTGGCAGTGGCGTTCCGCCATCGGCAACACTCCGGTCGACGTCGAGCTCGCGCTCTCCCAGTCGTTCCAGATGCTGGAAGGCAAACCCCTCGTCGGGGGCAAGCCGGCGCGGCTGGAAGAAGGCCGGATGCGCGGCGACGAGATTCGTTTTATCCTCACTGCCGGGAGCGATGGCCGCATGCTGCGCCAGGAATTCAACGGGCGCGTCAGCGGCGACACGATCAGCGGGAAAGTGAAGCTGGCCGGTGGCGAGCAGGACTGGAAGGCGACGCGCAGCCGGCGCGGCAGCATCAAGATCAGTGATGAGTGATGAGTGATGAGTGATGAGTAGAACCGTTAAGGAACCTCTGCAAAACCCTGAATTCGTCACCCCGGCGTACGCCGGGGTCCAGTCGAAACAAATGCATGCTGGATCCCGGCTTCCTCCGGGATGACTTTTGCAGAGCATCCTTAACGGTTTTCGCCAGTAGTTTCTTCTTTAAAGGAATTGGCATGAATCAGGCATCGAGAATATTGGGATATCTATCTCTGGCGCTGGCGCTGAGCGCGCCGGCGGCGCGGGCGCAGGACGGGCGGGGCGACGTGGTCTACGTGCCCACGCCGCAGGTGGTGGTGGACGAGATGCTGCGCATGGCGAAGGTCGGCGCGAACGACTACATCATCGATCTCGGCTCGGGCGACGGGCGCATCATCATCACGGCCGCCAAGAAGCTCGGCGCCCGCGGCTTCGGCGTGGACCTCGATACCTATCTCCTCAAGATCGCCAACGCCACCGCGCAGAAGGAGGGCATTGCCGACCGGGCGAAGTTCATCGAGCAGAACCTGTTCGAGACCGACTTGAGCCCCGCCACTGTGATCACCTCCTACCTGCTGCCGGAAATGAACCAGCGGCTGCGGCCGAAGCTCCTCGCTCTCAAACCCGGCACCCGCGTGGTGGCACACGACTACCACATGGGCGAGTGGGACGCGGACGAGGAGAAAACGCTGCTCGTCCCCGAGAAGACTGTCGGCGACCCCGGCAAGAGCTACATCTACCTCTACATCGTTCCGGCGCAGATTGCCGGCCGCTGGGAATCCGAGATCGCTGCCGGCGGCAAGCCGGTCGTCTACCAGTTCAATTTCGAGCAGAACTTCCAGCTGGTGCAC
Organism: uncultured Streptomycetaceae bacterium; assembly: GCA_964521405.1. GTDB lineage: Bacteria > Pseudomonadota > Gammaproteobacteria > Burkholderiales > SG8-41 > SG8-41. Next base: position 18,831 of record CAZFRR010000191.1, on the reverse strand, counting down.
GGTACCGCGCGCGCCGGCGACCGGGACCTGAAGCTGCCGCAATTCCGCCTCTCGGGCGAGCGGATCGCGTTCAACCTGCCGGTGCCCGCAGTGAGCGGGCCGGTCATCCATCGTTTCAGCGGGCTCGCCAGGGACGGCGCCATCGAGGGCACCGTGACGATCGGCGAAGGCGCCGGCCAGCGCGTGGTGCCGTGGAAGGCGAAGCAGACGGCCAAGGGCAAGGTCGGCCTGGGCACGACGGGCATCAACGTGGCGGGCGGGGCCCAATGAGCGCCGCCGGGCAGCCGCAGCAGCAGGGCGCGGGAGGGCAGCCGCGTCCGACGCTCACCGTGTTCGACGCGGTGGCGATGATCGTCGGCATCGTCATCGGCGTGGGCATCTTCAAGGCGCCGGCGATCGTCGCAGGCAACGTCTCGGGCGAAACCGCCTTTATCGCATTGTGGGTGATCGGCGGCGTGATCTCCCTCATCGGGGCGCTGTGCTATGCCGAACTCGGCTCCTCTCATCCCAACGCGGGAGGCGAGTACTACTTTCTCAGCAAGGCTTACGGGGACTGGCTTGGTTTCCTCTTTGCCTGGGCGCGCATGACGGTGATCCAGACCGGCGCGATCGCCGCCATCGCGTTCGTGTTCGGCGATTATGCTTCCGCGCTGCTGCCGCTGGGGGCGAAGAGTTCCGCGATCTACGCCGGCCTGGCCGTGATTGCGATCACGGCCTTGAACGTTGCCGGCACCAGCCAGAGCAAATGGGTGCAGAACGCGCTCACGGCCGCACTCGCCGTCGCCATTCTCGCGGTGGTGATAGGCGGCCTGTCGGCGACGGCCGCGCCCGTCACCGTGCCGTCCCCCGCTCCGGCACAGGGCGGACCGTGGTTCTCGGGGCTCGCGTTGATCTTCGTGCTGCTTACCTACGGCGGCTGGAACGAGGCGGCCTACCTGACCGCCGAGATGCGCGACACGCGCCGCAACATCGTGCGCGCGCTGGTGATCGGTATCGTCGTGATCACCGTGCTCTACCTGCTGCTGAACCTCGCCTACCTCAATGCGCTGGGACTCGAAGGCATACGGTCGTCCAAGGCGGTGGCATCGGACTTGATGAAGGCTACCTGGGGCGAGGGCGGCGCGTGGCTCCTCGGCATAGTCGTGGTGTCGGCCGCACTGTCGACGCTCAACGCGACGGTATTCACCGGTGCGCGGACCAACTACGCTCTGGGCCGTGATTTCATCATCTTTCGGGCGCTTGGGCGCTGGAACGAAACGTCCTCCGCTCCGGTCAACGCGTTGCTCGTGCAGGGCGCGATTTCGATCGCACTGGTTGCGCTCGCTTCCATGACCCCCGATGGCTTCCAGACCATGGTGGCCTACACCGCACCGGCGTTCTGGCTGTTCTTCCTGCTTACGGGGCTGTCGCTGTTCCTGCTGCGGCGGCAGGCGCCGGGCAACACCGACCCGTTCCGGGTGCCGTTTTACCCGGTGACGCCGGCGTTGTTCTGCGCGGCGTGCGCCTGGATGTTGTACTCGAGCTTCAATTACGCGATGAGCCTCGATCCCGGCTCGATTGGCGCGATGGTGGGCATCGCGATGCTCGCCTCCGGCGTGCCGGTGCTGATGTGGGCCAAGCGCAGAGCGGCTGCTGACGCGAGCTAGGCGGAGAGCAGCCGCACCTGGGCAGGATTGATCCCGACCCGCACCGCCGCGCCCGGCGCAAATCCGGGGTCGCCCGTGTGGTGGGGCTGGTCGGCGGTGAGATCGGTCTGGCCGATTCTCACCGTGTAGCGCACGAATTCCCCCAGGAACTCGCGCAGTGTGACGCGGCCTTCCGTCCACACGAGTCCCGCGTCGCCGGCGGCATCGGGCGCGGCGAGGCGGATCGCGTGCGGGCGGATGGCGATCTCGGCGGGGCCGGAGCGCGCCGCCGCCCCGGTGAGCCGGAGGGTGCCCAGTTCGTCCGAACGGAACACGGTCATCCCGTCCGACAGCTCGACCCTTCCCGGCAGCAGGTTGATGGTGCCGACGAAGTTCGCTATGAAGCGGCTCGCGGGCGTGTCGTAGAGCTCCATCGGCGTGCCGATCTGCTGGATCATGCCCTGGTCGAGCACGGCGACGCGATCGGAGATCGACAGTGCTTCCTCCTGGTCGTGGGTAACGAAGATCGTGGTAATGCCGAGCTTCCTCTGGAGGGCGAGCAGCTCGGTGCGCATGTGCACGCGCAGCTTCGCATCGAGATTGGACAGCGGCTCGTCGAGCAGCAGCACCTTGGGCTCGATGGCGATGGTGCGCGCGAGCGCGATGCGCTGCTGCTGGCCGCCCGAGAGCTGGCTGGGGCGCCGCGCTCCGAGTTCGCGCAGCCCCACGAGATCGAGGGCGGCGGCCACCTTGCGCTCGACCTCGGCGCGGGGCAGCCTGCGCTCCTCGAGCCCGAAGGCGACGTTTTGCGCGACCGTCATGTGCGGCCACAGCGCGTAGTTCTGGAACACCATCCCGATGTTCCGCTCCCAGGGCGGAACGCGCGAGATGTCCTGGCCGTCCACCAGCACCCGGCCGGACTGCGGGAACGCAAAGCCCGCGATGACGCGCAGCAGCGTGGACTTGCCGGAGCCGGAAGGCCCGAGCAGCGCGAAGAATTCGCCCGGCTCGATCACGAGATCGATGTCGCGCAGCACCTTGGTCGCGCCAAACGCGAGCGCGATATCGTGAAACTCGACCCTGACTCCCGCCATAAATGCCCTATTTCATCGCCTGGTGCGCTTCAAAACGGATGTTGCGCGAGTGCAGCACGCGGTGCGACACGTAGGTGCCGACCGCGACCAGCACCACCGCGATCACGCCGAGCGCCGCGCCCGGCCCGCGCCCGGCGATGGACTGCATGTAGAGGTAGATGCCATAGGATACCGGGGCATCGGAGGTCGCGCTCACCAGCATGAGGGTGGCGGAGAGCTCGACCGCCGCGGTGAGGAAGCTCGTGACGAAGCCGGCCAGGATGCCGCCCGCCATCAGCGGCACCATGATGCGAAAGACGGTGCGGCGGCTGGTCGCGCCGAGGTTTTGCCCCGCTTCCTCCATCGAGACGTGCACCTGTTGCAGCGAGGCGACGCACGAGCGCAGCGCGTAGGGCAGGCGCCGCACGGTGTAGGCGATCGCGATGATCAGCCAGAACGACACGAACGGCACGTCGGCGAAGGGGACGCTGAAATCGCGGAAGGTTCGCAGGTAGCCGATGCCCAGCACGATGCCCGGGATCGCGACCGCGGAGGTGGCGACGAAATCGAGCAACCGGCGCCCGGGAACCTTCGTGCGCAGCATCAGGTAGGCGATCGCGACGCCGATCATCACGTCGAGCGTGGCCGCGATGCCGCAATAGAGCGCGGAGTTCCAGAGCATGAACGAGGAGTCGCGGAACACCGTTATGTAGTTCTGAAGGGTGTAGGCCTCGGGGATGACGGTGTAGCTCCAGACGCGGCTGAAGGAGAGCAGCAGCAGCCCGATGTGGGGCGAGAGCACGAGCAGCAGCACGAAGACGATCCAGCCGTAGGCGATCACCGCCTGCCACGGTTTCAGGCGCTTGGTGGCAAGCGTGCTGCCGCCGCGTTGCAGCGTCGCGTACTCCTTGCCGCGCATCACCCACGTCGAGCCCCACAGCGCCAGGACCGAGGCGACGACCATGATCACGCTCGCCACGTAGCCGATGGGGTCGTCGATGCCGATCGAGGTGATGCGGAAGTAGGCCTGCGCGGCGAGGATGTTGGTGACGTTCAGCACCAGCGGCGTCGCGACATCGTCGAACACCTTGAGGAACACCAGCGCCGCGCCCGCCACGTAGCCCGGCATGGCGAGCGGGAACACGATGCGCCGGAACAGGCGAAAGCCGCTCGCGCCGAGGTTCTGCGCGGACTCCTCCATGGCGCGGTCGATGTTGTTAAGCGCAACGGTGAGGTTGAGAAGGATGAACGGGAAATAATGCAGCGCCTCGACCCAGATGACGGCACTCAACCCTTCCATGATCGGGATGTTGATCCCGAACCAGTCACCGAGGATCAGGTTGAGCGAACCGCTGCGCCCGAACAGGAGTTGCATCGCGGTCGCGCCGACGAACGGGGGCATGATGAGCGGCAGCACGCCGAGCGTCTGGATCAGGATCGCGCCGCGGAACTGGAAGCGCGTGATGAAGTAGGCGAGCGGCAGCGCGAAGAGCGAGGACAGCAGCACGCTCATGCCGCCGACGATGAGGCTGTTGTAGAACGACTCGCGCATCAGCGAGAGCGAGAAGAACGACTGGAAATGTGAGAGCGTGAAGCCGCCATCGGTGCTGGTGAAGGCGACGTACACCACGGTCGCCACCGGGATGATGAGGAACGCGAGCAGGAACAGCGCGATGACGAGCGCGAGCGCCGCCTGCGCGAAGGTGAAGCGCGACGAGGCCTGAAGACCGCTGATTAATGCCGCTGCGCGCAGATCAACCCCGGAGATCCATTAGCCACAGAGTACACAGAGAACACAGAGGAAGACAGAACATAAACCACCCCCATCCCGACCTTCCCCCTGAGGGGGAAGGAGCCTTTTTCTGCAGCCCTGCCGAAATACAAACACTTCCCTCCCCCTGAGGGGGAGGGATAGGGTGGGGGTGCTTTCGAAACCCTCTGTGATCTCTGTGTTCTCGGTGGCTGATTGTAGTTCTTACTTCGCCAGCGACGCGGCCTGGTTAGCCAGCTCGGCCGCCCGCTGGTAGTTCTTGCGCGCGGTGCTGCTCCAGTACTCCTCCAGGCCGGTGATCTGCTTGGTCTTCTCCGCGCTCCTCTTGGTTTCCCGGAACAGCGCGACGAACTCCTTGTCCTTCGACTTTTCCTCGCTGACGATGGGAGAGAAGGCGAGGGCGCGGGCTTCGGCCAGCAGCGCCTGTGCCTGGGCGTTGGGCTTCCCCCCCAACCGGGCTTGCGCCTGGTTGATCGCCCGCGCGGCGGCGGCGAGTTCCTTGTGCCGGAAGGTGATGGTGTGATCGAAAAGCGAGCTCACCACGTAGTAGCGGGTCTCGGAGAGCTCGGAATCGAAATTGACCTTGGGCTTGATCTTGCCGGTGAAGGGGTTGGGGAAGCCGGCCGGGGCCTTCTGGTAGACACTCGGCAGCACCGGCAGGCGGCTGATCTTCGGGTCAAACAGCAGTTCCTGCCCTTCCTGGGAGAGCGTGAAATGGATGAACTTGCGCGCGTTGTCCGCGTTCTTCGCCCCCGCCACCATGCCGATGTTGGCCGGCACGATCGCCGTCACCGAGGGATAGACGAACTTGGTCGGAAACCCGGAAGCCATCGCGGCCAGCCCGAAGAAGTCGATCACGAGGCCGATGCCGTACTGGCCGTTGTTGACGCCGTCGGGGACGCCGAAGCTCCTCTCGGTGATCGCTGCGCAATTGGCGGTGATCATCAGCATCTGTTGCCAGCCCTTTTCCCAGCCTTCTCCCTGCAGGATCGTCTCCACGGTCAGATGCGTCGTGCCCGAGCGCGAGGGCGAGGACATCGCGACATGGCTGAAATAGACCGGCTTCACGAGATCGGCCCACTCCTTCGGTTCCGGCAGCTTGTGGGCGGCGAGATAGCGCGTGTTCCACATCATCCCGTAACCGGCGAGCGCCTGCCCGAGGTAGAAGCCCTTGGGATCGTTGATCGGGTAGTTGCCGATTTTGGCCGGCACTTCCTTGGCCGGGCTTTCGATCCTGGCGAGCAGCTTCTCCTTCGAAAGAACCTCGAAGGCGTCGGGCGCCGACACCCAGAAGACGTCGGGCTTGTTCGTCGCCGGCGCTTCGCGGATATAAGCGACTCCCGCCGGCGTCGGCTTGCTGAGGATCTCGACCCGGATGCCGGGATTGCGGCTCTCGAAGGCTTTCTTGTAGGCCTCGGTCAGCTCCTTGGGGAAGGAGGTGACGATGACGACCTGCTGTTGCGCAGGCGCCGCCGCCGGCACGGCGGCGGCAAGCAATCCGGCGACGACCAGCAGGGCCGGGCCCCAGCGGGTTGATGATTTCATGTGCAGTCTCCTCAAATTACGCATGGCTACGCAGAGTACCGCAATACTGCGACGAAGTGGCATGCGGTACCCAGGACGACGAACAGGTGCCACACGAAGTGGAAGTAGCGGATGCGCTCCGCCATGAAAAATACCGCGCCCACAGTGTAGGCGATACCGCCCGCAAGCAGCCAGAAAAATCCCCACCTCGGCACCAGCGTCCACACCGGCTCGATCGCGATCAGGACCAGCCAGCCCATTGCGAGATACATCCACGTCGAGAGCGTCGTGTAGCGGACACCGCCGAGGGACTTGAACACAGTGCCGGCAATGGCCATGGCCCAAACCAGCCCGAACAGCGTCCAGCCCCAGGCGCCTTTCAACACGCCAAGGGTAAACGGGGTATAGGTCCCGGCGATCAGGAAGTAGATTGCCGAGTGATCGAGAATCTGGAATACCCGCTTGGCGCGGTTCGGCGGCAGCGCGTGAAACAGCGTGGACGCGAGGTACAGCAGCACCATGGTGGTCGCGAACACAATCGCGCCCACGGTTCCCGCCAGGACTCCGCGATCGAGCGCGTTCACGACGAGAATCGGAAAAGCGACCAGCGCCGCCAGGAGACCGATGCCGTGGCTGACGCTGTTCGCGATCTCCTCGCCGGGCGTCTGCGGCCGCTCGTCCAGGCGTATTGCTACTGCCATCACTTTATCTCCTGCACGTCCCGGCCTTCAACCCCGCGTGTTGAACGGCGATCCATTCGTCCGTTCGAACACGCGGAGTTAAACCGGCGCATCGCGTCCGGTTTTAACGTCTACTCCACAACGCCGAGGCGACCGTTGTGGCTGCCCATGTACCACAGCCGCCCGCTCGCGTCGGTCACCATCTTGCGGATGCCGACGTTGTTCGACGGCAGTTGCACCACGCGCATCTGCTCAGTCCCGGGGTCGAATCGCACCACGGTGTCGGTGTTGATTTCGTTCAGCCATATCATGCCGCCGCCGTCGACCGTGATGGCGTAGGGGCCGGCGTCGCCGGCGGGCAGTTGATACTCCTTCACCACCTTCATCGCTTTGGGATCGAGCTTCGCCATCTTGCCGTTGCCGTAGAGCGCCACCCACAGCATGCCGTCCGGGGCGGTTGCGACGCGGCGCGGGCGGGAACCGCGGCCCATGTCCACTTCGCTCATCTGCCCGCTCCGGGGATCGAGCCTGCCCATCTTGTTGTCGCCCATGCGGCAGAACCAGACGTTGCCGGCCTTATCGAGCGAGAGGCCGTACGGACCGCCGGAAGAGGGGTATTCCCTGATCGCGCCGGTTTTCGTGTCGAGGCTTGCGATCTTGTCGCCGCTTTGCATTGTGAACCAGAGGGTGCCCTGGTCATCGGTGATGACGAGTGTGTGGGGTCCGCCGCTACCGGAGGGTGTCTTGAACTCGGTCACCTTGCCGCTCGCGGGATCGAGCTTGCCGATCGTGCCGTTGCCGTTGCCGGTGGTCCATACCATGCCGGCCTTGTCCACGAGCAGGCCGTGCGGGCGATGGCCCGGCGGCATGTCCCATTCCTTGAAGGTGCTCGTTTTCGTGTCGAAGCGCGCGACCTTGTTGCCGGTCATCACCGCGATATAAACGCTGCCATCCGGAGCGATCGCCGGGTCGCGCGCGAAGCGCGGCGTCGGCACCGGCCACTCGCTCACCTTGCCCGCGAGATTCGGGTGCGCGCCGGGCGTGATTCCATAGTTGGAGCCGCCCGCAAGCGCCGCGAGCGGGAAAATAGACAGGACCAGGACAAGAATATTCATCGCTATCGCTCCAGAATCAATAGACAGGATTTACATGATTTACAAGATTAAACCCAGAACAAACAGAATAAGACTGGATTGTTGTTTGAATCCTGTTAATCCTGTCTATTACTTGCCTTTCCACTCTGGTTTACGCTTTTCAGAGAACGCCGCCACCCCTTCCTTCCCGTCCTCCGCCTGCAGGTTGTCCAGCATCGCGGCCGTGGCGACGCGGTAGGCCTGCGCGAGGTTCTCATCGATCTGCTCGTAGAAGGCCTTCTTGCCGGCGGCGATGACGGAGGGCGGCTTGGCCAGGATGGACTGGACGATTTTTTGCACTTCCTCGTCGAGCCGGGCAGCCGGCACCACGCGGTTGACGAGGCCCCGGGCCAGCGCGGTCGCGGCGTCGATCGGCTCGCCGGTGAGCAGCATCTCCATCGCTTGCTTGGTGGAAACATTGCGCGCCAGCGGCACGCCCGGCGTGGAGCAGAACACGCCATAGTTCACGCCCGAGGTCGCGAACTTCACCTCCGTGCTCGCCACCGCGAGATCGCACTGCGCGACCAGCTGGCAGCCGGCGGCGTACGCCGGCCCGTGCACGCGCGCGATGACTGGCTGGGGCAGCCGCGTCAACGCGATCATCAAGCGCTGGCAGTGCTCAAATACGTCCTTCTCGAAATCACGGCTTGCGCGCGCCTGGATTTCCTTGAGATCGTGCCCGGCGCAGAACGCCTTGCCGGCGCCGGCGATCACCACAACGCGGGCGGAGGCGTCGCCGGCCAGCGCGGCAACGGCTGCTTGCAGCTCGGTCAGCAGCGCGAGCGACAGCGCATTGTACTGCTCGGGGCGGTTCAATGTGAGGGTGACGATCCCGCGGTCGTGCTCGACCAATAGCGCGTCGGTTTCTGACGGCACAGGGGTGGGCTGGATGGCTGTCATGACTCGTTAGTATTACAGGTTGAGCCGCGGGCGCTCGACCTCGATGTTGCGTTCCCTGATGAGCTTGTCCCACTTGGCATTCTCGCGCCGGATGAACGCCAGGAATTCGTCCGGCTGGTAGCTGCCCGGCTCGGCGCCGAGTTCGGCGAGGCGCGCCTTCATCTCTGGCAGCTGCAGCACCCGGTTGACTTCCGCGTTGATCCGCGCGACCAGGGCATTCGGCGCGCGCGCCGGCGCGACGAGGCCGAACCAGCCGTAGGCTTCGTAGCCGGGCAGGCCGGATTCCGCCACGGTAGGCACGTCGGGCATGATGGGCAGTCGCTTGCCGCTGGTAATGCCCAGGGCGCGCAGCTTGCCCGATTTGGCGTGCGGCATCAGCGCCTGCGAGGGGCCGATCAGCATCTGCACCTGTCCGCCGAGCAACTCGGTGGTTGCCTGGCCGATGCCCTTGTAGGGGATATGGTGGATATCCACTCCCGCCATCGCCTTGAACAGCTCGGTGGAGAGATGCGATGCCGCGCCGCCGCCGGTCGACCCGTAGTTGAGCTTGCCCGGCCGCGCCTTCGCCAGCGCGATCAATTCCCTGACCGAGGCGGCCTTGACGCCGGGATGCACGACGAACAAGTACGGCGGCGCGGCGAACAGCGCCACGGGAACGAAATATTTCAGGTTGTGCTCATCGAGCGGGCCCGCGGCCAGCGCCATCAGGGTATAGCCCTCGGGTGCTGCGCGCGCGACGATCTCCATGCCGATCAACCCGTTCGCGCCCGAGCGGTTGTCGATGATCACCGACTGCTGCCACGACTCGCCGAGTGATTTTCCCACGAGCCGCGCGAGGATGTCGGTGCCGCCGCCCGGCGGAAACGGGACGACGATACGGATCGGGCGCTCGGGATATTGCGCGGTGGCGGACATGGCGGCGCCGGGAAATACGGCGGCCAGCGCCAGGGCCAGCGGGAATATCGGCGATTTCATTTGATTCTCCTCGCGATTGTCGATTGGCTGCCGCGGGCCCGTTACAGGGCCGCCACGGCCTGGAACTCGATCATCAGCCCGGGATCGGCAAGATGGTTCACTTCGACGATGGTGCTGGTGGGCAGCTTGTTGTTGAAAAACTCCATGCGCGCTTCGACGATGCGCTTGAACTCCCGCATGTCGGTGGTGTAGACCACGATCGAGACGATATCGTCCAGCGTGCCGCCAGCCGCTTCCAGCACGGTTCGCATGTTGCGCATGCACTGGCGCGCCTGCTCCGCCATGTCGCCCGCGCCGACCAGGTTGCCCTCCGCGTCGCGCGCGAGCTGCCCGGACAGGAAGATCAGCGACTTCGGATTGTCCACGCGGATGTAGTGATGGTAGATGGTTTTCCGGACGTTCATCAGGTTCGGCGGGTCGCCGCGGGTGATCGTGCTCATGGGGCTCCTCGTCGGTGTAGGGTCTGGCGAAATGGCGGATTGCGGACCGGCAGATATTACAGGCCGGGCAGGTCCCGATCCAGCCGCCGGTTTACCGCTGCCCGTGCCTGGACACGAAGATAAGGCCGGCCGGCAACACGCGTGCTACGATTGGTTTGATGAATTCTTGCGTATTCTCTGCGTCTCTGCGCCTCTGAAGTGAAGGGTCTTGACGATGCCGGACTTTCGTTACGGGCACGCCAACGCCAAGGACTGGCGGGAAGCGGTGAATTCCTGCCTCGGGCAGTTGGGACAGGGACCGGCCAGCCTCGGTTTTCTGTACGTGACCGACCATCTCGCGGAGCACCTCAAGGACATACTGGCCCTGTTCCGGGAGAAGACCGGCATTCCGCACTGGGTCGGCACGGTCGGCATCGGCGTCTGCGCGAGCGGTCGGGAATATCTGGACGAGCCGGCCATCGCCATGATGGTGGGCGATTTCGAGCCGGACAGCTTCCGCGTGTTCTCGGGGATCGCAGCCGTCGACGACGTCAATAACGTCACGTTGAAGTGCGGGGGCGTGGCGCCGAATTTCGCGATCGTCCATGCCGATCCCTATAACCGGGACATTGCCGACCTGGTGAACCAGCTGGCGGGCAAGGTCGAGAGCGGCTTCCTGGTGGGCGGGCTCACCAGCTCGCGCAGCCAGAACCTGCAGGTCGCGGATGGGGTGATGGAGGGCGGGTTCTCGGGCGTGTCGTTTTCCGACAGCGTCACCGTCGCCACCCGCCTGACGCAGGGCTGCTCGCCGATCGGGGCGAAGCACGTGGTGACCCAGAGCCAGCAGAACGTCATCGTCAGCCTGGACGGGCGTCCCGCGCTCGAAGTGTTCAAGGAAGACATCGGCGAGACGCTTGCCCGCGATTTGAACCGCATCGGCGGCCAGATCTTCGCGGGCCTGCCGATCCCGGGCAGCGACACCGGCGACTACCTGGTTCGCAACCTGGTGGGCATCGATCCCGCCAACCAGCTGATCGCGATCGGCGAGATGGTGCAGCAGGGCTCGAACATCATGTTCTGCCGGCGCGACACCAGGACCGCCAACGAGGACATGACGCGCATGCTGGAGAGCATCCGCCAGGGCCTGTTCTCGCGCCCGCGCGGAGGGCTCTATTATTCCTGCCTCGGGCGCGGGGCGAGCCTCTTCGGCCCCAACTCCGAGGAGTTGAAGATGATCCGCGAGGCGTTGGGCGATATTCCGCTGGTCGGCTTTTTCTGCAACGGCGAGATCTCGCACAACCGTCTCTACGGCTACACTGGCGTCCTCACGCTGTTCGTTTGAAATGCAGCAATTGGCAATTGGCGGTTAGCAATTAGCGGTTGGCCAAGAGCCAACTGCCAAGAGCCAACTGCCAACTGCCAACTGCCAACTGCCAACTGCCAACTGCCTCTATGATTTCCTTCGACCGCCTCCTTGCCGTGCTGCCGCTCTCCTGGCTGGATGCGGCCGCGCTCGTGCTGTTCGCGGCGGCGTGGACGGGCTACCAGTGGTACTCGGACCACAGCGAGACGACGCGGCCCCGCCTCGGCCGGGAGATGGACCGTTACACGCGCGAGTGGCTGGCGCAGATGGCGGGTCGCGACAACCGCATGGTGGATGTCAACGTGGTGCGCAATCTCACGCGCGGCTCGCAATTCTTCGCTTCCACCACCATGCTGATCCTCGGCGCGCTGGTGGCGCTCATGGGCTACGCGGAGCAAGCCGCGAGCGTGGTCGCGGAGCTGCCGTTCACGCAGCAGGCGAGCGAGCGGATGTGGGAAATCAAGATAGTGGTGCTGCTGGTGATCTTCGTCTATGCGTTCTTCAAGTTTACCTGGTCGATCCGCCAGTTCGGGTTCAGCTCGATCCTGGTGGGAGCCACGAAGAAGCCGACGCCGACCCCCGAGCTCTATGCGGTGCACACCGACCGGATCGCCGCGATCGTGTCCTTCGCCAACCGTAATTTCAACCAGGGTCTGCGCGCCTATTACTTCGGCGTCGCCGCGATGTGCTGGTTCCTGCACCCGGCGCTGATGATCGTGATGACACTGGGCGTGATCTACGTGCTGTACCAGCGCGAGTTCCGCTCGCAGACGCTCGAGTTGTTGCAGCGGGAATGAACTGTCCCGCTCAAAAAGAATCGGCCGGGAACTCCCGGCCGAGTGGTTTCCGCGGAATGGTATTGCGTTAGGATTTCGCCGGCCTTCAGACCGGTGAAATCCTCAGGCGGCGCGCTTCTGCTGGCTTGCTGCGCGGGCCCTGGCCGGCAGCCCGGTCGCTTCGAGATCGGCGCGCATCAGCTTCTTGTTCTCCTCGGTCATCTCCGCGCAGGGCACGCGCACCGGGCCGCCCACCATGCCGATGCACTCCATCCAGAGCTTCTGCTCGGCGATGGCCATGCGCCCGCCGCTGCCGTAGCCGGGGATCCACTTCGCCAGCACCGAGCGCAGCGGGTTCAGGCTGCGGCAGATCTCGGCGGCCTTGTTGAGGTCGCCGGCAAGCGCGGCGCGGGTGTAGTCGTTGACCGGCAGGTAGCCGGGCACCTGGTAGAGGTGCGGGCAGTAGTTGAGCAGCCAGCGGTCGCCCGCGATGGCGATGTTGTAGAACCACGGCGCTTCGTCCGCGACGCTCACTTCCACGTCGTGCCCGATCGCATCGCGCAGCGCGGTGGTCGGCGCCATCTTGCCGACGCCCTGCTTGAAGCCGGCGATGTTGGGTATCGTCGCCAGCCGCTTGGCGAGCTTCGCGGATATGGGGTAGGTGGCCTCGGTGTTGAACAGCACGATGCCGATGTCCACCTTGTCCGCGATGAACTTGTAGTAGTCGTAGACCGCGTCGTCTCCGCGAGCGGCGACGTAGGGCGTCAGGATGATCACGAAATCCACGCCGGCCGCCTGGGCGTGCTGGGTGAGCTTCAACGCCTCGTACGGGTTCTGGTGATGGCAGCCCACGATCAGCGGAATGCGGCCCTTGGCGACGTCCACGTTGATCTCGACCACGCGCATGCGCTCTTCGTTGGTCATGGACCAGAATTCGCCGACGTTGCCGATGCAGTAGTGGCCCTCGAGCTTCAACCCGGAGATGCAAAGCTCGAGGTTGGCGGCATTGCCTTTCTCGTCCAGCTTGTCGTCCTGGGTGAAAGTCGTCGGCAGCGCAGTCCACACGCCCTGCAGGACTTTCTTCGCGTATTCCTTGGCTTCGTTCTTGCGGTATTTCATGCGGTCCTCCGTCTCGATGGTGACGTTGCGGGCAGGATAGCAGAACGCCCGCGGCGCGGCCAATCGCCGCCGTTTCCCCGGCCGTTCCATTATCTGGACAGGGTTCGCGTCCGGGCGGCCCGCCCGCATGGCGTGCGCGGGCCGCGGCTGCTATTCTCGCCACTCGCGCGGCTACCGGGCGCGACGGAGGAGGGAACATGAAACTATTGCGTGCAGCGGGCGCGGCGCTATTGGCGCTGGCCGCGGCGACGGCGGCGTGGGGCCAGCCGTGGAAGCCGGTCAGGGCGGCGGAGTTCATCACGTCCTCGGACGCGGGCGGCAGCAACGACCAGGTCGCGCGCGCGATGCAGAGGATCCTGCAGGGCGCGAAGCTCGTGGCGAGCCCGATCCAGGTGATAAACAAGCCCGGCGGCAACCAGACGATCGCGGTCATCTACCTGACGCAGAAAGCGCCCGACGGGCATTACCTGCTGCTCGCGAACCCGACCATCTTCACCAATCACATCGGCGGCATCACGCCGTTGGGGCCGGCCGACATGACCCCGGTCTCGCTGCTGCTGGTCGAACACACGCTGATCACGGTCAAGTCTGACTCGCCGATCAAGAGCATGCGCGATCTCATCGAGCAGTTGAAGAAGGACCCCGAGTCGCTGACGGTCGGCATCGTGAGCCGCGGCGGGCCCAACCACCTCGCACTGTCACAGGCGTTGAAGTCCGCCGGCGTCGACGCCAGGCGCCTGAAGGCCGTGGTGTTCAAGACCAACGCCGAGTCCATGACCCAGATGGTGGGCGGGCACGTGCAGGTGGTGGCGTCGTCGGTCAGCTCGGCGATGGCGCAGGTCAAGGCTGGCAATGCGCGCGCGCTGGCCATCGCTTCGTCCCAGCGGCTCGCGCTGCTGCCGGACGTGCCTTCCCTGCGTGAGCAGGGCATCGACTCGTGGGTGTCGAACTGGCGCGCGATGATGGGCCCTAAGGGCATGGCGCCCGCCGAGGTCGCCTACTGGGAGGAGGTATTCACGAAGATGGCGGCGAGCGACCAGTGGAAAAAGACGCTGGAGATCCAGGGGTGGGACGGGCAGTTCCTGCGCAGCGCCGAGTTCTCGAAGTACCTTGACCGGGAATACGCCGCCACCCGCAGCATCATGGTCGAGATGGGCATCGCCAAGCAATAAGGCAAAAGGCAAAAGGCAAAAGGCACAAGGCAAAAGGCAATAGGGTCGAATCAGGAGCAACGAGCAACGAGCAACGAGCAACGAGCAACGATTCACGCATCATGCAAATCATCGACACCCACGCGCACTGGTACCCGCGGGAATTCATTTCTCTGCTCGACCGGGAAGCCGCCGCCAACGGCGGCAGGATGGAGCGCAACGCGAAAGGCGTCCCGGTGTTTTCGCTGCCGGGTGTGCTGCCGCACTCGGCGATGCCGCCCTCCATGGTGGAGCCCGAGCTCGTGCTCGGGGAAATGGACCAGCGCGGCATCGGGACCTACGTGCTGGGCCTCACCAACCCGATGGTCTACTGGGCGCCGCCGGCGTTCGGGCTGAAACTCGCGCAAACCTGGAACGAAGCTTCCTCCGCGGTGTGCCGGAAGCATCCCGGCCGCTTCGTCGGCACCATCCAGCTGCCGATGCAGGCGCCGGAACTGGCGGTCGAGGAGGTCGAGCGCGCGGCGAAGCTGCCGGGCCTGCGCGCCGCGTACATGGCGACGCATATCAACGGCAGAAACCTCGACGACAAGGCGTTCTGGCCGGTATACGAGGGCTGCGAGGCGCTGGGACTGCCGATCTTCCTGCACCCGCTCTACCCGTGCGGCGGCGAGCGGATCGCCCAGCACTTCATGCGCAACCTGTGCGGGAACACCTACGAGAACGGCCTCGCGGCGGCCTCGCTGGTGTTCGGCGGCGTGATGGACGCTTTCCCGAAGCTCACCGTGATGCTGCCGCAGGCAGGCGGCACCTTCCCGTGGCTGATCGGGCGCTTTGACCGCGGCGTGAAGGTGAGGAAAGAGCTCGCGCACATGAAGCAGCCGGCGAGTGCCTACCTGCGGCGCTTCTATTACGACACCGTGAGCCATCACCCGCAAATCATGAAATTCCTGACCGAGCTGGTCGGCGCCGACCGCGTCATGCTCGGCAGCGATTACAACCAGGACATGAGCTGCGAGCGGCCGGTGGAGTTCGTCCGGTCGGTGCCCGGACTGACGGCGCAGGAGCGGCAACTGATTCTCGGCGAGAATGCCAAACGGCTCCTGCGCCTTTAGGAAGAAGTGACTCGTTACTCGTTTTTCGTTTCTCGTCTTGATTTCCAGTTTCTCGATCTGAGAACTTTATTGTTATCGGTGAATATCTAACGAGCAACGAGCAACGAGCAACGAGCAACGAAAATGAGCATCGACCTGCACGCCCACTGGTTCCCGCAGCCGTGGATCGACCTGCTGCTGAAGGAGGCGGAGGCGAACGGCGCGAAGATGGGGAAGACCGAGAAGGGGCATCCGGTGATCGACGTCATCGGTGTGCCGTTGAAGTCCGTGTTCCGGCCGGACATGGTCGAGCCGGACATCATCCTGAAGAGCATGAACGACGCGCGCGTGGACGTGCGCGCGATGTCGCTGACGAATCCCATGGTCTACTGGGCGCCGCCCGCGTTCGGACTGAAGCTGTCGCAGGCGTACAACGATGCGTGTGTGGCGCTGCACCGGGCCCACCCGGACCGCTTCCTCGGTGCCATCATGCTGCCGCTGCAGGCGCCGGACCTCGCGGTGCAGGAGCTCGACCGCGCGGCGAAGCTGCCGGGAATGCGCGCCGTCTACATGGCGATGCACGTCGGCGGCAAGAACGTGGACGAGAAGGCGCTGTGGCCGGTTTACGAGCGGTGCGAAGCGCTGGGGCTGCCGGTGCTGATGCACCCGGTCAACCCGCTGGGCATCGAGCGCATGCGCCAGTTCCACATGCGCAACCTGTGCGGCAACCCGTACGAGTCGGGCATCGCGGCCGCTTCGCTGATCTTCGGGGGCGTGCTGGACGCGTTCCCGAAACTCGACTTCATGCTGCCGCACGCCGGCGGCACGTTTCCGTGGCTGATCGGGCGCTACGACAAGGGCGCCGCGGTGAGAAAGGAGCTCGCGCACATGAAGCAGCCGCCGAGCGCCTACCTGCGGCGTTTCTACTACGATACCGTGAGCCATCACCCGAAACTGATCCGCTTCCTGATCGACCTCGTCGGCGCCGACCGCGTCGTCGTCGGCAGCGACTACAACTTCGACATGGGCTACGAGCAGCCGGTCGAGTTCGTCGAGCTGGTTCCCGGGCTCACCGAGCGGGAGCGAAAGCTGATCCTGCGCGAAAACGCCGCGCGGTTGCTGCGCCTCTGAATGAGACACCAAGTCTAGAAGCTTTCAACGCGAAGGTCGCTAAGGAAGGATTACGACGGGTCGCCAAGGCCGCAAAGGCCGCTAAGGAATTAAATATAAAGTCGCAAAGCACACGCCAAGAGTGGCATACAGGTAGCTCGTCGGAATGCCGGATCAGCAGCAAAGTTCGCACGTTGCGGGTGTGGATATGACTTCTGGCACTGGTTACCCGAAGCCGTGGCATGCCGCGAGTGTTTCCAATTCTCAACTTGGCGCTGTCTTCGCGGCCTTGGGTTGGTTCTCGATAATTTCTCCTTTGCGTCCTTGGCGGCCTTCGCGTTAAGGCTTTTCTGTTCCTTCGCGTCCTTAGCGGACTTGGCGTTGAAAGCTTTACGATTCACTTCGTTCAAAAAGACGAGCCGGGCTGTTTCAGGAACTCGATTTCCGCCGGCGTCGAGGCGCGCCCGAGTATCTTGTTGCGATGGGGGAAACGCCTGAAGCGCTCGACGATCTCGAGGTGACGCCGGGCGTAATCGAGAAAGCCTTCGTATTCCTTGCGCCGGGTTTCCACGACCGTGCGGGCGAGGCCGTCGAAGCAGCGCACGCCCAGCCGCTGCAGTTCGAGGTCTTCAGCATGCTCGAACGGCAGGTAGAAGAAGGAACGCTGGGCGGGGATCAACTCGCGGTCAATGTTCTGGTTGACACCGGCCAGGGCGAGCCGCTGCGCCGCCGGGTCCTGCGAAAAGGCACGGGGCGTGTCGCGGTGGATGTGGCGCGAGAACTGGTCGAGCACGACGATCAGAGCGATCCTGCCCAGCGGCGTCGCGGTCCATTCCCGGTCGAGCTCGCCGCGGCTCGCGCGCTCGTGCAGGGCGCCAAACTTCTCCCTGATCCCGGCGTCGTACTGGCGCCCGTCGCCGAACCACATCTTCCGCTTCGCGGGGTCAAGGGAGCCGTCGGGCCCGCAGGCGCCGAACCAGAAGTCGAGCACGGATTCAATTTCGTTCATGTAAGGTAACTAACCGCCAAGAGATACGAACGACAATTGAACCGCCATGACGCCATGACGCCAAGAAAAGCCTAGACACGAAGGACACAAAGGACACGAAGGAATACAAATCAGAAATTGAACTTCCAGGATATTCAACAACATCTAATCACGAATCACGAATCACGAATCACGAATCACGAATCACGAATCACGAATCACGGTCCGGTTCGGGCTTGCGGTTCAGCAGTGCACCGAGACTTTCAAATGGCCGGTGGGTGGCTGCTGATCCCTTGTCACTGCCCGCCTGTTCATCTCGCCCGGCACTATCGAGCAGCTTGCGGTGCTCGGCCTCGTGGCAGTAGGTGCACAGCAACTCCCAGTTGCTGCCGTCGGGCGGGTTGTTGTCGTGGTTGCTGTCGCGGTGATGGACTTCGAGCAACTGCAGGTTCGCCCGCGTGAACTCGCGCGCGCAGCGGCCGCAGATCCACGGGTAGAGCTTCAGCGCCTGTTCGCGGTAACCCTTATCGCGCCCCGCGGCTGCGCGCCGGGCTTCCGCGACTACGCGGTCCAGCCGTCTGGGGTCAGGGGGTGGTTTACTTGCTGCCACGATAAAACCGTGAGCCGTGACTGCACTCTACTGGAAATTAGCCTTATATTAAGTCTTTATGGCTGAAAGAAAAACGGGCACGCTCCCGTGCCCGTTCCGTGTATCTTCCTGCCATTAAATTTCTGTGTGCTCCGAGGCTGTGCCGTTGACTTTATCTGCGTTCATCTGCGTTTATCTGCGGCTCCCTTGTTGTTGTCAGCAGCCGGACACGCACTTGGCGTTGCCGTCGAATTCCATCGTCTTGCCGCTCAGCGGCACATGCACCGGCATTTTCGCCGCCTTGATGAAGGCAGCGGTCTTGCTGGTCGGCACCACCTTCCCGTCTATGGTGGCCACTTCGTTGGCGTGCGACGCAATGACCGCGTTCGGGCGCACCAGCTCGTTGACGATGTAGGTCGACTCGATCGGCCCGGTGGTGAACGGAAAGCCGCCCATGTTCATCACCGCCAGGTTTGCCTTGTAGTGCCCCCGCACCACGAGTTCCTGATCGGCGATGATGCCGGTGTCGCCCGACAGGTAGGCA
>CAZFRR010000190.1:0-14012 GCA_964521405.1 uncultured Streptomycetaceae bacterium | reverse complement strand
TCGACGCATTCCATCATTCCAGCCGCGATTTTCTTCGCCTTGGCAGCGACTTCGAGCGCGGCAAGGTGAACCGAGGAGCCGGCGTTGACCGCGGTACGCGCCGCGAAGGTGCCGATACCGAGCGAGACCGCCGCCGTGTCTCCCGTCACCACCGTGACGTCATCGAGCCCTACCCCGAATTTCTCGGCGGCGATCTGCGCGAGCGTCGTCTTGTGCGACTGTCCCTGCGGCGTGGCGCCCGTGTAGACGACGATCTTCCCCGAGGTCGAAACGCGCACGGTGGCGCTCTCGTAGGGGCCGAGCCCCGTCGCCTCCACCGCGTTGGCGATCCCGATGCCGAGGTAACGGCCCGATTTGCGCGCCTCCGCCTGCCTCCCGCGAAAGCCCTCGTAGTCGGACTCGGCGAGCGCCGCCGCCTGGCAGGCCGGATAGTCGCCGCTGTCGTAGGTGACCGGCCGCCCGTCGCGGAAGATGATGCCGACGTTGTACGGCATCTGATCCGGACGGATGAAATTACGCCGGCGCACCTCGGCGGGGTCGAGCTTCAGCTCGCGCGCGACGCGGTCCATCAGCCGCTCCATGGTCGTCACCGCTTCGGGCCGTCCCGCCCCGCGCACCGGCGTCGTCTGGATCTTGTTGGTGAACACCGAAACCACGTCGAGCTTGAAGTGCGGGATCACGTACGGGCCCGGCACCGTCGTCGCGGCGATCCACGGCAGCACGATGCCCCACGGCACGTAAGCTCCGGTCTCGTGGGTGAGCTGCCCGCGCACTCCGATGATCCGCGCTCCGGCATCGACCGCGATCTCCATGTCCCAGTACTGGTCGCGTTCCTGGTGCGTCGCGAGGAAATTTTCGCGGCGGTCCTCGATCCACTTCACGGGCCGGTCGAGCAGGCGCGCGGCAACAGCGACGTTGACGTATTCGGGGTAAAAGGAACCCTTGGGCCCGAAGCCGCCGCCCACATCGGGCGTGACCACGCGCACGTTGTTATCGCCGAGGTCGAGCATGTCGAGCAGGCAGCGCTTCAGCCGGTGCGGCCCCTGCGAGGAGACGTACAGCGTGTACGACTCGGTGGGCGCCTCGTAGCACGCCACCGCGCCGCGGCACTCCATGAAGAACGCTCCGCCGCGGTGCTGGTAGATTCTCTCGCGGAAGACGTGCGCGGCGCCGGCGAACGCGCGGTCGGCGTCGCCAACCTTGACGGGAAACCGCGCCGCCACGTTCGAATCAGAGCCGGCGTGCGCCAGGGGAGCGCCGGGTTCCAGCGCCGCGCGGCAGTCGTTCACGGCCGGCAGCGCCTCGTATTCCACCTCGACAAGGTCCGCGGCGTCCTCCGCGACGTAGCGGCTGTCCGCGATCACGCACGCCACCGGCTCGCCGGCGTAGCAGACCTCATCCTTGGCGAGCGCATACGGCATGCGCGGCTGCTTGATCGCCGGATGCGGAACCAGCAGCGGCAGCGTTTGCCGGCGCACCGATTCCGGGAGGCCCGCGTAGGTGAGAACCGCGTGCACCCCGGGGACCGCGAGCGCGGCGGACTTGTCGATCCTGCCCAGTTTCGCGTGGGCATGGGGGCTGCGCACGAAAGCAGCGTGCAGCATGCCGGGCAGGTGAATGTCGTCCACGTATTGCCCCTCGCCGCGCAGCAGGGCGGGATCCTCCTTGCGCTTGACCGACGCGCCGAAGCCGATGAAGTCCATCATGTATGGTGCAAATGCGTCAGATCGCATTTGCACCTGTTACCTCCCCTCTCCATTCGGGAGAGGGGCGGGGGTGAGGGATGAGCGTCGAAGTTGACTCTTGAGACGCTCATTGCCGGCTTCCCCGCAACTGCTTCGCCGCCGCGAGCGCCGCATCGACGATCCCCTGGTAGCCGGTGCAGCGGCAGATATTTCCGGTCAGCGCCTCCCGCACTTCGGCCTCGTTCGCGTCCGGATGGTCGCGCAGGAATTCCGTCAGCGTCATCAGGATGCCGGGCGTGCAGAAGCCGCATTGCAGGCCGTGGTGGTCCTGGAACGCCTGCTGGAGGGGATTCAACCTGCCGCCTTCGGCGAGCGACTCGACCGTCGCAACCTCCCGCCCGTCGCACTGCACCGCGAGCATCAGGCACGCGCGCGCGCTCGCGCCGTCCACCAGCACCGTGCACGCGCCGCACACGCCGTGCTCGCAGCCCACGTGCGTGCCGGTCAGATTCAACTCGTGGCGCAGAAAATCCACCAGCGTCAGCCGCGTCTCGACCTCGCGCGCGTAGGTCCGGCCGTTGACCGTGACGGTGATGGTTCTCTTATCAGCCATATTCGTGGGCACGCGCGAAAGAAAAAATCCCTTCCCCCTCAGGGGGAAGGATAGGATGGGGGTGGGATAGGCGCTTTGTAACCCATCCCCACCCTAGCCCTCCCCTTGAAGGGGAGGGAAGTATCTTGCGATGGCATCCGGTCATTTCGTCTCACCGCCAGCTGCTTCGCGTGCGCGCGCCGCCGCCTGCTCCAGGGCGCGATAGGTCATCACCCGCGCGAGATGCTTGCGGTAAACGGCCGATGCGAAGGGATCGCCAGTTGCATCGAGCTTCGCCGTTTCCGCCGCCGCCGCCTTGAACGCCGCGGCGCCCGGTTTCTGACCGCGCAGCACGCGCTCGATCGCGGCGGGCCGCACCGGCGCGTGGCCTACTCCGGACAACGCGATCGCCGCCTCCGCGATGTCGCCGCGCGCATCGAGCCCCAGCAGCGCGGAACACGCCACCACGGCAAAATCGCCGCTGCGGCGGGCGAACTCGACGAAAGCGTGGCCCTGCCCGGAGCGCGGCAACGGCAGCGTCACGCCGGCTAGCAATTCATCCGGCGCGAGGCTCGTGGTCAGGTAGCCGACGGCGAACTCCGAAAACGGAATGGACCGGCGACCGCGAACGGAAACCACGTGCAGCGTGCCGCCCAGGAGCGCCGTCACGTTCGCCAGTTCCGCGGAGGGATCGAGGTGGCACAGCGAGCCGCCGAGAGTCCCGCGGTTGCGCGTCTGCCGGTGACCGACGTGGGTCAACGCCTCGCGCAGGACCGGGCAGTGCCGGGCGACGTCCGCGGAGAACTCGAGTTCGCGCTGGCGCGTCATTGCGCCCGCCTCCAGCGCGCCATTCGCCACGCGCAGGTAGGACAGTTCCCCGATCCGGTTGAGGTCGACCAGGTGGTCCGGCGTCACGGCGCGGAAATTCATCATCGGCATCAGCGACTGGCCGCCGGCGAGCACGCGCGCGTTCTCGCGCGTCGCGAGCAAGTCGCAGGCTTCGGCAATGGTGCGCGGGTCGTGGTAGATGAAGGGGGCGGGTTTCATGTTGAGAACGCCAATTCAGCCACAGAGAGCACAGAGAACACAGAGGAATGATTTTCTAACCACCCCCATCCCAACCTTCCCCCTGAGGGGGAAGGAGATTTCTTGCGTTTGCATGGAAGAAGAGTTCTCCTCCCCCTCAGGGGGAGGGATAGGGTGGGGGTGGTATGCCACTAATCGGCGTCCATCGGCGTTTATCGGCGGCTAATCCAGCTTTTCGACTTTGCGCGTCGGCGTCTCCGGCGTGACATCGCCGCGCTGCCGCGCCAGGGTTTCAATGCCGTTCTTCTCCCAATCGCCCGCGGTCGCCCGGCGCGCGAAGCGCTCCCAGGTGTTGGTCCATTCGCCGAGCGTATAGCCGTGCCACGGCCCCTTGGCGGCGAGCGGCGGCAGGCCGAGCTCCTCCCAGATCGCGCGCGCCCCTTCCATGTATTCGCGGGTCGGCAGCGCGAGCGGCGCCATCGCGTACTTTTGCGTGGCGTCGATCAGCATCGTCGATTCGGATTGACTGGGGCCGTACTGCGAGCCCTGCACGCCGCGGCGGTACGGCGCAAGGTGCACGTCCTCGATCGGGTTCGAGCGATAGGCGAGCGACCAGAATACCGCGTCCGCGCTCCCGGGATCGATGTCCTCGCTGACCGCGATCACGATCTTGCCGCACTCGGGGCGCAGGCTCGCTGCGCCGTGCAGGCCGCGCCACACTTCGGTGCGCAGCGCTTCGCGCGCGTACTGCACGAAGATGACCGGGCGCAGGTTCGACAGCGTCTCGTGCATCACTACGCGGCGCACGCTTTTGATGCCGAGGGTATCCCGCAGGTGGGCCAGGAACTGCGGCTCGTAGGCGACCTTCTTCACCACGCTCGACTCGCTCGGCGTGACCTGGCTGATGATGGCCGGGAACACCGGGGAGCGCTTGTGCGTGATCGCCGTGACCCGCATCGGCATGTTGTAAGCCTCGAGCGCGACGTAGCCGTTGCTCTCGCCGAACGGCGCTTCCGGCTCGAGGACGGAAGTGTCGATCATGCCTTCGATGACGATTTCAGAATCCGCCGGCACCTCGAGATCGACGGTGACGCATTTCGCCTTGCGAATCGGCGCGCCGGCGAGCCCCCCGGCCACCGTGAGCTCGTCCCGGTCGACGGCGAGTTTTTGCGGGCCGGTGAAGAACACCACCGGCGCGCAACCCATGACGATGGCGATCGGCATGGGCTTCTTCAACGCGCGGTACTTGAGCCAGTGCAGGTAACCGCCGGCGCCGCCGACGCGCGCCACCATGCGCACGCCGAGCCGGTCGGTGGCCTTCAACGCGGCGCGGTAGGTACCCATGTTCTGAATGCCGTTTTCGGGATCGCGGGTGACGCACAGCGTTGCCGTGAGATACGGCGCGGCGTCGAATCCCGGCGTCGAGATCGGCACCGGCAGGCGCGCGAGGCCGCCGCCGGGCTTGCGCAGGGCTTTGCCGGTGATGACGACCTGCTGGCACACCGGCGACTTGACCATGACCGGCGCAATCGGATTCGCGATGGCGCGCATCCAGGTCGCGCCGATTTCCGCGACGGGCTTGCCCATGCCGACGGCGTAAATCTGCGGGGAGGCCGCGAGCGCGCCGATCGCTACCGGAATATCGTAGCGCCGGCCTTTGGCATCGACGACATTGGTGAACAGAAACGCGCGGCGTTGCTCCTCCGGTATGCCGCCGACAAACTGCCAGCGCACGAGCGGTTGCAGCTCGGTGTCCTTGTTGATCGGCCGGTCGACGCGCACCAGCAGGCCCTGCGCTTCAAGGTCGGCGAGGTGCTCCTGGAAATCGAGCCGCGGCCGCGCGCCTTTCTTACGCTTGGAAGTACCCGGCATGGTCTCGCACCTCGACGTCAGTTATTAAAATGGGCGCTCTTGATGACCTGGCCCATCCGGGTCATTTCGGACTTGATGAATGCGGCGAACTCCTCGGGAGAATTGCCGACGATCTCCACCCCGGCGTTGAACAGCACCTGCTGATCCGCCGCCTTCAGCGACTGGGCGATTTCCTGGTTGAGAAACCTGACGATCGCAGCGGAAGTCTTGCGCGGCGCGAAAAAACCGATCACCGCCTCGGAGGCATAGCCCGGCAGCGTATCCCCGACCGGGGGCAGATCGGGAATCAGCCGCGAGCGCTGGGGCGTCGTGACCGCCAGCGCCCGCACCTTGCCCTGCTTCACATGCGGCACGATCGGGCCCAGGGCGGCGAACATCAGCTGCACCTCGCCGACGAGGAGACCGATCATGGACGGGCCGGAACCCTTGTAATTGATGCGAACGATGCGAACGTTGGCCATGTAATTGAACAACTCGGCCGCGATATGCGGCGTGGATCCGCCGCCCCCCGCGCTGTAGTTGAGCGCGCCCGGCCTGGCCCTGGCCAGGGTGATCAGCTCCTTCACGGACTTTACCGGCAGCGAGGGATGCACGACGAGAACGTTGGGGGAACTCATCGCCAGCGTAATCGGCGCGAGATCTCCAACCGGATCCCAGTTCGCCTTCGTCAGATAGGGTTGCAGCCAGACGGTCGAGCCGTAGAACAGCAAGGTATAACCGTCCGGCGGCGCCTCCCTCGCCACGACCTCGATCGCGTAAGTGCCGCGGTTCTCCACGATCACCCGCTGGCCCAAACGGGGAGTCAGTTCCTGCGCGGTGAGACGCGCGCCCCAGTCGTGGTTGCTGCCCGGCGTCGCCGTGACGATGCGAATGATCCTGGCCGGATATTTATCCTGGCCGATGGCCGGGCCTGCGCCGGGAATCAGCAAGCCAGCGGAAATCACCCCCATGACCGCACGCGACAGCAACACGACTCCTCCCCAAAGCCAGTGCAGCGTCTATCTTAACGCCAGTTGCCCCGCCTCATGAAAACCGCGAATCGTGATTCGTGATTCGCGGCCGAGCCGACGGCGAAAGTGCCGCCCGATGGCTACCTGCTGATGCTCGGCATTGTCGCGCTGGCCGGCACGCCGCAGGAATTCGGGCGATTCAAGCAGCAGGAAATAGAGAAGTGGCGAAAGGTGATCCGCTCGGCGGGGATACCGGCCAACTGACAGCTCTGTCCCTCATGACACCGGGTCGGCGTGGAACACCAGCCCGGCATGCTCGCGCAGGGTGTGGAAGCGGATCTTCGGCCACTGCTCGGCAGCGACCTTGATCTCGACGTCGTGAACGGCGAGGAAGGCCGGGGCACCCACCGCGTCGTGCGCGGCGCGGTGGGCGTTGGCATCGATGAATCGATTCAATTCTCGGTCGTCGTCGGACGTGACCCAGCGCGCGGCGGTGTAGCGCGCGGGCGCGAGCCGCGCCTCGCAGCCGTACTCGTGACGCAGGCGGTGCGCCACCACCTCGAACTGGAGCTGCCCCACCGCGCCCAGCAACAGCACCCCGCCCGCGACCGGCCGGAACACCTGGATCGCGCCTTCCTCGCCGAGCTGGGCAAGCCCGGTGCGCAACTGCTTGCTGCGCAGCGGATCGGCGATCTCCACCGTCTGGAAGAGTTCGGGCGCGAAGAACGGCAGCCCGGTGAACTGCAGGTCCTCACCCTCGGTCAGCGTGTCGCCCAGCTGCAGCACGCCGTGATTGGGGATGCCGATGATGTCCCCCGCATAGGCGTCGTCCACCAGTTCGCGGCGCTGCGACAGGAACGACACCACGCTGTTGGGGCGGAAGTCCTTGCCGGTGCGGCAGTTCGTCAACACCATGCCGCGCTCGAAATGGCCCGAGCACACGCGGATGAACGCCACGCGGTCGCGGTGGCCGGGATCCATGTTGGCCTGGATCTTGAACACGACGCCGGAGAATTTCGGCTCGGTGGGGCTGACCGTGCGCTGCAGCGCCTTGCGCGCGCGCGGCGGGGGCGCGAATTCCACCAGCGCGTCCAGCACTTCCTTGACGCCGAAGTTGTTGATCGCCGAGCCGAAGAAGAGCGGCGTCTGCCGGCCGGCGAGAAATTCATCCCGGTCGTAGGCCGGGGACACGCCCTGCACCAGCCCCATTTCCTGGCGCGCGTGGGTGAAGCCATCGCCGAAACGCGCGCCGCACTCGGGGTTGTCGATGCCCTGGATGATCTCGTCGTCCGCGACGCGAGCCTCACCGGGCCGGAACACGCGCATGCTGTCGCTGCGGAGATCGAACACGCCCTTGAAGTGCTTCCCCATGCCCACCGGCCAGGAGCACGGCACGACCGGCATCTCGAGCGTGCGCTCGATCTCGTCCACCAGGTCGAACGGCTCGCGCACTTCGCGGTCCATCTTGTTGACGAAGGTGATCACCGGCGTATTCTGCGCGCGGCACACCTGCAGCAGGCGCAGCGTCTGCGCCTCGATGCCGTTGGCGGCGTCGATCACCATCAGCGCGGCGTCCACCGCGGTCAGCACCCGGTAGGTGTCCTCGGAGAAGTCCTTGTGGCCCGGCGTGTCGAGGAGATTGATCACGCAGTCGCGGTACTCCATCTGCATCACCGAGCTCGCCACCGAGATGCCGCGCTGCTTCTCGATCTCCATCCAGTCCGAGGTCGCGTAGCGCGAGGCCTTGCGCGACTTCACGCTGCCGGCGATGTGGATCGCGCCGGCGTACAGCAGGAGTTTCTCCGTCAGCGTGGTCTTGCCCGCGTCCGGGTGCGAAATGATCGCGAAGGTGCGGCGGCGCGAGACTTCTTTGTCGATGCTCATTGCTGCGTGATCCTAGAAATTCTTTTTGCCACAGAGATCACAGAGTACACAGAGGAAAATCCAGGATGAAAGTATTTTCCATGCCTTGCACATCGGGTGCGCGTGGCGTGCTGGCTCAATTACTTGAATCTCTCTGTGTGCTCTGTGCCCTCTGTGGCTGAATTGCCGTTTTCAGGTTGATAGGCGGTCGCGCCAAGCGCTGCGAGGCGCGCATGATATGTTACTTATCACGCCAAATCAACAGGATGTGAACGAAGCTGGCGGGTGGGACCCGTCATTCATCATTCATCATTCATCATTCATCATTCATCATTGCAGTTATAGGCTGGCAAGCACCCTGCCCCAGCGCGGATCGGGACGGTGCAACATGCGGTTGCCCGCGGCATGAAGCGCCGCCCAGGTGGTCGAGAGGATGTTGAGCAGCACCGGCCGGCCGTGCTCCGCCTCGAGCAGCGGCACGGCGTGGATGGCGTGCCACAGACCGCCCGGCATCAGGAGCGCCTGCGCATCCGGCGCCTTGCGCAGGGCCTCGCCGCCCAGCTCGAGCGCGAGCAGGTGGTCGTCGGCCGCGCTGGAATACTTGTTCTGGTCGAGCGAGCGGGCGCGGGAAACGGCAGCGATGACCTCGATGCCCGCCTCGGCCAGGTAGCGCGTGAGGGCGGCAACCACCGCTTCGGGCCAGCGCGTCGCCAGTGCAATCCGCTTTGCGCCCAGGTGTTGCAGCGTCGCTATGTGCGCTTCGAGGTCCGTGTCGCAGGGCAGCCCGGTGCGCGCCTCGCCTTCCGCGAGTATCTCCCGCATCTTTTTCCGCCCGAGGACGGATGCGACCGGCACGCCGGAGAGAGAAATACGGTCCACCTTCTTCTTCGCGAGCAGGTCGAAGCGGTGCCAGAGGACCGGCAATTCCTTCTCGACCGCCGCCAGGGTGTAGTCCTTCAGGTCGAGCCCGGTCGTCACCAGCATCATGCCCTCGGGCGCGACGCGGTAGAACTGGTACGCGTCCATGTCCGTGTAGAGGTGGGGAATGACGTAGCCCAGCTGGTACCAGGGGTGGATAAGGTTCATGGGATACGACGTAAGGATGAAGGATGAACGTGGAAGGATGATCCCACGCTTCGCGTGTTGTTCATGTCCCGGCCTTACACTATCGACCGGCCGGAGGTTGCAATTGCTTGTTCCGACCGTTGGTCACGGAAGGTCGGGACAGATGGTATCGCGCGCCGCGCGGGATCATCCCTCATCCTTCATCCCACATCCTTCGGGTTCACCAGGCGACCGTCCCGCCGTCCACCGGGATAATGGCGCCGGTGATGAAGTTGGAAGCGTCGGACGCGAGCAGCACCGCGATGCCCTTGAGATCATTGTCCCCGCCGGTGCGGCCCAGCGGAATCTCGCGCAGGATCTGCTCGGAGCCTTTCTCGAACAGCTTCTGGTTGATCGGCGTGACGAAGAAACCGGGGCAGATGCAGTTCACCAGAATATTGTGCTGCGCCCACTTGATGGCGAGATCGCGCGTGAACTGCACCAGCGCGCCCTTGCTGGTGCTGTAAACGATCGAGCTGTAGGCCTTGGGATTGCGCCCAATGAGGCCGGCGATGGAAGCGATATTGATGATCTTGCCGCGCTTCTGCTTGATCATCTCGCGCCCGAAGATCTGCGAGCAGATGAAGGGCGCGGTCGCGTTCAGTTCCATGATCTGCTGCCAGCGGTCGAGCGGCATCTCCTCCGGGGCAGCGACCCAGGCGCGCCCGGAATTGTTGATGAGGACATCCACGCGCCCGAACTGCTTCAACGTCGCGTCCTTCACCGCTTCCACCTGGTCGGGCTTGGTGACGTCACAGGCAACCGGCAGCGCTTTCACGCCCAGCTTCTCGAGGCCGGCCGCCGCCTGCTCGCAATTTTCCAGCTTTCGCGAGCACACCACGATGTTCGAGCCCGCTTCCGCGAGCGCGGTGGCCATCTGCAGGCCGAGCCCCGTCGCGCCGCCCGTGACGACGCTTACTCGCCCTTCCAGACTCATCAGTTGCTTAACTGTAGTCACAGAGAAATCCCCTCATTAATTGAACGCCGAGCCTCAGAGAGCGCAGAGTTTACGGAAAATAAATTCAAAAGCTATTCAGCCACAGAGAACACAGAGGACACCGAGAGAATCAACACAAATAGAACCACCCCCACCCTAACCCTCCCCCTGAGAGGGAGGGAAGTCTTTTTTCCCGCAGGCTTCAACAAACTATCTCCTTCCCCCTCAGGGGGAAGGTGGGGATGGGGGTGGTCTTACCCTCTGTGATCTCTGTGTTCTCTGTGGCTAATCGTCCTTCAACAACTGCGCAGCGATGATGTTCCTCTGGATTTCCGAGGAACCCTCGTAAATGCGCGTGATGCGCGCGTCACGGTACACGGTCTCGATCTCCGCTTCGCGCATGTAGCCCATGCCGCCGTGGATCTGCACGGCGCAGTCCACCACTTTGCCCAGCGACTCGGTGGCGTAGAGCTTGGCGGCGGAGGCCTCCAGCGTGCCGCGCTCGCCGCGCAGGATGACCTCGATCGCGCGCTCGGTCAGCAGGCGCGAGGCGTCGCGTGCCACGCCCATGTCCGCGAGCATCCATTGCAGCCCCTGGTGCTCGGCGATTTTTTTGCCGCCCTGCACGCGCATCTTCATGTAGTCCACGCAGCGCTCGATCAGCTTGTCCATCATGCCGCAGGCGCGCGCCGCGATCGTCACGCGGCCCATCGTCAGCGTCTTCAGCGCCTGCACGTAGCCCATGCCCTCGGGGCCGAGCCGGTTCTCCGCCGGTACTTCGCAGTCGGTGAACGCGAGCGGCACGGTGCTGCAGCCGTGCATGCCCATTTTCAATTCGTTCCGGCCGATGGCGAAGCCCTTGAAGCCGCGCTCGAGGATGAAGGCCGAGATGCCCTTCACGCCCTTCGCCCTGTCGGTGACCGCCATCACCGTGAACACCTGCGCGATGCCGCCGTTGGTGCAGTAGATCTTCTCGCCGTTGAGGAGGTAGCGGTCGCCCTTCTTCACCGCGCCGGCCCTGATGTCGGCGGGATTGGACCCGGCTTGCGGCTCGGTCAGCGAGAAGCAGCCCACCCATTCACCGCTCGCCATGCGCGGCAGGTACTTGCGTTTCTGCGCTTCCGAGCCGAGCGCGACGATGCCGGTGGTGCCGATGCCGGTGTGATTGCCGATGACGGTGGCGAAACCGTAGTTGGTCCGCCCCATCTCCTCCTCGATCGCGCACTTGCCCGCGAGATCCAGCCCGATGCCGCCGTACTCATCCGGGATCGTGAGGCCGAACAACCCCAGCTCGCGCGCCATGCGCATGAGATCCTCGGGGATCGCGTCGTTCTCCTCGATCCAGCGCGAGCGCGGGTCCACTTCCTTCCGGATGAAGCGGCGCACTTCCTCGCACAGCTGTCGGACTTCGGGTGTCAGGTTCATGAATAGACAGGATTAACAGGATTTACAGGATTTACAGGATTTACAGGATTTACAGGATTTACAGGATTTACAGGATTAGATCAAGAACGAAACGATAACGTATTGGGGTTCATGTTTGAATCTTGTTAATCCTGTGAATCCTGTTAATCCTGTCTATTTCTTGCCTTCCGTGCGCGGGCGGATCAGCGCATCCGCCGCCTTCACCCCGCGCCCGGCGGGGAATACGAACAGCGGATTGATGTCGATCTCGGAAACAGAGCCCTTCAAGTCCATTGCCAGCGCGGAGAGCCGCACGATCGCGTCCACCAGCGCGTCCACGTCGGCGCGGGGCTTCCCCCGCGCGCCCGCCAGCACCGGGTAGCCGGCAATCTCCTCGACCATCTCGCGCGCCACCGACGGCGTCACCGGGGCGAGCCGGAACGACACGTCCTTCAGCACCTCCGCGAAGATGCCGCCCAGCCCGAACATCACCGCCGGGCCGAACAAGGGGTCGTTGGTGACGCCGAGGATGGCTTCCAGTCCATCCTTCAGCATTTCCTGGACCAGGATGCCGTCAATTCTTGCGCTCTTCATGTAAGCGCGCGCATTCGCCAGCACTTCCTCGTACGCGGTCGCGAGTTCTCCCTCGGAAGCAATGTTGAGGCGCACCGCGCGCGCTTCCGTCTTGTGCGATATATCCGGAGACTGCACCTTGATCGCGACCGGATAGCCGATGATCTTCGCGAAAGTGAGCGCCTGCTGCTTCGTGGCCGCCAGTTCCTCCCGGGTCACCGGGATGCCGTATTCGGCCAGTATCCGCTTCGCGCGGTACTCGGTGACGTCGGCGGTTTTCCCCTCGAGCGCTTCCCGGGCGGTGGCGCTCGTCAGCGCGAGCGGCTTTTCCAGGCCCTGGCGATCCTGCCGGCGTTTCGCCTCGGCGTACCAGGACACTGCCGCCATCGCCCGCCCGCAGCGCACCGGCGACTTGTAGTGCGGGATGCGCGCGGCCTCGAGCGCCGCGTAGGCTTCCGGCGCCATCACGTCGCGCGCGCTCCAGGCGATGAGAATCGGCTTGTCGGTCTTGCCCGCTACCGCCACGATCTCGGCCGCGATCTTCCTGGCGATTTCTCCCTGCAGCGAGGCGTTGATCATGGCGATGCAGTCCACGCCCGGGTCGTCCACGATCGCCTGCAGCGTGCGGTTGATGAGGGTAAGGTCGTTGAAGATCGCCGCGGTGACGTCCACGGGGTTCAAGATCGAGCCGAAGCTCGGCACGAACTCCCTTAATTTCGTCACCGTCTCCGGGGCGAGATCGGCAAGGCGCATGCCGCGGCCGATGCATTCGTCGGTCATGAGGATGCCGGCGCCGCCAGAGATGGTGATGATGGCGAGGCGGTTGCCCTTCGGCAGGCGCCCGCTGCGAAAGGCGCGCCCGTAATCCACCACGTCCTGGATGTCCTCGACCTGGATGATGCCGTTCTGCCTGAAGGCCGCCCTGTAGAGCGCCATCGCTCCGCCGAGGTTGGCGGTATGCGAGGCCGCCGCTTTCTGCCCCTGCTCGGTGTTGCCGACTTTCCACATCAGGATCGGCTTGCCGGCGGCGAGCGCTTTCCGGCCGATCTCCGGCAGGCGCCAGGCGTCCTTGGCGCCTTCGAGATAACCGGCAATGATGTCGGTCTTGGGATCCTGAATGAAGTAGTCGATGAAATCGAGGGTGGAGATCCCGATTTCATTGCCGGTGGTCACCATCTGCCGGAACGGCAGCCCGCCGTCCTTGGACGAGAGGTTCATCACCGAGAAGCCGAAGCCGCCCGACTGCGAGACCATGCTCACGCGGCCCGCTTCGTAATCGGTGAAGAACACCGAGCCGAAGCCGGCGTACACCCCGTCGGAGATATTCATCATGCCCTGGCAGTTGGGACCGATCACGCCGATGTCGTAGCGGCGCGCGATCTCCATCAATTGTTGCTGCAGCTTGACGCCCTCGCCGCCCATCTCGGAAAAGCCGGAACTGAAGATGATCACGTACGGCGCACCCTTCTCGCCGCACTGCTTCAGCATGTCCGCCACGCGGGACGCGTTGACCAGGATCAGCACCAGGTCGGGCGTCTCGGGCACCTCGGCGAGCGAGGGATAGCATTTGACGCCCGCCACTTCCGGGTAGCGCGGGTTGACCGGGTAGAGCCTGCCCTGGTAATGGTGCGACTGCAGATGCTTCAGCGGCTGGCCGCTGATGGTGATGAAATCCTGCGAGGCGCCGATGATCGCAATCGAGCGGGGATTGAAGAAGCGTTCGAGGTCGGTGCGCATGCTGTTGTTGCCGGTTTAACCCAAAAACTGCAATTCAGCCACAGAGGTCACAGAGAACACAGAGATGTTCAAGAGGTTGAGTTGGCACGCCACAAGCACCGGATGGCTAAAGCTTGAAAATGACGTGCGTTTCTAATTTCCTCTGTGAGCTCCGTGTTCTCTGTGGCAAATAGCTTTTTCTGGGTTTAGGAGCCCGCGGCGGCGCGGCGAAAGCGTGATGTTATGGATGAAGCGCGCCACCGGCAAGCCCGTACATGAAAAGGGGCGGG
>CAZFRR010000189.1:0-1616 GCA_964521405.1 uncultured Streptomycetaceae bacterium | reverse complement strand
GTGCCCATGTCGGATATCTTCCCGACAAACGCGTCGTTGGCATCAGCAAGCTCGCTCGCGTCGTCGATGCCTTCGCCAAGCGACTGCAGATCCAAGAGAAGATGACGGCTCAGATCGCCAAAGCGATAGACGAGGTGCTTCAGCCTCTCGGCGTCGGCGTCGTCATTGAATCCGAGCATAACTGCCTGACGACGCGCGGCGTGCACAAGCACGGCACCACCATGATCACGAGCACCATGCTAGGCCGTTTCCGCGATGACCAGAAGACCCGCGAGGAATTCATGGGCATTCTGGGACGCCGATGACAATTCCGCCCGGACGTGACGCCGGACGATCGATCGATCGACATGTTCGGATCGCGCCGTGCCGAAGGTCCCCGAACCTAATTCACGCAAGAGGCCTTTCGATGAATACGCGTCTTCCCTGCCGCGACGCTCTAGGAAAAACGATCTGCATTTTCTTGGGGTCGATCCTGATCGGCGGGTGCTCGATATTCGGCATTCGGTCGGGCTACGAGCAACCGGCTTACGAGGTCATCGAGCGACAAGCCGAGGTTTTCGAAGTGCGCCGCTATGCCCCCCGCGTTGCGGCGGAAGTGACCGTCGAGACGGCGGACCACGAGGCGGGCCAAAACGCGGCGTTCAGAGCACTGTTCGAGTACATTTCGGGCGCGAATCGGGCTGATGCTCGCATCGACATGACAGCGCCGGTTGAAGTCGGGCGAACGTCCGACAAGATCGCGATGACGGTCCCGGTCGAGACAGGGCGCACGGAAGGCGGCGGCGCGCGCATGCGTTTTTTCCTGCCGGAGTCGTATAGCGCGGACTCCGCACCCCAACCTCGCGATCCGCGTGTGCGGATTATCGCTCTGCCTGCGCGGATGATCGCGGTTCTTCGCTTTAGCGGTTCTGGTCGAGAAAGCGCGGTCGCCGCCAAGACTCAAGAGCTGTTGCGCATGCTTGAGGGCACACCGTGGCGCCCGTCATACGCCCCGGCCGCGTATTTCTACGATCCGCCTTGGACGCTCCCGTTCTTCCGGCGAAACGAAGTGGTGGTAGCGGTGACCCGGCAGCCTACGTAGAGCCGTTCCCGACGGCTTCGGCGATGTAGGACACCGTACTCTGCCAGAAACTGCATGCGGGCGAACGCCGATCCGCTGATCGGCATCTGTGTCATGAGACCTTGGTCTTTTGACCGTGTTTACGGCTCTTCGCGGTTTTCATTGCCATGTCCGCTTTGGGTGTGCGCCGTGATAAGGCGGCGCTTTCCAGTGGGTGCAAGTCCCACCCGGCGACCGCTCCAGCCGGAAGCAACCGGAGCAGTCATGGAGGTGACGAAATGGCTGAAGCCTTCGGATAGCGGGTCACGAATTGGTGACCGCGCGAGTGTGCAGGCCGCAACGCGAGTGAACGCCGAGCAAGCCTCGAAAAGGACGATGTGCAGGCCGACCCGACGACCCTTTCGGGGAAGGCTGATACGGCTGGGTGAATGAGCGAAGATGACGCCCAGCCGCTGCACCGGGGTAGTGGCGGCAGCATGTACACAAGGAAAGCGCACGCAACACGGGAAGCCCCGAGGCGTGGTCAGGGATGACCAACCGGACGCCCGCGAGGGAC
>CAZFRR010000188.1:0-3009 GCA_964521405.1 uncultured Streptomycetaceae bacterium | reverse complement strand
TCAGCCCTGCATCGAAGGAAGCATCCCAGAGCGATGAAAGCAGAAGGCCGTTGTGCACGTCGAGACGCTGGGCATCGCTTTCGCAGTCGGCCCACGCCACAATGTGGGAGGCGCGCAGCAGCGCCTGGTCGGTGATCCCGGTGAGAGGACAAGTGCCGTGCCAGTATTGCATCAGGGCGTCGCGGAAAATGTTTTGGCCGACGCGCATCACTGTCAGGCGCTCGGCTTCAGTCGTGCGCGGTAGCGTGTCGATGACCTTACGGAACTGCTCGAGCGGCTCGTTGGGAAGGCTGACGCCCAGCCGGTAGGCACGCTCGACTGCAGCGTAAAGTCCGGAGAGATGGTCGAAAACGAAAGTCGCTAGCCCATGTTTGACTAATCGACCCGTAAGCCGTTGATTTTTCTAGGGTCGGGATTCGATTTTGTCACTACACGACGGTTTGGTCTCGTTGTGGCGGGGTCGGCGGATTGATGTCGTTGATGGCGAGAGCCCGCAGCGCCGCGGCGGCATGCTGGGTGCCGCGTGTGACGGAGCGCTTGGTGGTGCCGTCGCCGAGATCGATATCGACGACACGCACGGACTTGAGGGCTTCGAGTGCATGCGTGGCAGAGAGATCGAGACCGGCGGCCTTGAGCTTCTTTTCGATGCCACGGTGAATCAGAAACGCCAAGGCGGCGACGAAGATATGCGCCTCGACGCGAGCGGCGGTGCGGTGATAGATCGGCCGCATGTCGAGGACATCCTTGAGATTGGCGAAGGCGCGCTCGACCTCCGAGAGCTCCTTGTAAAGCCGCACCGCATCGACGGCCGACAGATTGGGCTCTTCGGTCTGGATGACGTATTTGCCCTCGTAGGCCTGCTCGCGGGTGAAGTGGACGGGATGCTCGAAGAAACGCAAGCGCCCGTTCTCATATGACCAGTCGTAATAACGATGGCCATGATTGCGGGCGAGGATGCGGGCTGCGGCAGCGCCGATCTTTTCGGCCGCCTTGAGCTTGCCCTTGGCGACGCGCCGCTCGAGCTTTTCGAACTTGGCGCGCACCTTGGCCATGGCCTTGGTGCGTTGGGCGCGCTCGAACGCCAGGCGTTCTTCGGAGTGGACGACGAACACGCGCACGCCCGGCCCAGTGGCGGCGACTTCCTGAACCAGCGTCTTGGGTGGCGTCGTCTTCTCGCGCGCCGTGATGCCGACCGGGCATTCGATCCAGGGTCCGGTGGCGCTCTGGATATAGTCGAACACCTCGCTGCTGCGGCGGCGGTTGCGACCGACGATGTAGCCATGGCCGCCGCCGCGCAGCTCGTCGAGGTTGTGGCTCGTCACCATGCCGCGGTCGCCGACGAAGACGATGCGTTTGAGCCCGAAGCGTCGCTCCAGATCGCCGACAACATCGGGCACGGTCCTGGCATCGCGCCGGTTGCCCTCGAACACATGATGAGCGATCGGCCAGCCATCGACCAGCACCAAGCCGACCAGAACCTGCGGGTTGCGCGGCTTGCCGTCGCGGCTGTGGCCGTGGGCGCCGACGCCAAGTGGCCCCTTGCCCTCAAAGTAGGTCGAGGTCAGGTCGTAGAACACCATGTCGACCTCGAGCGAGAACAGGTCGCGCAGCCGCACAAACAGCGCCTGCTCGATCTTCGCCTTGCGGGCGAGCAGCTGATCCAGGGTGCGGTACCAATGCTGCAATTGGCCTGCCGCCACGCGCACCCGCGGGCTGCGGCTGGCCTTGCGTTCCGTGTCGTCGCGCCAGGCCGCCATCCACCGCCGGCCGCGGCGATCGCAGACGAAGTCGGTCTCCAGCCAGCGCGCCAGTCCATGCTCGCTGCCGGGGCTGGCGAGACGATTGGCCACCAGCACCAGCGCCCGCTCGTTCAGCATCACCCCGTCGTCGCGGCCACGGCCGCCAAGCCCCGCCAGCACGCCATCAAGACCAAGTTCGTTCCAGATTTGACGCGTCGCCAGCGCCGGTCCCCAATCCCAGGCACCAATAGCCGATACGCCCTCGCGCCGCACGCCATGATCGGCAATCCGCCCGCCACGCAGCAGGTGCCCGAGCTTGCCGAGATCGAGATGGGCGGCCAGCAGATCCTTGCGGCCGAGATTGACGATGGTGCGGTGTTGCGTCTTGCCGGCGCCGTCGCGATAGGCTTCGACCAAGCGCAGATACTCGTGCTTCACGCCTTTGCCACCGGCGGCTCTGACGACGCGCAGAAACATGTGC
This sequence comes from uncultured Streptomycetaceae bacterium, assembly GCA_964521405.1. Classification (GTDB taxonomy): domain Bacteria; phylum Pseudomonadota; class Gammaproteobacteria; order Burkholderiales; family SG8-41; genus SG8-41. The sequence continues at coordinate 789 of CAZFRR010000188.1, read as the reverse complement.
CTCTCCCAGGAATTGTCCCTGCAACGTGGCACAACCTCAAGCGATTCGCACGAAGTATTCGGAAGTACCCGACCAATCTCTGTCCCTACAAAATCAGCGAAACCAACATGCCGCCCGTGCAATCTCAATCACTTAGCGCCAAGCACCCTCTCCAAAGTGTCAAACATGGGCTAGTCAGGCTTTGTCGGCGACATAGCGAAAGCGCGACAGGCGACGGCTCGCAGCCAACTCGGCCGTGATCGCAAGAAAGCGCTGCCGCTGCTCGAACCAGTCGGCGCCCTCTTCGCTCTCTAGAGCGGCAGCTTGACGCGAACGGGCAGTGTGCCAGCGCGCGGCAATCTCGGCAGTTGCCGTGGTACAATCCTCGCAGTGCTTGAGCGTGAGCCCGGCGGCCTCGATGCACCGCTCGTTGAGACCGGCCGGGACGAGGAGATTGAAACCGATTGCTGCCCGCACGTCGAGTTCGGTCTTGGAGACCGCGCCGGTAAGGACGAACGGATCGGTGAACAAAAGGCGGCCGCCTTGGTCCAGCAGGCGGCCCCACTCGGATAGCGTCCCAAAGCGGTCGGGGAGGTGGGAGATCGCGTCGATGCAGAGCACGACACTGAAGGAACCGTCCTCGAAGGGTAACCGTCCGCTGCAGTCGACGACGGCGAAGGTAGCGCAGTCGGCGAGCCCGCGCGCGGAAGCCTCCGCCTTGGCGTGTGCGATTCCAGCCTCCTCCACGTCAAGCCCGGTGAGTCGACACCGGGTACGCTCGACCAACGCCAGAGACGGGCCGCCCGCGCC
>CAZFRR010000187.1:0-20442 GCA_964521405.1 uncultured Streptomycetaceae bacterium | reverse complement strand
CTGGAAATTCTTCTGGAATTCGGCCGGCGGATCCGCTGTCGGCTCATAGCCGCCGGCCAGCAGGAAATCGCGCACCGCGGGCACTTGCAGCGATTTCTGTATCGCGCCGTAAATCCGCGCGACGATGGGAGCGGGCGTCTTTGCGGGCGCAAACCAGGCGTGCCAGCCGGAGTCCTGCTGGAAGCCGGGCAAGGTTTCGCCGAGGGTCGGAACGTCCGCTATCGCCGGCAAGCGCTTCGCGCCGCTGTAACCCAGGGGCCGCAGCCGCCCGGCCTTGAGGTGCGGGATGGCGATGACCGGCGGCACGACTATCACCTGCACTTCTCCACCGACCACCGCGACCAGCGCGGGTCCCGCGCCCTTGTACGGCACGTGCAGCATCTGGATGCCGGCGCGGTTGCTGAACGCCTCGGTGATCAGGTGCAGCACGTTGCCCACGCCCGGCGAGCTGAACTTCAGCGTTTCCTTCCTGGCGAGGGCGATGAATTCGGTGACCGATTTCGCCGGAACCGATGGATTGACGGCGAGGAGCGAGCCCTGTCCCACGATCGGGTTCGTAATCGGCGTGAAGTCGCGGCGCGTATCGAATGGCAGCGTCTTGTAGGTGCTCGGATTGATCGCGAACGCGACCGAGATGTGCATCAAGGTGTAGCCGTCGGGCGCTGCCTTCGCCACGAGATCGCTGCCGATGATGGCATTCGCCCCGCCGCGGTTGTCGATCACTAGCGGCTGGCCGAGCCCGTTTTCGACCTCTTTCGCGATGACCCTCGCGTTGGCATCGGTCGCGCCGCCCGGCGGGAACGGCACGATCAGGCGGATCGGGCGCGTGGGCCAGGACTGCCCCGCGCCGGCCTTGGCCGCCTGTGCACCGGCGTCGGCCGCCACCGTGACCGCACCGCACGCAAGCGCGGCGATCAAGCACCGCAACGAGTTTCGGGTGTTCATTGTCCTTCCTCCTCCCCACAAACCGGGAACGAGCCACGATTTCCGGTAGCGCTGTCTGCTGGAACCACGGATCGCGCGTTGATACCCGGTAACACGACTACCCATGCTACCGCACCATGCCCCGCCGCGCGCGCCTGAGACTGGCTGGCCTTCCCCTGCATATCATCCAGCGGGGCAACAACCGCGCGCCCTGCTTCTACGCCGACGAGGACTACGGCCTCTACTTGCATCACCTGGCGCAACTCGCGTTGAAGTTCGAGTGCGCCGTGCACGCGTATGTTCTGATGACAAACCACGTACATCTGCTGCTGACAGCTGCCAAGGAAGACGGGCCGTCGCTGCTGATGAAGCACCTGGGCCAGCGCTACGTCCAGTACGTCAACAAGACCTACCGGCGCAGCGGCATGCTGTGGGAAGGCCGCTTCCGCTCGAGCATCGTCCAGCGCGACGGATATGCCCTCAAGTGTCAACGCTACATCGAGCTGAACCCCGTGCGCGCCAAAATGGTGAGAGATCCGCGCGACTACGCCTGGTCGAGCTACCTTGTGAACGCCGAACTGAAAGCCTCGTACCTCATTGCGCCTCACCAGGAATATATTGGGCTGGGCGAAACGGCAGAGCTGCGCGCCGCCGCCTACCGTCGCTCGTTCCGTTTTGAAATGGATCCGGCCGACCTGCGCGAGATTCGGCTCGCCGCCAACGGCGGTTTCGCCCTGGGCAATGATCGCTTCAAAGCCGAGATCGCCGAGATGCTCGGCCGCCGCGTCGCGCGGCTGCGCGACCGCGACTCGCGGTTTCCTTCTTAGGGGACAGACCACTAAGAATCTTGTTGAATCAGATCAGCCCTTTGCCATCCTTAGTGGTCTGTCCCCTAAGGTTCTACGTGCGCTGATATAATCCGTCCATGAAAAATAGGCTTTCCGACGTCAATCCGCACCTGAGGAATCCGGCCGTTCGCAAGGAAGGCCTGTGGGTTTCCGCCAAGTCATCTTCGGCGATCGAAGGCATCCACGAACCGTTTGCCAAACCAGGCGCAACCTCACGAAAGTCCTCCTCTAACGGCGGGACCGCGCGAGGCGGTCGTAAGAACGGCGGATCACGGCGCTGAACAACGCGCTCATCGGGTCGTAGTCACCGCCCATCGCAGCGTGGATCGCCGCGATGTAGTGTTTCCCTCCCGCTTCCGTCAACCCGCCAAAGTCGAGCGGCGGCAATCCGCCCTGAAACGCCATCAATAGCGCCAGCAGGCGCGCGCAGCGGCCGTTACCCTCCCTGAAGGGATGGATCAGCACCAGTTCCGCGTGCACGACGGCGAGCGCCCGCGCCATTTCTGGCTCCGGTGCAGGGCGGCAAGGCGTGTGCTGCGCGAGATACGCACGCTCGAATTCGCTCATCAACCGCGGCACTTCGCGGGCTGCCGCGAAATGAAAATCCCCTTTCGCGACATTCACGCCACGATATTCCCCTGCCCATGGATAGATAGTTCCCAGCCAAACGCGATGGATTTCACGTACATCGGCGGAGGTAAAGCGATGTTCGGGCGAAAATCCGTCGACCAGCCGCTCCTGCGCCTTGAGAAGCGCGAGAGACTCGGCTCTCGACATTTCCCGCATCGAGCGGATGCCCAGCAGGTTGCGCAGCACTCGCCCGCGCGAGCCCGGCTCGAACTCCGCCTCCGGGCCATGCGCCGCGTAGCGGCCCGTTCTACGGATCATCCCTTCCTCGGTCGGCGTTTATCGGCGTTCATCGGCGGCTAAAGTATTCCCTCTGTCTATTTCTTCTCCCAGTACACCGCGTTCTCCGGAAGGATCCACCGAACCCCACCCCGCGGATCCGGCAGATCGCCTTTGTAACGCGGGATCAGGTGCATGTGCAGATGCATCACCGTCTGCCCCGCCGCAGGCCCGTTATTGATCCCGATGTTGTAGCCATCCGGCTTGTGCTCGCGGTCCAGAATAGCCTTCACTTCATCCAGCAACTTCAGCATCGCCCGCCGCTCTTCATCCGTCGCGTCGAAGAACGATGCCACGTGCCGCCGCGGGATGATCAGCGTATGCCCCTTGCTGACCGGGTAGCCGTCGCGCTTCGCAACGGCGAGCGGGTGCTCGATCAGGACCTGGTCCGAAGGTATCGCGCAGAAGAGACAGCTGGCGTTCGCCATAGCGGAAAGAGCCTAGCATAGCCTGCGCTGCAGGCGTGCCAGGTGGGGGAAACGGCTTTTGATCTTGGGGCCCCTGAGAGAGCTGCCGAGCTGCTCATGTTCCACCTGTGTTTGGTCTGACTTCTGCCTTCTGACTTCCGCCTTGCCTTTAGATGAATCCGATCGGCCTCTTCCTGGGCTCGGGCGGCGTCATCAATTCGCGGATGGCGTCGAACACGATCTTGAATTGTGCGTCGTACTTTTTCTCCAGTGCGGCCAGCTTACGGGCCAGGTCGGCGTTCGACGACAGCATCTGCCGCAGTTGCACGAATGCCCGCATGATTTCGATGTTGACCCGCACAGCCCGTTCACTGCGAAGCACGCTGGAGAGCATGGCAACGCCCTGCTCGGTAAAAGCATGGGGCTGGAACCGGCGACCACCCCATCTTGAGATGCCAGATTGGCATCTCAAGTACTCGGCCTCCTCCACTGAGAGCTGAAACATGAAATCAGCGGGAAACCGTCCCTGATTACGCTTTACCGCCCTGTTGAGCGCCCCTGTATCCACGTCATAGAGCTCTGCCAGGTCCGTATCCAGCAGTACTTTCGGGAACTGCTTGGGGACAGACCACTAAGCCGAGTGAGAAAAGCGGTTCTGACGGCTGTGTCGAAGCCGCTCCACGCACCGGCAGGAGGGATGAGCACCCACCCCCACCCTCTGATCTCTCCCCCTGATGGGAAGGGACGAATTACAGCGCTGCGCGCCATGAGGATGGAGGGAGGAGGAAGGCAGAAGACGGAAGGAGGTAGGAAGGGTGGGCAGGGTGTACAATTGAACCGGAATGAATCGCTCCTCAAAGGTAAAGCGTGATTCGCAAGATAGAAGCCGTTGTTGACGAGAAGGGGACTGTCCGCCTGAAGGAGGCCGTTCGCCTGTCGGCGCCGCGCCGAGCGGTGGTGACGATCTTCGACGAGGACAGGTCGGTCAAGGTTGACGAAACCGCGTTGCTGAGCGAGCCTGCGCTGGCCCAAGACTGGAACCGCCCTGAAGAGGACGCGGTATGGTCGTACCTTCAGTCGGCTCGGTAGTCCTCGTTCCCTTCCCGTTTTCCGATCTTTCGCAAAGCAAGTTACGCCCCGCCGTGGTGCTGGCCGATGCCGGCCGCGGTGACTGGATCCTGTGCCAGCTCACCAGCAGCCCTTATTCGGACGCGAGTGCTGTCAAACTTACCAACTCAGATTTCCAGAAAGGGTCGCTTCGCGTGGTAAGTTACGCGCGGCCGGGAAAGCTGTTCACCGCCAGTCAGGAATTGCTGGTTTCCGAGGTCGGCGTCCTCGGCGACAGGGCGTTCGACCGCGTGCCTGGCGCAGTGGTCGGTGTTCTCCGGCCGTCAGCGCAGTAGCCATGTTCAAATGTCACGTCTGCGGCGGCACCGCTGCGAGAGAAGAGCGGGTGGGTGAGGTGTTCACGGTCGATGGCCGCCGCGTGTTGGTCGAGCGCATGCCGGCGCAGGTGTGCGAACGTTGTGACGAGCCGACGTTTTCCCGCGCAACAACCGAGAAAGTCCGCAAGCTCGTCCACGGCGGAGGGCGCCCTGTGCGTACCGTTCCGATGGACGTATTCGCAATGGCGTGACTCGATTCAGTCGAACGACAACCTGCGCGGATCCAAGGCCTGTCCCGCACCTGCGAAACCCTGCTTCGGCGGGGTTTTGTTTTTTCGGGGGCCCTGAGCCGCTGAGCGGTCGCAAAGAAATCGACCGAGGGTCGATTTCTTGAGGGATGAGGCGTCCCAGGTACTGCGTCCCAGATAAGGCGTCTCAGATAGAGCGTCCCAGAAGTGACGACTGATGAAGTAACGAGGCGCTGCGGCGCCTCAAGTACGCGGCCCGCCAGAGGGAGTCGTTAGGCTTTGATCCGAGAGGGCGGGATCAGAACGACACGGCCCTTGACCACGGCTGCTACTGGATTGCCGGCACGCTTGTGCTGACGCAGTGCTTCGCGCACGGCTTGCCGCGCGGCGCGTACGAGCGCACGCGTGTCGAACCACAATTCGCCGTTGCGCCGTCGAGAGGCTCTTTTCCTAGCGTTTCGGGAAGATGTCTTTTTCATGCCGCTCGCGGAGTTGATCCCAAGGCCCAGCTTTCACGATCTGCACGGGGCCACCAACATTTCGCCATGCGATCGGTTTCGGTGCATCAATTTGTGAATTGTCCAGCATCAGCCAGGAATCCGCAATCGGACGGTAAATGTTGAAAAAATTGCCCAGGCTGCGTACGTACCGTCTGCGCACAATGCTTTCTGCTACGTCATGCCCGCCGCTCCTCACGCGCTCCGCAACTCGCTGCACCGCCAATTCTGCGCCCGAGAGCCATAGATAAATCAGATGAAATACGTAGCCATCGGACTGCAATCCTTTGATCCACGGGGCAAGACTGCGGCTGGATAGAGTGGATTCGAGGGCAAAGTCGGTCTTCGTCGCCGCGAGATCGTGCATCCGCCGCAACATGACCCGACCGGCTGCGAACGCAACGCGATCTGGATTGAACGCAGAAAGTCCGCCTGCGATAGCGTCGGCGTTGATGAATTCGTCAACCTGCAGCGTATCCCGCAGCAGCTTCGGTGCGGTAGTTGACTTGCCGGACCCATTCGCGCCGGCTATTACCACCAGATTCGCCATGATTCGCTATTTTGCATTAGTTCGAGCTCCGACAAACAGGGGAGAGTTGTCGGGGTGCCGCGGCCCTACACCCCCTTCCCATCATCGAGGCGATCTCAGCCTTGATACGTTTGTTGCCTGGGCTACCACCCGTCGCAGCACGTGTGGGTCGGCGGCGAGGAAGAGCAGCTATAAATGAAGAGTAATGAACGATGAGTTAAGGAGCCTGAGTGTCTGCGTGTATCTGCGGCTAAATCTGTTCTTGATCTTATCGGCGGCCATCGGCGGCTAATTCGGTTCCTGGGTTTACCGCGTGCGGCCCAGCGCGTGCTCGCCGAGCAGCTCCACGATGCGTTGCGGCGTGATCGGCGCTTCGGCGATGGTCACGCCGAACGGCGCGAGGGCATTCTCGACCGCGCTCACGATCGCGGCGATCGCGGGTATGGTGCCACCCTCGCCCGCGCCCTTGACCCCCAGCGGGTTCAACGGCGACGGCGTTTCCAGGTGCACCAGGTCCACGCGCGGCACGTCGGTCGCGAGCGGCAGCAGGTAGTCGGCGAAGGTGGCGGAGAGCGGCTGCGCGTTCTCGTCGTAGATCATGCGCTCGTAGAGCGCGTTGCCGATGCCGTGCGCGACGCCGCCGATCACCTGGCCGTCCACCACCATGGGATTGATCACGCGCCCGCAGTCGTGCGCAACGGTATAGCGCAGGATCTTCACCGCGCCGGTTTCGATGTCCACCTCGACCTCGGCGACGTGCGTGCCGTTCGAGTACACGGATTGCGCGGGTGTGAAGTGCGCCGTGTGCTCGAGCCCCGGGGGCAGTCCGCCCGCCATCGAGAACCCCGGCGTGCCGACCGCCTTGACCGCGATTTCGCGCAGGCTCTTGCCCACGTCCGGCGCGCTCTTCAGCCGCACGAAGCCGCCGGCGAGCTCCAGGTCATCCTCGACGCATTCCATCATTCCAGCCGCGATTTTCTTCGCCTTGGCAGCGACTTCGAGCGCGGCAAGGTGAACCGAGGAGCCGGCGTTGACCGCGGTACGCGCCGCGAAGGTGCCGATACCGAGCGAGACCGCCGCCGTGTCGCCCGTCACCACCGTGACGTCATCCAGGCCCACGCCGAATTTCTCGGCGGCGATCTGCGCGAGCGTCGTCTTGTGCGACTGTCCCTGCGGCGTGGCGCCCGTGTAGACGACGATCTTCCCCGAGGTCGAAACGCGCACGGTGGCGCTCTCGTAAGGCCCCAGTCCCGTCGCCTCCACCGCGTTGGCGATCCCGATGCCGAGGTAACGGCTCGATTTGCGCGCCTCCGCCTGCCTCCCGCGAAAGCCCTCGTAGTCAGCCTTGCGCAGCGCCGCCGCCTGGCAGGCCGGATAGTCGCCGCTGTCGTAGGTGACCGGCCGCCCGTCGCGGAAGATGATGCCGACGTTGTACGGCATCTGCTCCGGACGGATGAAATTACGCCTGCGCACCTCCGCCGGGTCCAGCTTCAGCTCGCGCGCGACACGGTCCATCAGCCGCTCCATGGTCGTTACCGCCTCGGGCCGACCCGCCCCGCGCACCGGTGTGGTCTGGATCTTGTTGGTGTACACCGAGACGACATCGAGCTTGAAATGCGGGATCACGTACGGCCCCGGCACCGTCGTCGCGGTGATCCACGGCAGCACGATGCCCCACGGCACGTAGGCGCCGGTCTCGTGAATCAACTGGCCGCGCACGCCGATGATTCTGGCATCGGCATCGACGGCGATCTCCATGTCCCAATATTGATCGCGCTCCTGGTGCGTCGCGAGGAAGTTCTCGCGGCGATCCTCGATCCACTTCACGGGCCGGTCGAGCAGGCGCGCGGCCACGGCAACATTGACGTATTCGGGATAGTACGAGCCCTTGGGCCCGAATCCGCCGCCCACGTCGGGCGTGACGACGCGCACGTTGTGATCGCCGAGGTCGAAGAGATCGAGCATGCAGCGCTTTATCCGGTGCGACCCCTGCGAGGAGACGTACAGCGTGTACGACTCGGTGGGCGCCTCGTAGCACGCTACCGCGCCGCGGCACTCCATGAAGAACGGCCCGCCGCGATGCTGGTAGATTTTCTCGCGAAAGACGTGCGCGGCGCCCGCGAACGCGCGGTCGGCGTCGCCAACCTTGACGGGAAACCGCGCCGCCGCGTTCGAATCGGCCCCCGCGTGCGCAAAGGCAGCACCGGGTTCCAGCGCCGCTCGGCAGTCGTTCACGGCCGGCAGCGCCTCGTATTCGACCTCGACGCGGTCCGCGGCGTCCTCCGCGACGTAGCGGCTCACCGCGATCACGCACGCCACCGGCTCACCGGCGTAGCAGACCTCGTCCTTCGCAAGCGCATAGGGCATCCGCGGCTGCCGGAGCGCGGGATGGGGAACGAGGAGCGGCAGCGTTTGCCGGCGCACCGGCTCCGGGAGGTCCGCGTAGGTGAGGACCGCGTGCACGCCGGGGACCGCGAGCGCGGCGGCTTTGTCGATCCTGAGGAGCTTCGCGTGGGCATGGGGGCTGCGCACGAACGCGGCGTGCAGCATGCCGGGCAGGTGGATGTCGTCCACGAATTGCCCCTCGCCACGCAGCAGGGCGGGATCCTCCTTGCGCTTGACCGACGCGCCGAAGCCGATGAAGGTCATGACTTGCTTCCCCGCAACTGCTTCGCTGCCGCGAGCGCCGCATCGACGATCCCCTGGTAGCCGGTGCAGCGGCAGATATTTCCGGTCAGCGCCTCTCGCACTTCGGCCTCGTTCGTGTCCGGATGATCGCGCAGGAATTCAGTCAGCGTCATCAATATCCCCGGCGTGCAGAAGCCGCATTGCAGGCCGTGATGGTCCTGGAACGCCTGCTGGAGGGAATTGAGCCCGCCGCCCTCGGCGAGCGATTCGACGGTGGCGACTTCCTCGCCGTCGCATTGGACCGCGAGCATCAGGCACGAGCGCACGCTGCGCCCGTTCACGAGCACGGTGCAGGCTCCGCATACGCCATGCTCGCAGCCGACGTGCGTGCCGGTCAGGTTGAGCTCATGGCGCAAAAAATCCACCAGCGTAAGGCGTGTCTCGACCTCGCGGGTGACCGTCTTGCCATTGACCTTGACAGCGATGGTTCTCGAATCAGCCATGCGTCGTCACCATCGCGCGCGCCGCCGCTTGCTCCAGGGCACGGTACATCAGCACCCGTGCGAGATGCTTGCGATAACCGGCCGACGTGAAGGGATCGCCCGCCGCGTCGAGCTTCGCCGCTTCCGCCGCGGCTGCCTTGAATGCCGCGGCATCCGGCTTTTGCCCGCGCAGCGCGCGCTCGATCGCCGCGGGCCGCACGGGCGCGTGGCTCATTCCGGACAATGCGATCGCCGCGTCCGTGATGTCGCCACGCGCATCGAGTCCCAGCAGCGCGGAGCACGCCACGACGGCGAAATCGCCGCGGCGACGGGCGAACTCGACAAATGCGTGGCCATGGCCAGACTGCGGCAGCGGTAGCGTCACGCCGGCGAGCAATTCATCGGGCGCGAGACTCGTGGTCAGGTAGCCGACGGCGAACTCCGGGAACGGGATGTCCCGGCGGCCGCGCCTGGATATCGCGTGCAGCGTGCCGCCCAGGAGCGCCGTCACGTTCGCCAGTTCCGCGGAGGGATCGAGGTGGCACAGCGAGCCGCCGAGCGTCCCGCGGTTGCGCGTCTGCCGGTGCCCGACGTGGGCAAGCGCCTCACGCAGAACCGGGCAACGCCGGCCGACGTCCGCGGAGAACTCGAGCTCGCGCTGACGCGTCATCGCGCCCGCCACCAGCGTTCCATCCGCCACGCGCAGGTAGGAAAGCTCGCCGATCCGGTTGAGGTCGATCACGTGATCCGGCGTCACCGCACGGAAATTCATCATCGGCATCAGCGACTGCCCGCCGGCGAGCACGCGCGCGTTATCGCGCGTCGCCAGCAACTCGCAGGCTTCGGCCACGGTGCGCGGATCGTGGTAGATGAATGGCGCTGGCTTCAACGGCGTCTCAGGTGAAGCGTCCCAGGTGAAGCGTCCCAGGTGAAGCGTCCCAGATAAGGCGTCCCAGGTAAAGCGTTGTAGACACGCCGTATTTGAGACGCAGTAGCTGGGACGTAGTACCTGAGACGCTTCATCTGGGACGCAGTATCTGGGACGTGGTATCTGAGACGCTTGATCCGAGACGCTGCGTCAGTCGAACTTCTCCACCTTGCGCGTCGGCGTCTCCGGCGTGACGTCGCTACGCCGCCGCGCGATCGTCTCCCTGCCGTTCTGCTCCCAGTCGCCGGCGGTCGCGCGCCGCGCGTAGCGCTCCCAGGTATCGGTCCAGTCGCCGAGCGTATAGCCGTGCCACGGCGACTTCGCGGTGATTGCCGGAAGGCCAAGCTCCTCCCAGATCGCGCGCGCCCCTTCCATGTATTGACGGGTGGGCAACGCGAGCGGCGCCATCGCGTACTTCTGCGTAGCGTCGATCAGCATCGTCGATTCCGACTTGTCCGGGCCGTACTGCGAGCCCTGCACGCCGCGGCGGTACGGCACGATCTGCACGTCCTCCGTCGGGGTCGAGCGATAGGCGAGCGACCAGAACACCGCGTCCGTGTTCGCGGGATCGATGTCCTCGCTGACCGCGATTACGATCTTGCCGCACTCGGGGCGCAGCGTCGCCGCGCCGTGCAGGCCGCGCCACACCTCCGTGCGCAGCGCATCGCGCGCGTACTGCACGAAGATGACCGGGCGCAGGTTCGACAGCGGCTCGTGCATCACCACGCGGCGCACGCTCTTGATTCCCAGGCTGTCGCGCAAGTGCGCGAGGAACAATGGCTCGTAGGCGACCTTCTTCACCAGGCTCGACTCGCTCGGCGTGACCTGGCTGATGATGGACGTGAACACCGGGGAGCGCTTGTGCGTGATCGCCGTGACGCGCATCGGCATGTTGTAGGCTTCGAGCGCGACGTAGCCGTTGCTCTCGCCGAACGGCGCCTCCGGCTCGAGCACCGAGGTGTCGATCATGCCCTCGATGACAATTTCCGCGTCCGCCGGCACCTCAAGATCGACGGTGACGCACTTCGTCTTGCGGATCGGCGCGCCGGCAAGCCCGCCTGCCACCTCCAGTTCGTCCCGGTCGACGGCGAGTTTTTGCGGGCCGGTGAAGAACACCACCGGCGCGCAGCCGATGACGATGGCGATCGGCATGGGTTGCTTGCGTTCGCGATACTTGAGCCAGTGCAGGTAACCGCCGGCGCCGCCGACGCGCGCGACCATGCGCACGCCGAGCCGGTCGGTGGCCTTCAACCCGGCGCGATAGGTGCCCATGTTCTGAATGCCGTTCTCGGGATCGCGCGTGACGCACAGCGTTGCCGTGAGATACGGCGCGGCATCGAAGCCCGGCGTCGAGATCGGCACCGGCAGGCGCGCGAGCCCGCCACCGGGCTTGCTCAACGCTTTGCCGGTGGTCACGACCTGCTGGCATGCCGGTGACTTGACGGTGACCGGCGCAATCGGATTCGCGATCGCGTGCATCCAGGTCGCGCCGATTTCCTCGACTGGCTTGCCCATGCCGGCGGCGTAGATCCGCTTTGACGCCGCGAGCGCGCCCACCGCCACCGGCATGTCGTAGCGCCGGCCCTTGGAATCGACGACGTTGGTGAACAGGAACGCGCGGCGCTGGTCCTCGGGAATGCCGCCCAGGAACTGCCAGCGCACCAGCGGATGCAGCTCGGTGTCCTTGTTGATCGGCCGCTCGACGCGGACCAGCAGGCCCTGCGCTTCGAGGTCGGCAAGGTGCTCCTGAAAATCAAGCCGCGGCCGCGCGGTCTTCCGCAAAGGCGCGCGGTGTTTTGGCCTTGAATCGTCCGGCATATCGGCAGACCTCGGGAATCAGTTATTGAAGGAAGCGCTCTTGATGACCTGACCCATCCGGGTCATTTCTGATTTGATGAAGCCGGCAAACTCCTCGGGGGAGTTGCCGACGACCTCCACCCCGGCGTTAAAGAGCACCTGCGGATCGGCCGCCTTGAGGGACTGGACGATCTCGTGGTTGAGGAGCTTGACGATGGAGGCGGAAGTTCTTCGCGGCACGAAAAAGCCGATTACCGCCTCGGATGCATAGCCAGGCAGAGCTTCCCCAACCGGGGGCAATTCAGGGATCAGCCGGGACCGCCTGGGAGTCGTCACCGCCAGCGCCCGCACCTTGCCCTGCTTCATGTGCGGCACGATCGGGCCCAGAGCGGCGAACATCAGCTGTACTTCTCCGACGAGGAGACCGAGCATGGACGGGCCGGAGCCCTTGTAATTGATGCGAACGATGCGGACGTTCGCCATGTAATTGAACAGCTCCGCCGCAATATGCGGTGTAGAGCCTCCGCCGCCCGCGCTATAGTTGAGCGCACCCGGCCTGGCTTTGGCGAGGGCAATCAGCTCTTTGACGGACTTCACCGGCAGCGACGGATGCACGACGAGCACGTTGGGCGAGCTCATCGCCAGGGTGATCGGAGCGAAATCTCCTACCGGGTCCCAGTTCGCCTTCGTCAGGTAGGGTTGCAGCCAGACGGTCGAGCCGTAGAACAGCAACGTATAACCGTCCGGCGGCGCGTCCCGGGCCACGTACTCAATCGCGATCGTGCCGCGATTCTCCACGATCACCCGCTGGCCGATACGGGGCGTCAACTCCTGCGCCACCAGGCGCGCGCCCCAGTCATGATTGCTGCCGGGCGTCGCCGTGACGATGCGAACAAACCTGCTCGGATACTTGTCCTGTCCCGACGCCACATCTGCACCGAGTATCAGCATGCCGACCAGACATGCCCACACTGCGACGCGAGAATGCAACATGACTCCTCCCCAAAGCCGGCTCAGCGTCTATCATAACGCCAGTTACCCTGCCTCATGAAAACCGTGAATCGTGATTCGTGAGTCGTGATTTGATACTTGATCACACGCTGAAGGAAATGCAGGAACTGAAGAAGCTCCGGCCGGACATGAAACTCATCCTGCTAGAGGGCGTCTCGCACACCGGCGCCACCGGCATCCAGAACCAGCCGGAACTCATCGTCGCGATTCGAGAGTTCCTCGCCGCCCAGCGCTAGGCCGGGAGATGAGGGATGAGGGATGATGAGGGATGATGAGGGATGAGAAAGTGTTGACGATCTGCGTGGGCGGGTGTCAACTAAATTGTCACCTAATTTCTTGTCAACCAATTGACGTTAGGTATCCGTCGCTCTATATGCGATATGTCGCGCTACTTGGATTTATCTTAGTCATTTCACCGATTCTTTTAGGGGGGGTCTGCTGGAGTGCGCCCGGACCGTTTTGCCACGCGACCGGAGGTTGGCTAGCTTTGCTCGGAGTCTGGTATGTGACGCCAATTGGGCTCGTTCTGATACTTGTTTGGTTGGTTGGCGCTGTTTTCTTCCACCGCAAAACGCCTTCCAATGACGACACCTAACCGCGCGTTCGAGAGCGGACGCGCCGATAAGCAACGTGCCTTTAAGTCGTGTACGTGGCGGCGCGCCGCTCAACGCGAACGTTGAGGTCGCGGCCGGGCCCGCCTTAGAGCCATACTTTTGTATGGCTAGTAGGCTGGTTTCTTGATATCATGGCCGCATGGCCGAAGCCCGTTTTGATTGGGACCCGGACAAGGATCGGGAAAACCAAGCGAAACATGGGGCTTCCTTTACCGCGGCACAGCTTGCTTTTGCTGATCACCGGCGCGTTATCGCCGAGGATTTGTCGCACAGCTCGAGCGAGAAGCGTTACTACTGCTTCGGCGAGGCCGGGGGTGGCGTGCTGACCGTGCGCTTTACCTACCGTGAGGGTGTTATTCGAATCTATGGTGCCGGTTACTGGCGAAGGGGCAAGCGAATCTATGACCGAGAAAATCAAATACACCGATGAACCACTGGGAAAACTGAAAGTCGTTCCTGACTTTCTGCCCGCTCCCGAAGAACTCGCCATCCGTGAAGAAGGCGTGAAGATAACTATCGCGCTCTCGAAACGCAGCGTCGAATTCTTCAAGCGCGAGGCCGAGAGACACGGCACCCAGTACCAGCGGATGATCCGCCGGCTGCTCGATACCTATGCGCGTCACCATTCGCGACCTCTAACCACCCGCTCAATCCGGGCACGCGGAAAGTCCTCGCGCGCCGGTTAGCGGGACACGTTAATTACTAAATCAGAACTAGCTTTTCTTGGCGTGCTTGGCGGCCTTGGCGGCCTTGGCGGTTCAATTATTCTTATTGTTCTTCTTGGCGTCTTGGCGCCTTGGCGGCTAATTCCGGTTTAAAGGCTGGCCAGCACTTTTCCCCACCGCGCATCGGGCCGATGCAGCATGCGCTTTCCCGCCGAGTGCAGCGCCGCCCACGTGGTGGAGAGTATGTTGAGGAGGACAGGCTTGCCGTGCTCCGCCTCGAGGATGGGTACCGCGTGAATGGCGTGCCACAGGCCGCCCGGCATCAGCAGCGCCTGGGCCCGCGGCGCCTGCCGCAGCGCCTGGCGGCCCAATTCGAGCGCAAGCTCATGGTCGGCAGCGGCGCCGGAATGCTTGTTCTCCTCAAGCGTGCGCACGCGGGAAGCGACGGCAATGACCTCGATGCCCGCTTCCGCGAGATAGCGCGTCAGCGCGCCGACCACGGACTCCGGCCAGCGCGTGGCCAGCGCAATCTTCGTTGCGCCGAAATGCTGCAGCGTCGCGATGTGCGCCTCGAGGTCGGTGTCGCACGCGATCCCGGTGCGCTTCTGCCCCTCCGCCAGTATTTCGCGCATCTTCTTGCGGCCCAGCGCGGACGCGACCGGCACGCCAGAGAGCGACAGCCGGTCCACCTTCTTCTTCGCCAGCATGTCGAAACGCTGCCACAGCGTGGGCAGCTCCGCCTCGACCGCCGCGAGCGTGTAGTCCTTCAGGTCAAGGCCGGTCGTCAGCAGCATCATGCCCTCCGGCGCAACGCGGTAGAACTGGTAGGCGTCGAGGTCGGTGTAGAGGTGCGGGATGACGTAGCCGAGCTGGTACCACGGGCTGATGATGCTCATGTTGAATCCTGACTTTGGCGCTGCTTTCCAAAGTATAATCCCAGCTACATGAACAGATGCGCGCTATGACTGCCACGCTTGGACTGGACAAAACCGCTTTTTCAGTAGCGTCGCTCCAGGACGATCCGGACGAGAAGGCCTACTGGCTATCCAAGACACCGGATGAGCGCCTGCAGGGAATGGAACTCATGCGGCAGGTCATCTATGGCTACGATCCGGCTTCCGAACGACTTCAAAGATTTTTTGAGGTTGCTCAACTCAAAGCAGGTTGAGTATTTGGTCATCGGCGGCTACGCCGTAGGATACTACGGCTACCCTCGTGCCACGGGCGACATCGACATCTGGATCGCCGTCCATCGCCGCAACGCCGAAAAGTTGGTGGAGGTCATGCGCGAGTTCGGGTTCGCGGTCAAGGAGCTTACGGAAGAACTGTTCCTGCAGGCGAACAACGTCGTCCGCCTGGGCATGCCGCCTTTGCGAATTGAAGTCCTCACCACGATTTCGGGAGTGGACTTCGACGAGTGCTACCGGGAGCGGAAGACCGACGTTATCGACGACGTCGAAGTCAATCTCATAAGCCTCGAGCACCTCAAAGCCAACAAGAAAGCCACCGGCAGACTCAAAGACCTCTCCGACCTGGAACACCTTCCGTGACGGACCGCGGCGCGTGGCGTAATTGCCGCTGCCGGCTACACCTTCATGGAGGCTGAATTCTAGAAATGGCGCAAGTTCAATTGCACCGCCGGGATAAAACCCGGCTCGGCGCGGTGACGCTGTGACGTCCTCATCCCTCATCCCTCACCAGGCGATGGTCCCGCCGTCCACCGGGATGATCGCCCCGGTCATGAAGTTGGAGGCATCGGACGCGAGCAACACGGCGATGCCCTTCAGGTCGTTGTCCCCGCCGGTGCGGCCGAGCGGAATCTCGCGCAGGATCTGATCCGCCCCTTTCTCGAACAGTTTCTGGTTGATCGGCGTCACGAAGAAACCCGGGCAGATGCAGTTGACGAGAATGTTGTGCTGCGCCCACTTGATGGCGAGGTCGCGCGTGAACTGCACCAGCGCGCCCTTGCTGGTGCTGTAGACGATCGAGCTGTAGGCCTTGGGGTTGCGCCCGATGAGGCCCGCGATGGAAGCGATGTTGATGATCTTGCCGCGCTTTGCCTTGATCATCTCGCGCCCGAAGATCTGCGAGCAGATGAAGGGCGCGGTGACGTTGAGGTCCATGATCTGCTGCCAGCGGTCGAGCGGCATCTCCTCCGGCGACGCGACCCAGGCGCGGCCGGCGTTGTTGATCAGCACGTCCACGCGCCCGAATTTCTTGAGCGTAGCGTCTTTCACCGCTTCCACCTGGTCCGCCTTGGTGGCGTCGCACGCGACGGGCAGCGCTTGCACCCCGAGCTTCTCGAGACCGGCCGCCGCCTGCTCGCAGTTCGCGAGCTTGCGCGAGCACACCACGATGTTCGACCCCGCTTCCGCCAGCGCGGTCGCCATCTGCAGCCCGAGCCCGGTGGCACCACCCGTGACGACACTTACTCGCCCTTCCAGACTCATCAGTTGCTTTACCGTAGCCACGTAACACCCCCTAAAGCTGAACCACTAAGGACACGAAGGACACAAAGGAAAAACAAGAACACGTACACGAATCACATTAATGAAAACCTTCGTGTCCTTTGTGTCCTTTGTGGTTTAAGAATTCAGGCGTCTTTCAATAGCTGCGCAGCGATGATGTTGCGCTGGATCTCCGAAGAACCTTCGTAGATGCGCGTAATGCGCGCGTCGCGGTAGACGGTCTCGATGCCCATCTCGCGCATGTAGCCCATGCCGCCGTGGATCTGGACGGCGCAGTCCACCACTTTCCCCAGCGACTCGGTGGCGAAAAGCTTGGCGGCCGAGGCTTCCAGCGTGCCGCGCTCGCCGCCCACGATTACCTCGATCGCGCGTTGAGTCAACAGCCGCGAGGCGTCGCGCGCCACGCCCATGTCCGCCAGCATCCACTGCAGTCCCTGGTGTTCGGCGATTTTCCTGCCGCCCTGCGTGCGCGTCTTCATGTAGTCCACGCAGCGCTCGATCAGCTTGTCCATCATGCCGCAGCAGCGCGCCGCGACCGTGACTCGCCCCATCGTCAGCGTCTTCAGCGCCTGGACGTAGCCCATGCCCTCGGGCCCGAGCAGGTTGTCCGCTGGCACCTCGCAATCGGTGAATGCGAGCGGCACGGTGCTGCAGCCGTGCATGCCCATCTTCAGCTCGTTCTTGCCGATGGCAAACCCCTTGAAGCCGCGCTCGAGGATGAATGCCGAGATGCCCTTCACACCCTTCGTCTTGTCGGTCACCGCCATCACCGTGAACACCTGCGCGATGCCGCCGTTGGTGGTGTAGATCTTCTCGCCGTTCAGCACGTAGCGGTCGCCTTTCTTCACCGCGCTCGCGCGGATGTCGGCGGGATTGGAGCCGGCCTGCGGCTCCGTCAGCGAAAAGCAGCCCACCCATTCGCCGCTCGCCATGCGCGGCAGGTACTGGCGTTTCTGCGCTTCCGAGCCCAGCGCCACGATGCCGGTGGTGCTGATGCCGGTATGGTTGCCGATGACGGTGGCGAAGCCGTAATTGGTCCGCCCCATCTCCTCCTCGATTGCGCACTTGCCGGCGAGGTCGAGCCCGATGCCGCCGTACTGCTCCGGGATGGTGAGGCCGAAGAGCCCGATCTCTCGCGCCATGCGCATGAGATCCTCGGGAATCGCGTCGTGCTCCTCGATCCAGCGCGAGCGCGGATCCACTTCCTTCTGAATGAAGCGCCTCACCTCTTCGCACAGTTGCCGGACTTCGGGTGTCAGATTCATGAATGGACTGGATTTACCGGATCAGGCTCTGTCGAAAAACAAGAAATGGACAGGATTTACAAGATTAACAGGGGATTAATCCGAAACAAAATCAAGAGCAGAAATAGACAGGATTAACAGGATTAGACCGAAACAAAATCAAAACAGTAGTCCCGTTTGAGGTTTTCACTGTCATTTACTCCTCTTATCGTGCGGGCGATTTTGCATAAGGAGTTTGTCGGACCTAAGTCCGGCAAACTTCTAGGTCTTGGTGTTGATTTAATCTTGTAAATCCTGTTAATCCTGTCTATTGGAATTTGATCTTGCTTTTGACTTGGCTTTAATCTTGTTAATCGTGTTAATCCTGTCTATTTATTCTCTACGGCGGCTTTAAGCCGGATCAGCGCATCCGCCGCTTTGACCCCGCGCCCGGCCGGGAATACAAACAGCGGATTTATGTCGAGTTCGGAAATAGAGTCCTTCAAGTCTACCGCCAGCGCAGAGAGCCGAACGATGGCGTCCACCAGCGCGTCCACGTCGGCGCGGGGCCGGCCGCGCGCCCCCGCCAGCACCGGGTAACCCGCTATCTCCTCGACCATCTCGCGCGCAACGGACGGCGTCACCGGCGCCAGCCGGAACGAGACGTCCTTCAGCACCTCCGCGAAGATTCCGCCCAGCCCGAACATCACCGCCGGGCCGAACAACGGATCGTTGGTTACGCCGAGGATGGCCTCGACACCGTCCTTCAGCATTTCCTGGACCAGAACGCCTTCGATGCTTGCGCTCTTGTTGTAAGCGCGCGCGTTCGAAAGAATCTCATCATAGGCAGACGCCAATTCACCATCGGACGCAATGCCGAGCCGTACCGCGCGCGCTTCCGTCTTGTGTGAAATGTCCGGCGACTGCACCTTGATCGCGACCGGGGAGCCGATGCGCTTCGCGATGGCGAGCGCTTGTTCCCTCGTGGTCGCCAGCTCCTCCTGCGTCACCGGGATGCCATACTCGGCGAGCACACGCTTGGCGGCGTACTCCGTCACGTCGCCGGTCTTGCCGGCGAGTATCTGCGCCGCTGCCGGTTTGTGGAGTGCCAGCGGCTTTTCCGCGCGCTGCTTCTCGTTGCGGCGCTTCGCCTCGGCGTACCACGACACCGCCGCCAGCGCGCGCCCGCAGCGCACCGGCGATTTGTAATGCGGGATGCGCGCGGCCTCGAGCGCCGCATAGGCTTCCGGCGCCATCACGTCGCGCGCGCTCCAGGTGAGGAAGATCGGTTTGGCGGTTTTCCCGGCGACCGCCACGATCTCGGCGGCGATCTTCGCCGCGATCTCGCCCTGCAGCGACGCGTTGATCATGGCGATGCAGTCCACGCCGGGATCGTCCACGATCGCCTGCAGCGTGCGGTTGATGAGAGTGAGATCGTTGAAGATCGCCGCGGTGACGTCCACCGGGTTGTTGATCGAGCCGAAGCTCGGCACGAACTCGCGCAGCCGGGCCGCCGTCTCCGGCGCGAGTTGCGCGAGCTGCATGCCGCGGTTGACGCACTCGTCGGTCATGAGGATGCCCGCGCCGCCGGATATGGTGATGATGGCGAGCCGGTTGCCCTGCGGCAGCCGGCCGTTGCGGAAGGCGCGGCCGTAATCCACCAGGTCCTGGACGTCCTCGACCTGGATGATTCCGTTCTGCTTGAAGGCAGCCTTGTAGAGCGCCATCGCGCCGCCGAGGTTGGCGGTATGCGAGGCCGCCGCCTTCTGCCCCTGCTCCGTGTTGCCGACCTTCCACATCAGAATAGGTTTGCCGGCGGCGAGCGCCTTCTGGCCGATCTCCGGCAGGCGCCAGGCATCCTTCGCGCCTTCGAGATAGCCGGCAATGATGTCCGTCTTGGGGTCCTGTATGAAGTAATCGATGAAATCGAGGGTGGAAATCCCGATTTCATTACCGGTCGTGACCATCTGCCGGAACGGCAGCCCGCCGTCCTTGGACGAGAGGTTCATCACCGAAAAGCCGAAGCCGCCCGACTGCGACACCATGCTCACGCGACCCGCCTCGTAGTCGGTGAAGAACACCGAGCCGAAGCCGGCGAACACGCCGTCGGCGACGTTTATCATGCCCTGGCAATTGGGACCGATGACGCCGACCTCGTACTGGCGCGCGATCTCCGCGAGCTGCCGCTGCAGCTTGACTCCCTCCCCGCCCATCTCGGAAAAGCCGGAGCTGAAGATGATCACGTACGGCACCCCTTTCTCGCCGCACTGCTTCAGTATGTCCGCCACGCGCGAGGCATTGACCAGGATCAGCGCCAGGTCGGGCGTCTCCGGCAACCCGGCGAGCGCGGGATAGCACTTCACGCCCGCCACTTCCGGGTAGCGCGGGTTGACCGGGTAGAGCTTTCCCTGGTAGCCGTGCGACTGCAGGTGCTTCAACGGCTGGCCGCTGATGGTGATGAAGTCCTGCGAGGCGCCGATGATCGCGATCGAGCGGGGATTGAAGAAGCGTTCGAGGTCGGTGCGCATTCTGTTATTGCTGGTTCCGGCCGCAGCCGCGGCGGCGCAGCGAAAGCGGGATGTTATGGACGAAGCGCGTCACGGGCAAGCCGGTACATGCAAGTCGTCCTCGCGGAGGCGGAGACCCAGCAACGTTCCGATTATTCTAGATTCCCGCCTTCGCGGGAATGACACGAAGGTACCTGAGCAGAGAGTCCCTCGTTCAATTGGCGACCAGTACAAATTTCTGCACGCGCCGCCCGAAACCCGCCTCCCCGGTAAAGAGATTTCCCCTGGAGTCCGTGCCGAGGTTATGAAGCGACCGGAAAAGACCCGCCTGGCGGCCGTGGCTGGCAAAGCTGCCGAGGTGCTTGCCGTCGCTGC
>CAZFRR010000186.1:0-5864 GCA_964521405.1 uncultured Streptomycetaceae bacterium | reverse complement strand
AACAGCCGCTGCTTGCTACCCTTGAGTATCACCGACCCAACAAACCCTTCAAAGGTGAACTATGAGTGTTCGGCGATCGCTGAGACTTCGCCACGTCAACGTCAAAAAAGTGTACGGCGATCGCTGAGACTCGCCCGGTGAAGGGTGATGAGCGGATGGGCGAGACGCCAGATGCTAACGCCCGTCACGCCTTAACCAGGCTGTCCTTGAGCACGTCGCGGTTGGGCTCCAGTCCCAGCCCCGGCTTGTTGGCAACCTTCACGATATTGTTCTCGGGCCGCGGCGGGTTCACGAAGAGCAATTCGCCGACCGCCTGCATGTCGAGGTGAAACTCCACCCGCCAGCCGTTCATGAGGCCGGCCATGGTGTGCAAATTGTGGAGCGGCCAGCCGCCGCCGTTCGCGATCGGGATATTGAAGGCCTGGGCAAGGTGTCCCGCCTTCTGCGCCTCGGTGAAGCCGCCGCAATAACAGACGTTGGGCTGCAGGATGTCGACCGCCTGGTGCAACACCAGCTCGCGCAGCCGCCAGCGATGCCCCTCGTTCTGCCCCGCGGCGATCGGGATGCCGGTGTGGCTGCGCAGATCGGCCATGGCACGGGTGTCGTTCTGGTACACCGGTTCTTCGAACCAGGTAAGCCGGCAATCCTCGATTGCGCGGCAGAGCTGGCGCGCGTCGACCGGGTTGAACTTGTAGTTGGCGTCCATCATCAGTTCCACGTCCGGCCCGATTGCGTCGCGCACTGCGCGCACCCGCCGCGCATCTTCCTGCCAGCCGTCCTTGTGCACGCCTACCACCATCTTCAACCTGCGATGACCATTCTTGATCTGGAGTTTGGCCGCTTCCACGAGCTGTTCGCGGTCGTATTCGTGGAAGCCGAAGGTGCAGTAGGTCGGCGCCCAGTCGCGCGCCCCGCCCAGCAACTGGGCGACCGTGCGCCCGGTCAACTTGCCATGGATGTCCCAGCACGCGATATCGATGGCGGAGAGCGCGCTGGAGACGACCCCCGTCATCGAGCGCTGATTCAACTTCCACCACACTTTTTCGTGTATCGCCTCGGTGTCGCGCGGGTCCATGCCCGATACGATCGGGAAAAACTCCTTTTCGATCGCGGTGACGATCGAAAACGGCAGGTAAGCACCACCGGTGATCCCATGACCGACGTAGCCGTCGTCGGTCTCGACCTCGCAGAACACGGTATTGCGGTTGATCGGCGCTTTCAGCAACGGCACCGCGACGGAAAGCCGATGCACGCCCGCTTTGATGGACTTGATCTTCATGGTTTCTCCCAAGGGTCAGGATGCCGCAGGAGCAGCGAGTTTACACCGGCGGACCGCGCCCGCAGGGGGGGTGCCTTCGGCTATAATCCGCTACCTTCGGTCCACCTCACGCACATCACCGCCGCCATGTCGCAAACGGTCACGCAGCCGCCCTCGCTCATCAGCGAGGAGTACCGGAAAATGCAGCAGCAGCTCCACGAGAACCCGAATTATGGCGTGGCATCGGTGGAATATGCGCCGCTCGTCGCCCAGATTATCGAGGCGACCGCGGCGAACGAGCTGCTGGATTACGGCGCCGGCAAGGGACGGCTCGGGATGGCTTTGCGCGAGCATGTCCGGCGCCCGCTGGTCGTTCATCACTACGACCCGGCAATTCCGCAATGGTCGATGCCGCCGTCCCCGTGCGGGTTCGTGGCGTGCATCGACGTGCTGGAGCATATCGAGCCGCATTTGCTGGACCACGTGCTGGATGACCTGCAAAGGGTCACCGCGCGCGTCGGCGTGTTTACCGTGCACACCGGCGCGGCGGTCAAGATGCTCCCGGACGGCCGCAATGCCCACCTGATCCAGCAGCCGCCCGACTGGTGGCTGCCCAAGTTCCTGCAGCGCTTCGAACTCATGACTTTCAACCGCATGCCGCAGGGATTCTGGGTCGGCGTCGAGCGCAAGCCGGGGTAGTGGCCGCGCGGTATTTGGTAGCGGCCTTGACCGAAAATTCTGCGTGCTGCGCCAGCGGCCCGCTGCTTTGAAAACCTGACGAGAGGAAGAGACATGAAACACGCCGTCAATTTCCGGCCGACACCGGCCTTGCCGATAGTGGAGAGCAACCAGGAATTCCCGGTGGGGCGCATCTACTGCGTCGGCCGCAACTACGCCGAGCACGCGCGCGAGATGGGGCACGATCCCGAGCGCGAGCCGCCGTTCTTCTTCATGAAGCCGGCGGACGCCATCGTGCCGAACGGCGCCAGCCTGCCTTTCCCCCAGGTCACCAAGGACCTGCACCACGAGATCGAAATGGTGGTGGCGATCGGGCGCGATGGCGCCAACATCCCGGTGGAGAAAGCGCTCGACCACGTGTTCGGCTACGGCGTCGGCCTCGACATGACCCGGCGCGACCTCCAGGGCGAGGCCAAGAAGATGGGCCGCCCGTGGGAGATGGGCAAGGCTTTCGACAATTCCGCGCCCTGCACCGCGCTGAAAACCGTGGCTATGGCGGGCCATCCGGCCAAGGGCGCGATCTGGCTCAAGGTCAACGGCGCCGTCAAGCAGAAGGGCGACCTGTCGGAGATGATCTGGAACGTGCCCGAAATGATCTCGTATCTCTCGAACCTCATCACGCTGCGCGCCGGCGACATCATCATGTCGGGCACTCCGGCGGGCGTGGGACCGGTGAAGGCGGGCGACCGGCTCGAAGGCCACGTCGATGGCGTCGGTGACCTGACGGTCACTTACGCGAAGTAAGCCGTGAATGGTGAATCGTGATCGACATACGATTCGCGATTTACGATTGACGGAACGTTGGAGGGACAAATGCAGAAGCACAAGCTGGGAAAGTCCGGCCCGGAAGTATCGGTGGTGGGCCTGGGCTGCATGGGAATGTCCATCAGCTACGGCGAGCCCAATGACGAGGAATCCATCGCCACCATTCACCGGGCGATCGATCTTGGCGTCAATCTGGTTGTCACGTCGGATGCCTATGGCAACGGCGTGAACGAGGAACTGGTCGGGAAAGCGCTCAAAGGCCGGCGCGACAAGGTGTTGATCGCGACCAAGTTCGGCAACCTGGCGCTCGCCGGCGGCGGACCCGCGGGACTCTCGGGCGGGCATCCCGACTACGTGCCGCAGGCCTGCGACAAGAGTCTCAAGCGGTTGGGCGTTGACGTGATCGACATCTACGGTCTGCACCGCATGGACAAGACGGTGCCGATCGAGGACACCGTCGGCGCGATGAAGCGGCTGGTGGAGAGCGGCAAGGTGCGCCACCTCCAGCTCTCGGAAGCGGGCGCGCAGACCATCCGGCGCGCGCAAAAAGTTCATCCCATCGTCGCAGTCGAAACCGAGTACTCGCTATGGAGCCGCGACGTGGAGAACGAAATCCTGCCGGCGTGCCGCGAGCTGGGGATCGGCTTCATGGCGTACGCACCGCTCGGACGCGGCTTTCTCACGGCCACCCTGAAGTCGCTCGACGCGCTGTTGCCCAAGGACCGGCGCAGGGAACATCCGCGTTTCAGCGCGGACAATATCGGCAAGAACGCCAGGTTGCTCGCGCCACTCGAGAGCATTGCTGCAGCGAGGAAGTCCACGCCCGCGCAAATCGCGCTGGCCTGGCTGCTGGCGCAGGGCGAGGACATGGTGCCCATCCCCGGCACCAAGCGCCGGACCTACCTCGAGCAAAACTGCGCGGCGGCCGGCATCCAGCTGACGAAGGATGAAATCGAAACATTGGGGCGGGCCTTTCCGCTCAACGTCACCGCCGGCACGCGATATCCCGAGAAGCAGCTGTCCGGCCTGGGAATCTAGCCCGGGTCCGTCTCGTTCTGCCGGCGGACGCAACCGCCGCGCCTGGAATGATCTCAGCCGCCCTTGCCTGTTGGACCCGAGTCATTCCTTGTACCATTAGTCCTGGCTCGGACGGAGAGTGCGTCACTGTCGGGCACTCCCGTTTGGGAGGCGGGTTTTCATCGAAGGCGCCATGAAAAAACACGAGCGCATTGCGCAGTATGAAAGCCGCTACATGGCGGACTACGGTTTCGAAGCTGTCATGGTCGCGGCCCGACAGCGACTCGTTCTCGAAATATTGAGGGCCACCGGCCCCCGCGTCGTATTGGAAGTGGGGTGCGGCATCGACATGCTTGGCGAGAAGGCGCACCAGGCAGGGCTTTCCATGGAGCAGTGGGTCATCGTCGAGCCCAGCGAGCGGTTTTGCGAGGCCGCCCGGGCGTTGAAAATGGGCAAGACCCGGGTGGATGTCGTCCAGGGATTTCTTGAGGATGAGACGGAGGCCATCCGTCAGCGGTGCGTGCGTCCTCCTGATCTTATCCTATGCTCCGGGCTGCTCAACGAAATCGAGGAACCGGAAGGTATCCTGAGGGCGGCGCGGCGCCTGCTCGGCAGCCCCGGTGTCGTGCACGTCAACGTTCCCAATGCGCAGTCACTGCACCGGAAGCTTGCGAAGGCCATGGGGGTTATCGAAAGCGAAAAGCAATTGACGGAACGCAACCGGCAGCTTGCGCAGTATCGCGTCTACGATTTCGACTCGTTGATCGAGCTGGCCGGGGCAAGCGGCTTGCGGGTCATCGAGAAAGGCGGCTACTTCATCAAGCCGTTCACCCACGCCCAGATGGAATCGATCGCGGGCGTCCTGTCAGCAGCGATGCTCGACGGCCTGTGGCAGCTCGGGCGAGAAATGCCGGAGCTGGCCAGCGAAATCTATGTCAACCTGGAAGCGGCGTGAATGAAAGTTCGTCCCTGCACGGAAGCCGATTCCGTTAGATGGGACGAGATAGCGGGCCGTTCCGCCTGCGGCACTTTCTTGCACAGCCGGAGATTTCTCTCCTATCACGGCAGCCGGTTCGAGGACCTGTCGCTTCTCTGCGAGGACGAGCAGGGACGGATGACCGGGATTTTCCCCGCCGCGAGAAAGCCCGACGACCCGGGCTGCGTTGTGAGCCATCCAGGCGCGACCTACGGCGGACTGGTTCACGAGCAGGGTTTGGCCGCGGGTGACGTCGAGGAGATGATGATCGGCATCGTCAGGCATTTCCGGTCGAAAGGCCTGCAACGCCTGGAGTACAGGAGCGTCCCGCCGCATTTTCAATCGCCTTTTTCACAAGCAGATGTTCATGCCATCTGGAAGCAGGGCGGTGAAATTTTCAGAAGGGACCTGTGGAGCGTCGCCGCCTTGCATGATTCCAGTGGCTACAGCGATCATCACAAGCGGGAGATTGCGCGAGCCCGCAAGCGCGATATCAATGTGGGTGTTGCCGGCTCCGATTTGCAGTACCGTGAATTCCATGCGGTGCTCACCGCGTGCCTCGCAGAGCGGCACGGCGCGGCGCCCGTGCACAGTCTCGACGAAATGCTGCAATTACGCGACCGGTTTCCTGCAAACATGGCGCTCTGGCTGGCGCGTGACGGGGGCGGCCTGCTGCTCGCCGGCTCATGGGTATTCCAGTTCCCGGACAGGGCCTGGCATACGCAGTACATCGCGACCTCGCCAGCGGGGAGAAATCAGGGCGCAGGGTATCTGGTGATGGACGAGATTATTCACGCGGCAACGCGCCATCGCATCCCCTTGCTTTCGTTTGGGGCAAGCACGGAGGACAATGGCCGGGCAGTGAATGCCGGATTGTTCGAATTCAAATCGGGTTTTGGCGCCGGCTCCGTCTGCCAGGATACTTACCATCTGCAACTGACGAATTAGAGAGCCCATGTCGAGTGTCGATGAATGCCGGATGATCGATTTGCCGCGGATCAACGATCCACGCGGCAACCTGACCTTTGTCGAGGGCGCCCGGCATATCCCTTTCGAGATCAAGCGGGTGTTCTACCTCTACGACGTGCCGGGCGGCGAGACGCGGGCCGG
>CAZFRR010000185.1:0-31840 GCA_964521405.1 uncultured Streptomycetaceae bacterium | reverse complement strand
GGCCTGCTCAACATCATCAATTTCACGCATGGCGCCCAATACATGATGGGGGCGTTCTGTTCCTATTTCCTGTTGCAGTACGCCGGCGTCGGCTATTGGTGGTCGCTGCTCATCGCGCCGATCGCCGTGGGGGTGACCGGGGTGGTCATCGAGCGAACGATGCTCGCGCGCCTCTACCAGCTCGACCACCTGTACGGACTCCTGCTGACGTTCGGCCTCGCGTTGATCGTTCAGGGCTTATTCACCAACTACTTCGGCTCGTCCGGCATCCCCTACCGAATCCCCGACGAGCTGTCCGGTGGCATCAATCTCGGCTTCATGTTCCTGCCGAAGTACCGCGCGTGGGTGGTCCTCGTCTCGGTCGCGATCTGCGCCGCGACCTGGTACTTGATCGAGCGGACGAAGCTCGGCTCGTACCTGCGCGCCGCGACGGAGAACCGCACCCTGGTGCAGGCATTCGGCATCAACGTCCCGCGGATGGTCACGCTGATCTACGGCTTCGGTGTCGCCCTCGCGGCATTCGCGGGGGTCATGGCGGCGCCGATCTACCAGGTGAGCCCGCTGATGGGGGCTGATCTCATCATCGTCGTCTTCGCGGTCGTCGTGATCGGCGGCATGGGCTCGATTTTCGGCGCGATCGTCACGGGCTTCGGGCTCGGCGTGATCGAGGGGCTCACCAAGGTCTTTTATCCGGAAGCGTCGAATACGGTGATCTTCGTGATCATGGTGATCGTGCTGCTGATCAAGCCCGCCGGGCTGTTCGGGAAGGAGCGCTAGAAACGTGGCCCGTGAGGAATCCACGGCCACTGCTGCCACGGCTGCGGCCCGGCCGATCCTCGTCGCGACCGCGGTGATGGCCGCGGCGCTCGTGGTGGCGCCGCACGTCGGGTTCTACCCGGTGTTCCTGATGAAGGCGCTGTGCTTCGCGCTCTTCGCCTGCGCGTTCAATCTCCTGATCGGCTACGGTGGCCTGCTGTCGTTCGGCCATGCGATGTTCCTGGGAATGGCCGGTTATGTTTCGGCGCACGCGGCGAAAGTGTGGGGGGCTCCACCCGAACTCGCGATACTCGCCGGAACGGCGGCTGCCGCGCTGCTGGGCGTTGTCTCCGGCGCGCTCGCGATACGCCGCCAGGGCATCTATTTTGCGATGATCACGCTGGCGCTCGCGCAGATGATCTATTTCTTCTGCCTGCAGGCGCCGTTCACGCACGGCGAGGACGGGATCCAGTCCGTCCCGCGCGGCATGCTGTTCGGCGTGCTCGACCTTGCGAACACGCTGACGATGTACTACGTCGTGCTCGCGGTCTTTCTCGGCGGTTTCCTGCTGATTCTCCGGGTGATCCACTCGCCCTTCGGCAACGTGCTGAAGGCGATCCGCGAGAACGAGGCGCGCGCGATCTCGCTCGGCTACGACACGGACCGCTACAAGCTGCTCGCATTCGTGCTGTCGGCGACGCTGTCGGGGTTGGCCGGCGCGACCAAGGCCATCGTGTTTCAGCTGGCATCGCTTACCGATGTCTATTGGACGATGTCGGGAGAAGTCGTGCTGATGACACTGCTGGGCGGCATGGGAACGATCTTCGGGCCCGTGGTCGGCGCATTCGCGATCATCGGCCTCGAGAACTACCTGGCGGGGTTCGGCCAATGGGTGACCGTCATCACCGGCACGATCTTCGTCTTGTGCGTGCTGACCTTCCGTCGCGGGATCGTCGGCGAGCTCGCCCGGTTCCTGAAAAAGCCGCTGTAACCCCTCACCCCTTCCCCCTCTCCCGAGAGGAGAGGGGAAAAGTATGGTGCGGAACGAGTTCGTTGACTCATTCCGCAGCGATTGGCAATGGCCCACAGTGTGGTCCGCCGTTTGTCGGACCGCCGTCATGCGGTAAAATGGCGGCCCTTTCGCATACCTATCCAAGTCCACAGGCAATCCGGGAGCATTCATGAAGGTTCTGGTAACGGTTAAGCGCGTGATCGATCCCTACGTCAAGGCGCGCGTGAAATCCGACGGCAGCGGCGTGGAGACCGCCAACGTCAAGATGACGATCAACCCGTTCTGCGAGATCGCGATCGAGCAGGCGGTGCGCATGAAGGAAGCCGGCGTCGTCACCGAGATCGTGGCGGTCTCGATCGGCACCCTGCAATCCCAGGAGACGCTGCGCACCGCCATGGCGATGGGCGCGGACCGCGGCATCCTGGTCGAGACCGACTTGGAAGTGCAGCCGCTGGCGGTGGCGAAAGTCATGAAGGCGATCGCCGCGAAAGAGAGCCCGAAGCTCATCATCATGGGCAAGCAGGCGATCGACGACGACTCCAACCAGTCGGGCCAGATGACCGCGGCGCTGCTGGGCTGGCCGCAGGCTGCGTTCATCTCCAGCATCGTGGTCAACGGCGAAACCGCGGAGGTCACGCGCGAGATCGACGGCGGCCTCGAGAAGCTCACCATCAAGCTGCCGGCGGTGGTGACGGCCGATCTCCGACTGAACGAGCCGCGCTACGTTACCTTGCCCAACATCATGAAGGCCAAGAAGAAGCCGCTCGAGGTGATAAAGCCCGATGCGCTGGGCGTGGACGTGACGCCGCGGCTGAAGACCCTGAAAGTCGAGGAGCCGTCCAAGCGCGGCGCCGGCGTGAAAGTCGCCAACGTGAAGGAACTCGTAGCCAAGCTGAAGAATGAGGCGAAAGTCATCTAGTAAGAGCGGCCGGCGCACGATAAGCGGTCATTCGGAACTCGGAACTCGGAACGGATAAGTCATGACAGTCCTAGTTATTGCAGAGCACGACGGAAAGCAGCTTAAGACGGGCACCGCGAATGCGGTCACCGCGGCGGTGAAGATGGGCGGCGATATTACCGTGCTGGTCGCGGGGCACCAGTGCGGTGACGCTGCGAAGGCGGCGGCGAAGTTGGCGGGCGTCAAGAAAGTGCTGCACAGCGATGCGCCGCACTATAACGGCGCCGTGGCCGAGAATCTCGCCGCGCTGATCGTTCCCCTCGCCGCCGGTTACACGCACCTCGTCGCGCCCGCGACCGGCTTCGGCAAGAACCTGATGCCGCGCATCGCGGCGCTGCTCGACGTGCAGCAGGTCTCCGACATCAGCGCCGTAGTGTCGCCCGACACCTTCGTGCGGCCGATCTATGCCGGCAACGTGCTGGCGACGGTGCAGTCCGCCGACAAGATCAAGGCCGTGACGGTGAGGGCCACGGGCTTCGACGCGGCGCCGGAGGGCGGCAACGCGCCGGTCGAGACGCTCGCGCCGGGCCCCGATGCGGGCCTCACGAAATTCAACGGCCAGGAGCTCACCAAGTCGGCGCGCCCCGAGCTGACCGCCGCGAAGATCATCGTCTCCGGCGGCCGCGGCATGGGCAGCGGCGAGAACTTCAAGCTGCTGGAGGCGCTCGCCGACAAGCTGGGCGCGGCCGTCGGCGCCTCGCGCGCGGCGGTGGATTCCGGTTTCGTGCCGAACGACTACCAGGTCGGGCAGACCGGCAAGATTGTCGCCCCGGAGCTCTACATCGCGGTCGGCATCTCGGGCGCGATCCAGCACCTTGCCGGCATGAAGGACAGCAAGGTCATCATCGCCATCAACAAGGACGCCGAAGCGCCGATCTTCGCCGTGGCCAATTACTGGCTCGTCGAAGACCTCTTCAAGGCGGTACCGGAACTCACCAACGAGCTTTAAAAGGTGACTCGTTTCTCGTTGCTCGTTTCTGGCTGTTTATTGCCAAGGACCAGTAACGAGTAACGAACAACGAGAAACGGGTTCTTCATGTCCACCTACACCGCGCCATTGAAGGACATGCAATTCGCGCTGCGCGAGCTGGCGGGGCTATCCGAGGTGTCGGCACTGCCGGGCCACGGCGAAGTCAACGCCGAGCTGGCGGACGCGGTGCTGGGCGAGGCGGCGAAATTCGCGCAGGAAGTGCTCGATCCGTTGAGCCGCGAGGGCGACCAGCAGGGCGCGCAGCTCGCCGACGGGCGCGTCACCGCGCCGAAGGGCTTCAAGGAGGCCTATCGCAAGTTCGCCGAGGCGGGCTGGAACGGCATCGGCGGGCAACCGGAATACGGCGGGCAGGGCTTGCCGCACGTCATCGCGATCCCGGTGCAGGAAATCTGGAAGAGCGCGAACATGGCGCTGTGCCTCGCCCCCATGCTCACCTCGGGCGTGCTGGAAGCGCTGAAGGCTCACAGCTCCCCGGAGCAGAAAAAGATCTACATGCCCAGACTGACCTCGGGCGAGTGGACCGGCACCATGAACCTGACCGAGCCGCAGGCGGGTTCCGACCTCTCCGCGGTGCGCACGCGCGCGGTGCCGGAGGGGGATCACTACCGCATCAAGGGCACCAAGATCTTCATCACCTGGGGCGAGCACGACATGGCGGACAACATCGTCCACCTGGTGCTCGCGCGCACGCCGGACGCGCCGGAGGGCGTGAAGGGCATCTCGCTCTTCATCGTGCCGAAATTCATCCCCGGGGCGGACGGCGCGCCGGGCGAGAAGAACGACATCCGCTGCGTTTCGATCGAGCACAAGATGGGCATCCGCGCGAGCCCGACCTGCGTGCTCGCGTACGGCGACGGCAAGGGCGCGGTCGGCTACCTCGTCGGCGAGGAGAACCGCGGGCTCGAATACATGTTCACGATGATGAACCATGCGCGGCTCGCGGTCGGCGTGGAGGGCGTGGCGGTCGCGGAGCGCGCCTACCAGCATGCTCTTGAGTACGCGAAGACCCGGGTGCAGGGCCGCGAGATCGGCCAGCGCGGCGGCGACCGCGTGACCATCATCCATCATCCCGACGTGCGCCGAATGCTGATGAGCATGCGGGCGCAGACCGAGGCGATGCGCGCGCTGGCCTATTTCGCGGCCGCGACGCTGGACAAGGCGCGGCGCCATCCCGATCCCGCCGAGAAGAAACGCAACCAGGGCCTGCTCGATCTCCTGACGCCAATCGTGAAGGGCTGGTGCACGGAGCAGGGCGTGGAAGTCGCCTCCACCGGCATCCAGGTTCACGGCGGCATGGGCTTCATCGAGGAGACCGGTGCGACGCAGTACTTGCGCGATGCGCGCATCACCACCATCTACGAAGGCACCACCGGCATCCAGGCGATCGATCTCGTCGGCCGCAAGGTGGGCTTCGAGAAGGGCGCTACCGCGTTGGCGATGATCGGGACCATGCGGGAGATTGACGCGCGCATGGCGGCGGCGGGTGATTCACTGGCTTCCACGCGCGGCAATCTCGGGGAAGCGGTCGATTCCCTCGAGGCCGCGACGCGCTGGATCGTGGAGACGTTCCCGGCCAATCCGAAGGCGGTGGCGGCGGTGTCGGTGCCTTATCTCAAGCTCTTCGGCACGGTGGCGGGCGGCTGGATGATGGCGCGGGGCGCGCTGGCTGCCGGAGAGCTGTTGAAGCAGCCGGACGCCGACCGCGACTTCCTCGAGGGCAAGCTGGCGAGCGCGCGGTTCTACGCGGAGCACGAGCTGCCGCGGGCGGCGACGCTCGCGCGGGAGGTGACGCACGGGGCGGAGAGCGTGCTCGCGCTCGATCCCGCGAAATTCTAGATTAACCGCCAAGAAAAGCAGAACGACAATTGAACCGCCAAGACGCCAAGACGCCAGGAAAACAAAAGACAATAATGGAACCGCAGATAAACGCAGATAAACGCAGATAAGAAAACAAATAGACAGGATTTACAAGATTTACAGGATTAATAGCCTGTTGAAAAACGACTCGTCACCCCGGAGAAAGCCGGGGTCCAGAAAATGCCCTTCATGCAAATCGATGCCTTACTGGATGTCGGCCTTCGCCGGCATGACGAAATCATGGTCGCCGTGGGGGCTTTCAACAAACCGTTAAGGCCGAT
Organism: uncultured Streptomycetaceae bacterium; assembly: GCA_964521405.1. GTDB lineage: Bacteria > Pseudomonadota > Gammaproteobacteria > Burkholderiales > SG8-41 > SG8-41. The sequence continues at coordinate 25,985 of CAZFRR010000185.1, read as the reverse complement.
ACCGGGAAGGCTTTTTTGATCTTGTTAATCCTGTTAATCCTGTCAATTTCTTTCTTGTTTTTCTTTAGATGAGGATTCAATGAGTTCAACCAGTCTATTGACCAACCCGCTCGCCGAGCGCATGAAGAAAGGCGAGCTCGGCTTGAATCTCATGATCCGCCACGCGCGCACGGTGGATATCGCGCTCGCCGCCCGGACCTGCGGCTTCGACGGGCTGTTCTTCGACCTGCAGCACGGCGTGATCTCCGAGCAGGAGGTCTCGCAGATGGCGGTCGCCGCGATGAACATGGGCGTGACGCCGCTCGTGCGCGTGCCGGAGAAGGACTATGCCGCGGCGCTGCGCATGCTCGATAACGGCGCGCTCGGTATCATCATGCCCGAGGTGACCACGGTCGAGGACGCGCGCAACACGGTGGCGGCGTGCAAATATCCCCCGGTCGGCAACCGCGGGGCATTCGGCGGCTGGGCGCACTTCGCTTTCCGCTCGGTGCCAGCAGCCGAGGCGCGCAAGGCGATCAACGACGCGACGCTGGTAATCCTCATGATCGAGAGCAAGGCGGCGCTGGCCAACATCGAGGCCATTGCCGCGGTTCCCGGAGTGGACGTAATCCACATCGGCACCAACGATCTCTCGACCGACCTCGGGCATCCCGGCGAAATGTCGCACCCCGACGTGATGGCGGCTGTCGAGCGTGTGGTGAAGGCCTGCCGCGCCAACGGCAAGCACGCGGGAGTCGGCGGCCTCTACGGCGGCGGCGACGCGGCGAAGGCCCTCGCCGCGGTGGTCAAGCTCGGCGCGCGCTTCATCACTTCGGCGAGTGAATGGAACCTGATGATGGTGGCGGGGACGGAGCGGGTGAAGGCGCTGCGGTCGATCCCGCTTGGCTGAAAAACAACCGCCAGAACTACAATTTTGAATGTTGAATGTTGAATTTTGAATGAAACATAGATTTTGGTGTTGACTCAACACTCAACACTCAACACTGTTATTGTTGCCGCAGATAAACCCCGTTAGAGGCCCGGCCTCTAACGGGGTGAACGCAGATAAATGCCGTTACAACCCGTGCTTCCACCGACCGATCGGATCGCCGGCCGTAGGGTATCAAGCTCCACGGTCCCCGCATTGTGATGGTTGTAACGGCATAAACGCGGATAAGATCAACAAAACAACCGGCGGGAGGAGCTCGATGAGGAACCAGTCCATGCAGCGTGCGACGATGCTGTTGGCGGTGACGTTCTGCGCCGTTGGGGCGGGACCGGCAGCTGCCCAGACTTATCCTGACAAACCGATTCGCTTGATCGCGCCGTACCCGCCCGGGGGCACTTCGGACATACTGGCGCGCATTGCCGGGCAGAAACTCGGCGAGGCGTGGAACGCGCGCGTGGTGGTGGACAACCGCCCGGGCGCCAGCGGCAGCCTGGGCACGGAAATCGCGGCCAAGGCCACGGCGGACGGCTACACGATGGTGATCGGCAGCGTCGCCCCCACCGTGTTGAACCCGCTCTTCTACCCGAAGATCGCGTACCAGACGCTGCGCGATTTCACGCCGGTATCGCTGATCGGCGCCGCGCCGCAGCTGATCGTGGTCAACCCGTCGGTACCGGCGAAATCGATCAAGGAACTGATCGCGCTCGGGAAGTCCAGCAAGGAGGGGCTCAACTACGGCGGCAGCGGGATCGGCACGCTGCCTCATCTCGGCGGCGAGATGTTCAAGGTCATGACCGGCGCGAACATGGTGCACGTCTCCTACAAGGGCACCGTGCTTGCGATCCTGGACTTGATCGGCGGGCGATTGCACGTGGTCTTCTCCGACATGCCGGTCGCTCTTCCCCACGCCAAGGCGGGCAAGCTGCGCGCCCTGGCGGTGGCCGGGTCGAAGCCGTTCAGCCTCACGCCGGACATCCCGACCGCGATTCAGGCCGGCCTGCCGGGGTTTGTGCTGGATAACTGGTGGGGGCTCTTGGTGATGAAGGGCACGCCGCAGGCGATCGTCAGCAAGATCAATACCGGCCTCGTGCAGGGGTTGCTGCAGGCGGCGGTCGTGGAGCAGTATGCCGGACTTGGCCTGGAGGCGGTGACCAGCACGCCACAGGGGTTCACCGACGTTATCAAGTCCGACGCGGCGAAATTCACAAAACTTATCAAGGACGCCGGTATTAAAATAGAGTAACTATCTCGACAGGAGGCAACTCGAAATGACAGAGAAGACAGCGACCAAGGCGCCGGCCGCGTCCGCGGACGGTTGCGACCATACCTTCAAGGCGATTTACGACCGCGATATCCCGTGGGAAAGCGACGACGTGCGCGGGCTGCTGACGCTCCCGCCCGGCGTGCAGGTGAAAGTGCTCAACTACGACCCGGTGATGAAGCGCCTCGACATGAAGCAGCGCTTCCCGGCGGGCTACGTCGAGCCGGCGCACACGCACAAGAGCTGGCACTCGATCCTGGTGACCAAGGGCCGCATGTGCGTGGCCGGCAAGGACCTGCACCCCGGCGACTACGTGTTCGGCTGGGACATCCCGCACGGGCCCTACGAGTATCCCGACGGCTGCGAGGTGTTCATCGTCTACATGGGCGACGCGTCGCACGTGTGGGAGAAGAAGGACCTCCTCGAGCACCAGAACATCTGGAAGCCGGAGACCGAAGAGGGCAAGAAGGGCGTCGAGGCGCACCTTCAGAAGCGCAAAGCGGGGAAGGTCTGAGACCCCGAAAGGCGTGAATCGTGATTCGTGATTCGTGATTCGTGAGTCGATCCGGCAAGAAACCCCGCTGCGGCGAGGTTTTTTGTTGCCTGTAGTCAGGGAACGGCTGCGCCGGGTCCGGTTAAAATAGCTGAACATCAAAATGGGCGTTTAACCGGGGCGCCGGCGACAAGAATACTCCGGCATGTGCGGTCAAGTTTCCTACTCTCCTGAGAAAGCGAAGAACATGAAGAAATTCCCTATCGCGATAGCGCTTGCCGGCGGTGTGTGGCTCACGGCTGGGGTGCCGGCCGCCGCCGCAGCCCCATGTCTCGTCGTGACTTTGACTGGCACGCAGAGCGGCCCGGCGCTCTTCAATGGGCTGGCCGGCGCCGGAACGCTGGTGCGTTTTGGCGACGACAGCAATGACTGCGGCGCGGTGAAACTGCAATTCGATGCAGGACGCGGGACCAACATGCGTCTCTCACAGGTGGCCGTGACGCCCGCGCAGCTCAATGCGATTTTCTTCACACACATGCATTCCGATCACACCGAGGGCTTTGCCGACATCATTCAGCAGCGCTGGAACTACAATTCGAAAGGGCCGAAACTCGACGTGGTATGCAGCGCCGATGCGGTGTCGCCGCAGGGATTCACGCTGAGTTGTACCAAGCTCGTCGCGCATGTCGCCGATCCGTTCATACAGTCCGGCGAGATCAGTCAGCGCCGCCTCGAGGACAAGGCGCGCCTCGCGGGCGGGCCGGCCGAATTGACCCATGTCATTACCTTCGGGCCGAAGAACGAGCCGCAGGTCGTCTGGTCCTCAGGCGAGGTGAAGGTGAGCGCAATCCGGTCGACCCACATTGCGGGCCATGCGTCCTATCGCGTCGACACGCCCGCGGGCAGCGTGGTGATCGGCGGCGATGCGGGCAACGATGTAGTCGCGCCGCCACGCGCCTCGTCTACGTCCGAACAGGTCGAGACGCTGGCGAAGGGAGTCGACATCATCGTGCATTCGACGATGCACCCGGTCATGGGGCCGGACCGGGACAGCGGAATGCCGCCGCCGACTTTCTATCGCCAGAGCGCGGCTTCCGATCTCGGCGCAATGGCGCAGCGGGCAGGGGCGAAGCATCTCATGCTTACGCACCTGGCCCCTTCGATCGGGGCGGTGCGCCACGGCCCGTTCAAGGTACCCGGCGGTCCTCTGACGGAAGCGGACTACCGGAAAGCGGTCCAGGAGGGCGGATTTGCCGGGAACGTTATCGTAGGGACCGATCTCGCTAGCATCCGGCTGCCGGCAAAGTGAACGTGGCTGGTAAGGCCGTGAATCGTGATTCGTGATTCGTGAGTCGTGAGTCGTGAGTCGACCCAGCCAGAAACCCCGCCGCGGCGGGGTTTTTTGTTGTCAAAAAAGGGGACGCACACTGTTTTTCCGGCCCATCGCCAGGCCGGGATGTGAATATTCAACAACTTCGGGGCGTGGTGCTACTCACTTCTGCTTGCCCAAACGCGGCTAGAATCACTCTGTCATAGGTAGCCACGGGGGGCCGGAAACCCGGTTGGATCGCATGACAACACGTCGGGAATTACTCATTGCGCTCGGAGCAGGCGCGCTCGCCTGGGCGGGCGCAGCACGCGCGCAGGCGCCGGCAAAAGTCCGCCGGATAGGACTGCTCACTGCATCCTCGCCTTCCGTTGTCGCGCTCTGGCACCAGGCATTCCGGCTAGGGCTTCGCGACCTCGGATGGGTCGAGGGCAAGAACCTCAGCATCGAGTACCGCTATGCGGAGGGTAGACTCGAACGCCTCCCTGATCTCGCAGCCGATCTCGTTCGTCTTAAGGTTGAGGTCATTGTCGCCGGCGCCTCTACCGATTCTCTGGCTGCCCAAAAAGCTACCCGGACAATCCCTATCGTTGTGGCGGCTGCGGGTGACCCTGTTGCGCTCGGGCTAGCTGAAAGCCTGGCGCGGCCCGGCGGCAACGTTACAGGGTTATCCCAAATGGGTCAGGAGTTGATCGGAAAACGGGTTGAGCTGCTCAAGGAAATGGTGCCCAAGCTCTCCCGCGTGGCTGTAATCTGGAATCCGCAGAACTCGGCATCGACACTCAGTTGGAAGGAAATACAGCTCCCGGCACGGCAGCTGGGACTACAGCTTCATTCGCTGGAGGTGCGGAGTCTCGACGATTTCGACCAGGCGTTCGAAGACGCGAACCGGGCGCGTGCAGGTGCGCTTTTTGTCACGGGAGACCCGGTTTTCAATACGAATCTAAAACGAATCGCGGATCTTGCTGCAATCAGCCGTCTGCCGTCGATACATCACCTTTCTGGATTTGCCGACGCTGGCGGTCTCGCGGTCTATGGGCCAGACCGTGCCGACGCGTTCCGGCGCGCCGCCGCCTACGTGGACAAGATCTTGAAGGGCGCAAAACCTGGCGACCTGCCGATCGATCAGGCAACTCGGTTCGAGCTGGTGATCAACCTGAAAACCGCCAAGGCGATCGGCCTCACGATTCCGCGGACGGTCCTGTTTCGCGCCGATCGGGTGATCGAGTGAACCGCGAGACCGGACACGTTCGTGCCGGCTCGCGTCGTCGCGTTCGAACGGACGCGAGGGAAGACTCGCACGCGTGCTCGCGCCGTTCAACGCGCCGGAAATTGATCGTGGCATTGGCGTCTGTAGCCTGGGCGGCGCCGCTGACTGCATTTGCCCAGCAGAAGGGCAAAGTCTGGCGCATCGGGTTCCTGGGCTTGACCACTGCTTCCAGTACCGCGAGCCGGGTGGAGGCATTGCGGGCGGGCCTACGTGACCTGGGCTACGTGGAGGGCAAGAATATCGTGATTGAGTTCCGCTGGGCCGAGGATAAGTACGATCGGCTCCCGGAGCTGGCGGCCGAGCTGGTTCGTCTCAAGGTTGACGTCATTGTCACCGCTGGAACAGTAGGGATCCGTGCGGCCAAGAGTGCCACCACGACCATTCCCATCGTCATGGCGTCCATCGGCGACCCGGTCGCCCTTGGCCTCGTTGCGAGCCTCGCGCGGCCGGGTGGCAATGTCACCGGGATGGCGGGCTTCAGTCCTGAAGTGGCGGCGAAGCGACTGGAGCTGCTCATGGACGCGTTCCCGCGCACCAAGCAAGTCGCGGTCCTTTTCAACCCGGACAATCCCAGTTTTGTCAGGGTAACTTTGCCAGCGATGGAGGCCGCAGCCAAATCACTCAAGCTGGAGCTTCACCAATTCGGGGTGCGGGGGCCGGGTGATTACGACAGCGCCTTTGCTGCGATGGCGAAAAGACGCGTCGACGCAGTCGTGGTCCTAGACGACGGGGCGCTTGTAGCCAACTTTGGCCCGATTGTGAAGCTTGCGGCCAAGATGCGGCTCCCCTCGATCGGTTTACCTGAATTCGCTGAAGCCGGTGGCCTGATGGCGTATGGACCAAGCCGTCTCGCATCGGTTCGCCGCGCGGCCTACTTCGTGGACCGGATCTTCAAAGGCGCGAAGCCCGCCGATTTGCCGGTGGAACAGGCGACGCGGTTCGAGACGTTGCTCAACCAGAAAACCGCCAAGGCGCTGGGCCTCCAGTTTCCGCAGGCGGTCCTTGCCCGCGCGGATCGTGTGATCGAGTAATGGGCGTGAACGACTGGTAAGGGTTGTTTCCAGAGGCCGGATTCGGGCGCTCTTATCGTTTGAATCTAGCCTGAATTGCTGCGGTCTTCCTTCCGTCCGTGAGTTTCTGTGTGTTTCCGTGGCCGATGGTTACTAGCCCGCTCGCAGTAGCGCGAAGTCCTAATCGGACCAGCATCACGAATACCCAGGATTGGTCCCCTCCTGCTGCCTATCCCTGGGTTTTGCAAGGCCCGGTCAACCAGGTTGCGTCTCCGTGCGCTATAGGGGGATGCACATATGAGTACCCGGACGCAAAACGAAAGCGTAGGATTACGCCATGAACATCACCAAACAGACCGTCGCCGACAAGATCGCGGCCTACCTGCGCCACGATATCACTCAGGCGCAACTGGTGGATTGGGCCGAAAACGCCTTGATGGAAGGCGAATTCGCAGAGAAGGATGCCGCTGCTATAACGGCGGTGGTGTCGCGCCTCGGCGTTGCTGATGTGCGCGCATTTGGCCTCGCCTGGGCCGACTGCGAGCAACTGCTCGGCCAGCTTGGCTTTTCTGCCCGCATCGAAATCGTCACAACCTGAGCGGTCAAAGGGGCAAGGCTCGAACTATTGCGTGTTCGCTCCGGGACGTTTCCGGGATCTTGCTTCGGACACTTCCCGGTCCCATCAAGCCCAGCTTGCCGCATTTGTTGTTCCGTCCGTGTGTTTCCGTGTGATTCCGTGGCTGATTGGATTTAGCCCGCCCGCAGGAGGGCGAAGACCTCCTCGCCGAAACGCTGCCGTGCTTCGTCGTGCAGCGGCTTGACGGCGCGGACGAATTCCGCGCGCGCCTCCGGGGTCAGCTCCACCACTTCGCCGCCCGCGGCCTCGATCGCCTTGCGCGCGAGGGCTTCTTCCTCGACGGCGAGGTTGCGCTGCGCGAGGATCGCTTCGCGCGCGGCGCGCTGGATGCCTTCCTGCAGCCCTTTCGGCCAGCGCTCGAACTCGGCGCGGTTCATGTAGATGCCGCGCGAGAGGTAGCAGTGGTTGGTGAGGGTGTGGTAGCGGTGGACCTGGTGCGCCCCGTAATCCACCGTGTTGGCGAGCGGATTTTCCTGTGCGTCCACTGTCCCGGACACGACCGCTTCCAGTCCCGGCTTGAGGTCGAGCGAGAACGGCACCGCGCCCAGAAGCTCGAAGCTGCGCGCGTGGATCGGGCCCGGCATCAGGCGCACGCGCATGCCTTTCAGGTCCGCGAGCGCGCGCACGGGATGCAGCTTGTTCGAGACGTGACGGTAACCGTTCTCGAAGTAGCCGAGCACGCGGTAGCCGGGAATGCGCTCCTCGATCTTGCGCGTCAGCCAGGCGCCAAACTTGCCGTCCATCGCGGCGCGCGCGTGCGCGAGGCCGTCGAACAGGTAGGGGAGGTCGGCCAGGTCCAGCTCCGGCACCCGGTCGGCGAGGTAGCTGGTGGATTGGTAGGAGAGGGTGAGTATCCCGTGCTCCGCCATCCACAGGAGATCGCCGCCCTTGTAGCCGAGGTCCATGACGTTCCAGATGTATTTCACGTCGACGGCCTTGCCGAACTCCGCCGCCAGCCGCTCGCCCATGATTTTCAACCCGCGGCTGCAGGTCGTCGTCGGGGGGCCATAGCCTCCCATGCGGATCTGGATGGGCTCGCTCATTGAGCTCAGTGATGAGTGATGAGTGATGGGTGATGAGTAATGAGTGATGAGTGAAGGGAGTATAACCGGGACCGACCCAGATCCGTTTCCTGCACGCCGCCGCGGAGCGGCGTGCTTATTGTTCCCTGTTAACTATTTTCAGTGTGTCACAAAATAGATTCCCTCCCCCTGCATGGGGGAGGGTTAGGGTGGGGGTGAACCGCTTCATGGATGTGCAACTCTTTCACCCCCATCCCAGCCTTCCCCCGTCAAGGGGGAAGGAGTTTCTCTGGTGTTTTGTGACACAGCGCAACTATCGCTGATCACGCCTTTCCAGCTATAGTTGCGCCTGAATTATTTTCGGGCGCGATTCTGCGTCCAGATGATGGAAAGACAATACCGCAACGTGCTGGTGCTGTCGGGCTGCCAGGCGACGCTGCAGACGACCGGCGCGACGCTGATCTCGGTCACCGGTCTCGCGGGCTTCGCGCTGGCGACCGACAAATCGTTCGCCACGGTGCCGCTGACCTGCTACGTGCTGGGCTCGGCCATCACCACCATCCCGGCGTCGCTGCTGATGGGCGCGATCGGCCGGCGCGGTGGCTTCCAGGCCGGCACCGTGCTCGGCATGTTCGGCGCCGCGCTGTGCGCCCTCGCCATGTATCTCTCGAATTTCTGGCTGTTGTGCGGGGGCATGACCGTGATGGGCATGTACACCGCGTTCGGCAAGTACTACCGGTTCGCGGCCGCCGATGCCGCCGAGGTCGATTTCCGGGCCAAGGCGATCTCGCTGACGCTCGCCGGCGGCATCGTGGGCGGCATCTTCGGCCCCGAGATGGCGAAGCACACGGTCGGCTTCGACGCGGCGCACGACTATCTCGGCTCGTACCTGTCGCTGATCTTCGTCGCCATGGCGGCGGCGCTGTTTCTCACGCGCCTCGACATTCCCCGGCTGTCGGAGGCGGAGCGGAAGGACTCGGGCCGGCCGCTCGCGATCATCATGCGCCAGCCCGTGTTCATCGTCGCGGCGCTCGCCTCGATGCTCTCCTACGGCATCATGAATCTATTCATGACCTCGACGCCGCTCGCCATGCGCGCGCACGACCATCCCTTTAACGACGCGGCCTTCGTGCTGCAATGGCACATGATCGGGATGTACGGGCCGTCGTTCTTCACCGGCTCGCTGATCCAACGCTTCGGCGTGCTGAACGTCATCCTCGCCGGCATCGCGCTGTTGTTGGTCTGCATCGTCGCGGCGCTCGCCGACACCGCACTCATCAATTTCTGGGTGGCAATGTTCCTGCTGGGCGTCGGCTGGAACTTCATGTACGTCGGCGGCTCGGCGCTGCTGACGGAGTGCCACACGCCGGCCGAGCGCGCCAAGACCCAGGCCGCGAACGACTTCCTGGTGTTTGCGACGATGGCGGTCTCGTCCGCGTCCTCCGGGCTGCTGTTGAGCCAAAGCGGCTGGCACGCGGTCAACTACGGCTCGATACCGTTCCTGCTGCTCTCGCTCGCGGCCACGCTGTGGCTGATGTGGCGCCGACGCGCCGCTGATTGACTGTTCCGGGTTTCGGGTTCCGGGTTTCGAGTTCCGGGTTCCGAGTTCCGAGATACGGGATACGAGATACGGGTTCCGGGTTCCGGGTTCCGAGTTCCGGGTCCTTGAACCTTGAACCTTGAACCTTGAACCTGGAACCTGGAACCTTAGAGACTGGTGCGCAGCCCCCCCGGCGGCAGCTGCGGCTGCTGTTGCAGCGAGCGCTTGACGAGTTCTTCCCACAGGCCGTTGGTGGACTTGCGCAGCATGAGGTTCGGGTCGGCGTCGTGCACGTACCAGAATCCCTTGTCGATTTCGGAGCGCAGCTCGCCGGGCGCCCATAGCACCGTGCCGGCAAAGAACCGGGCCTTGCCGGCCCCGCCCTCGATGATGCGGTCCACTAGGGCGCGTTCGACCACCAGGTGAAGGTCGGGCATGAGCTGCATCGCGCCGCTGCCCGGGCTTTCCCGGCCTTGCACCAGCACGAACAGGACTTCCGTCTTGACCGGCCCGCCGAGGTAGACCGGATCGGTCACCTTCTGCGACGGCGCGTGATCCGGAAAGAGCTTGCCGAGCGTCACCGGCGTCGGCTTGTTGACGATGAAACCCATGTGGCCGCCGTTGCCGAGCGGCTTGGTGATCAGTATCGTTGCGCCGTAGAGCCGGTCGCGCAGCGCCGGCCTGGCCACGAGCATTACCGGCTCCTCGGCCGGCTCCGCCGCCAGCGCCGGGACGGCAAAGGAGAAGTTAACTATCCCGGTCAGCAAAGACGCCAGGAAGGCGAGGGGGCGGTAGGCATTCATCTCAAAAAGTCTCCTGATCCTGCAGACTCGTTCCCAGCATAGCAGACAGGCTCGCCGGGCGCACGGTAATGGCGCACACAACCCCGCATTTCACTCGATCGGCGGGATGCTGCGCATCCAGGCGACGACGGCATCGAGGTCGGCGTCCGTCATGCGGCTGAAGAAAGCCTGGCGGTCCATGGGCGGCTTGATCGCCCGGCCATCGCGCGACACCCCGTGGGTCAGGATCCGCCTGATTTCCGCGTCGGTCCAGGCGCCGATGCCCGACTTCGGGTGCGACGAGATATTGGGGGTGAGCGTGGTTCCCCACGGCCCCTTGAAGACGAAGCCGCCCTTGCCCCAGGCATTCTGATAGTCCTGGACGCCGTCGGGCCGGCGCCCATGGCATTCCATGCAATGAGCGATGGTTGCGAGGTAGAAACCGCGCTTGAGCGGGTCGCGCAGGTCGCCCTCGGTGAACGGTTTCGTCGCCCCCGGGACGGGATCTGCGTGCATCGCCGCACGATAGACCGGCGCCTGCACCTCGTTGCGGATCGCCGGCAGGGAGCGCATATAGGCAACCACGGCGTCGAGGTCGCGCGGCGTCAGTATCTTGTAGAAGGCGAAGGGCATCTGCGGCGCGATCGGCCTGCCATGCCGGTGCATGCCATCCGTGAGTGAGCGCTTGAGCTCGCCATCGCTCCACGCGCCGATCCCGGTCTCGCGATCGGGCGTGATATTGGACCCTTTGACGGTATAGGCCGGCGTGTCCCACGTTTGCGATCCGCCCGAGAACCGCTTATCCATGATGAATCCGGTTTTATCCCTCGGTGTGTGGCAGCCGTCGCAGGCCATGACGGCGTTGACGAGATAACTGCCGCGCTCGAGCAGGGTTTGCGCGGCCGCGCCGCCGGTCATCGCAATGAACAAAGCCGCAAAGGCGATTACAAGTCGAACCATGGTCCCCTCCCACTATCTCCCGGATTGCACGTCGCCGTTTCCCGTTCGGAACGTTATTCGCGAAACTGCATTTTAGCCACAGAGGTCACAGAGAACACAGAGATATTCAAGGGATTGTGTCGGCACGCCACATTCACCTGATGGGTGAGGCTTGAAGATGATTACGTTCCCAAAATTCCTCTGTGAACTCTGTGTTCTCTGTGGCAAAAAGAAGTTCTAGGTTAAAGCATCGCGCCCGGCTGGCCAAGCGCGTGTTCGGCGAGTTGCCGGACGATCCAGTCGTAGGCGTCGTCCAGCGAATCGGTGCGATGCACCAGCTCCACGTCTCTCGCCCCGATCATGCCGTGTTGCACGAGCGCGTCGAAGTCCACTACCTGCCGCCAGTACTCGGTGCCGAACAGGACGATCGGCATCGGCTTTTTCATTTTTCCCGTCTGTGTGAGCGTTAGCAGCTCGAACAGCTCGTCGAGCGTGCCGAACCCGCCCGGAAACACGATCACCGCCTTCGCCAGGTAAGCGAACCAGAACTTGCGCATGAAGAAGTAATGGAAGTGGACCGAGAGCTCGCGCGTGACGTATTCGTTGCCGAACTGCTCGTTGGGGATCGAGATGGTCAGGCCCACGCTCATGCCGCGGGCCTCGGCCGCGCCGCGGTTGGCCGCCTCCATGATGCCCGGGCCGCCGCCGGTGCACACCACGAAGCGGCGCTCCTTCTGGTCGAGGTTCTTGGACCACTGGGTAAGGCGGAAGGCGAGCTCGCGCGCGGCCTCGTAATAAGCCGACATTTTGAGGGCCATACGGGCTTCCTCGACGTTGCCGCCGCTGCTCTCGGCCTGGCGCAATACCTCCTCGGCCTTCTCGCGCGGCAGGGTCCGCGCCGAGCCCATGAACACGATGGTGTCGTCCAGCCGGTGGCGCTCGAAACGGCTTCTCGGCTCGAGGTATTCCGACAGGATGCGGAGCGCCCGGGCGTCCTTGCTGTTCAGGAACGACTGGTTGGCGTAGGCCTTCACGGGTTTGCGCTGGCGTTCGGTCATGGGGAGTCCTGGCAAGGGATGGTATGACCCTGATTTATACCATCAAGGAGCCCTGGCGCTCCGGCCCGCGCTGTGACGGGGCGCGGGGCCGGGCGCCTGCAATGGCCTTGACATGAATCAACCAATTGCACTGAAACTGCCGCTAGTCTTACACTGGCGTAGCGACGGGGAGGACCTCCCATGAAGCTGAACGATGTCCGGCTGTTCGAGGCCGCGGGGCAGCAGGCCGCCGCCAGGGCGTACGCGAAGCCGGCGGGGATCGAAAGCCGCCTCCTGCGCCACTTGCTGCGCTCGCTGGGTGACGCGCCGATCAAAATAAGTTTCCGCAACGGTGAACCGGTATCCACGAGCAGGGCCGGAGATGCAGCCGGCATCCGCATCGCAAACGGGGCCGCGCTCGCCAAGCTCATCATCAACCCCGATCTCCATTTCGGCGACGCCTATACCGACGGGCTGATCGAGGTGGAGGGAGACCTGGTCAAGCTGATCGAGACCGTTTTTCTCCACCGCCGCGGGGCGAGCATGCCGTTCTTCGGGGGGCGCAGCCGCCTCGCCGGGTGGCTGAATCGCAGCCATCCCAATTCGCTGTCCAGCGCGCGCCGGAACATTCACCAGCATTACGATATCGGGAACGATTTCTACCGGCTGTGGCTCGACGCGCGGATGGTCTATACCTGCGCGTATTTCCCGGACCCGGCGATGACGCTCGAAGCGGCCCAGGTCGCGAAGCTCGACCACGTCTGCCGCAAGCTGAGGTTGAGCCCGCAGGACACCGTGGTGGAGGCGGGGTGCGGCTGGGGCGCGCTGTCATTGCACATGGCTGCCCGCTACGGCGTGCGCGTGAAGGCGTTCAATATTTCGCGCGAGCAGGTGAAGCACGCCAGGGCGAGCGCGCGGGCGGCCGGCCTCGAGGGGCGCGTCGAATTCATCGAGGACGATTACCGCAACATCCAGGGGCGCTTTGATGCCTTCGTCTCGGTTGGCATGCTCGAGCACGTCGGCCGGGACCAGCATGGGGAGCTCGGCCGGGTCATCGACCGCTGCCTGCGCGAGAACGGCCGCGGCCTGATTCACAGCATCGGCCAGAGCCAGGGCATGGCGTTGAATCCCTGGATCGAGAAGCGGATATTTCCCGGCGCTTATCCGCCGACGCTCGCCGAAATGGCGGGCATGCTCGAGGCGCGGGCATTCTCGGTGCTCGACGTTGAAAACCTGCGGCTGCATTACGCCCTGACGCTCGAACACTGGCTGCGGCGCTACGAGGAGGCGCAGGAGTGCGTGCGCGCGATGTTCGACGAGCGTTTCGTCCGCGCCTGGCGCCTCTACCTTTCGGGCTCGCTCGCGGCGTTCAGGACCGGCGAGTTGCAGCTCTACCAGGTGCTGTTCAACCGCGATAGCAGCAATAACGTGCCGTGGACGCGGGCCCATCTCCACGAACAGCCGCCAATCGAGCGTCCTGAAAATGTTTGACGTCGCTCGACCCCTCACCCCTTCCCCCTCTCCCGAGCGGAGAGGGGAAACGGACGGCGGTAAATGGGTTGTCAACCATTTACCGAAGGCTCAATAGGTGATGGCCTCCCGCTCGTGCGATGCGTTGATCGTTGGCGGCGGTCCCGCCGGCTCGACGTGCGCCCGGGAACTCGTTCGCGCCGGGCTCGACGTGGTGGTGATGGACAAGCACGTCTTTCCGCGCGACAAGGTCTGCGCGGGCTGGATCACGCCGCCGGTCGTGCAGGCGTTGAGCCTCGACTCCGCCGACTACGCGCAGGGGCGGGTGATGCAGGCAATTCGCGGTTTTCGCACGGGCATGATCGATGCGGAGACGGAAGTCGAGACCCGGTATGAAGAAGCGGCGAGTTTCGGCATTCGCCGTTGCGAGTTCGACCATTATCTGTTGCGGCGCTCGCAGGCCCGGCTGAGACTGGGCGAGCCGCTGAAGACGATGGCGCGGGACGGCGGCGGCTGGCTGGTGAATGGCGAGATCCGGACGCCGCTGGTAGTGGGCGCGGGCGGGCATTTCTGCCCGGTCGCGCGCCAGCTTGGCGGGCACACCGGCTGCGCCGAGATCGTGGTCGCCGCGCAGGAGATCGAATTTCCGATACCGCGGCACGAGCGCAGCGCCTACCGGGTCGACGATGAGGTCGTGCAGTTTTATTTCTGCGCCGATCTCAAGGGCTACGGCTGGTGCTTCGCGAAGGGCGGCTACCTCAACATCGGCCTGGGCCGGGAGGATTCCCACAAGCTGCCCGAGCGCGTAAGCGAGTTTTGCCGCTGGCTTAAGCGGCGCGGAATCATTCCCGGAACCCTGCCCGGAAAGTTCAACGGCCACGCCTATCTGCTGTATCCGGAATCGCGCCGAACGCTGGCCACTGACGGCGCGCTGCTGGTCGGGGATGCGGCCGGCCTGGCTTATCCCCGGAGCGGGGAAGGGATCCGCCCGGCGGTGGAATCGGGATTGATGGCTGCCGCGGCCATCATCGAGGCGGCCGGCGATTATCGCCAGGGCAGCCTTGCGCCTTATGCCAGCCGGCTGGCGGCCCGCTTCGGCAAGCGAACCCCGGCTGCGGCGGGCGGCCCGTGGCTGCCGCAGCAGATCAGGCGGCCGCTCGCGGCGAGCCTGATGGCAACCCGGTGGTTCGTGCGTCACGTCGTCGTCGACCGCTGGTTCTTGCAGGCACAGCAGCAACCCATAACAGCTGGAAACTAAAAAGGTGTGCAATTCAGATGACAAACGTTAAAACAGAAGAAGCAAGCCCCGGGCAAATCGACCTCGACGAAGTCGCGAGGTTGATCGATGCGCTGGAGCGCGACCTCGACAGGGTCCAGGGCAATTCGCGGGACATTCAGCGCCTGAGAGACGAAATCGAGACGCTCAAGAACGTGCTCAAGTCACCGGTGCGCCGGCACCACTGGGTGAGGGACGCGTTGCACGGCATCCGGGAGCGCGTCGACGACGCGCTCGACGCCGCCCTGGCCGAGGGGATCGAAGTCGGCCGCTATCTCGCGGAGATCGGGCGGATACTCGGCCTATAGCAGTGGATGGGCAGGCGGGTAGGGTTCCAGGCGCTGGCGTTGGTGCTGATCGTTCTCGCATTGCTGCTCGAGGCGCGTTTGCGGCAGAGCGGGGTGCCAGGCAGGCCCATGTAGCGCGTTTTCCGGCGCGGTTCCTTCGCGTTACTTCCCGGTTGCCAGTTCGAGGCCCTTCTCCCGGAACACGGCGGCGGAAGAGGGCGCGAGAAGAAACCGCAGCAGCGTTTCCGCAGCCTGCGGCTCACTTGCGGCCGTGAGAATGGCCGCCGAGGTTTCGAACACCTTCTGAATGGCATCCGGCAGCGGGCCCACCAGGTCGACGCCGGGCACCGCGAGAAGTTCCACGATCTGCTGGATCGCAATCTCGGCTTCGCCCGCGGCGACGACCCGCGCGATGTATCCGCCGGGGCGAGTGACGGTCTTGGGTTTCATCTGCGCGGCGATGCCGAGGCGCTCCAGCATGACGGGGACGTACATCCCGCTGGCGCCGTGGACGGTGTGAGCGATCGATTTTGCGGCGAGCAGCGCGCGCTTGAAGGACTCGACCGACGAGATATCAGGCCGAGGTGCGCCCGCGCGCACGGCGACGCCGACGCGGGCGCGGGCAAAGGGCCGGGGCGTGCCGGCGACGGCGAGGCCCAGCTTCACCAGCTCTTCCACCACGGCTTTGCCGAGGATCACGATGTCGCCGCTCTCGCCGTCCTGGATGCGGGCCAGCATCGTTTTGGCGGAATCCGCCTCCACCGCAACCTGCCGGCCGCTCGCCTGCTCGAACGCGGGCGCCAGCGAATCGAGCACCGAGAACGAGCTGTGGGAGGTGAGCACCTTGATCGCCGTGGGGCCGGCGGCGCGGATCTGGGGGTTCATGGCCTGGGAGATAGGGCGAGGGATGACTGGATTATAGAATCTTGGAGGCTGAAGGCATAATGCTGGAGGCAAAAGGCAAAAGGCAAAAGGCAAAAGGCAAATGGAAAAAGGCAAGAAAGAAGACCATGTGTAGGGAATCGACATCGATGCAAGGAAGTGCTGAGGTGCGTAATGCGGAAGCCACGGCTACAAGGCGCCGGATCATGGGGAACATCCCTTTTGCCTTTTGCCTTTTGCCTTTTGACTTTTGCCTTCAGCGCCGCGGCGCAGCCGGGCGCGAATTACCCCTCGCGGCCGGTGCGGGTGATCGTCCCCTATTCGCCCGGCGGGTCGTCCGACACCACCGCGCGCATCGTCGGCGAGAAATTGAGGGAAATTCTCGGGCAGCCATTCGTGATCGACAACCGGGCCGGCGCGGCGGGCTCGATGGGGCGCGAGCTCGTGGCGAAGGCGGTGCCGGACGGCTACACGCTGCTCATCGGCGATTCGCCGCAAACAATCAACGTGCACGTATTGAAGCACGTGCCGTACGACCCGATCAGGGATTTCACGCCGATCACGCTGCTCGCGACTGCACCGCAGATGCTGGTGGTCAACCCGGCGTTCCCCGCGCAGACGCTGAAGGAGTTCGTCGCGGCGGCGCGCGCCCAACCGGGGAAGCTCAACTACGGCTCGGGCGGCTTCGGTTCGATCACGCACATGACGGGCGAGCTGTTCAAGCTCGCCGCAGGGGTGAACATCGTGCATGTGCCGTACAAGAGCATCGCTCTGGCATCGACCGACGTCGTTGCCGGTCAGATGCAGTCGGCGTTTCCCACGGCGCCCGGCGTGATCGCACACGCGCGGGCGAAACGGCTGCGCGTGCTCGCGGTTTCCAGCACCCGGCGCTCGACCGCGCTGCCGGACGTCCCGACTTTCGAGGAAGGGGGCGTTGAGGGCATGGTCGTCACGAACTGGTTCGGGGTGTTCGCGCCGGCGCGGCTGCCAAAGGACGTCCTCGCGAAACTGCACCAGGCGATACTCGAAGCGATGAATGCGCCCGACGTGCGGACGAGGTTCGGCAACCTCTCCCTCGACATCACGACCACGACCCCGCAGGATTTCGAAGCCCACCTGAAAAGCGAGCTGGAGCGGTGGGGCAAGGTGGTCAAGGCTGCCGGCATAAAAGCTGAGTAACGGGTTCCGAGTTCCGAGTTCAATGTTCCGGGTTCCGGGTTCCAAGTTCCAAGTTCCAGGTTCGAGGTTCGAGGTTCAAAGTTCCGAGTTCAAAATTCAAAACCGGGACCTTCGAATTTGAGCCGCTCGAATCTTGCTTGAAACTTGAACCTTGAACCTTGAACCTTGAACCTTGAACCTTGAACCAACAAAAAACCCCGCCGCGGCGGGGTTTTTGTTGCCTGCGGCAGGGTTCGTTACGCCGCCTGGCCTTCCAGCAGCAGTTTGACGACTTCCGGCACGATCGCGGCGGCGCGCTGGTCGAGCTCCGCCGGCGTGAGGTTCGCGATCGGGTGGGGCATCGCGATGAAGCGGAAATCGGGCAGGCCCCAGCTCCGGGCCATCGCCCGGCCGGTCACCTTGAAGACCTCCGTGATGATGGACGCCGACGGCACGCCGTGCTGTTCGAACACGATTGAGTCGAGCACACTGCCCGACGAGCAGGACCCTCAGTCGCCGACGCCCGCGACGATCACGTCGCAGTTCGCCTTGAATTCCTCGACGATCTCCGCATGCGGGGCCGCGCCGGCGCTCTTCTTCTTGCGGATGACGTGCGCCTTCGCGCCGTGGTCGCGCTCGAGCAGCGCGGCAATGCGCAGCAGCAGTTGATCGGAATTGTGCTTGGTGTTGTCGACGAGCCCGATGCGCAGCCCGGCGAGCGACTTCGGCCGAGCGACGAAATGGACTTTTCGTCCCGTCGCGCCGAGCGTTGGATCATAAATTTGCATACTCATTGGCAGGCTCCTTTGGTAACTCGGTGTTTACTCTACGCTCAAAATATGGGCGGCGCTCCTAATCGCAGAGCGTCAGGGAAGACGAATCGCCCTCGTGACGCTCTGCGACCCGGCCTTGCCGCCCCAGCCCGGGATGAAGGCCGACTGCACGCCGGCGCGCCCGCCCGCGGCGATGACGAGAAAATCCTGCGGCGTCTCGACCAATGGCAGCAGCGTGCGCTCGTCCGCGGGCGAGATCTCTCCCGGAAGCAGGTTGACGCGCTTCAACTCGGCAACCGGGGACTGCGAATGCTCGAAGCAGTAGCGCTGCACGTCCTCCCGTGACCAGCCGGCATGCTTCATGATAGTCGTGTGCTCGCCGGCAAAGACCAGCGCGTATTGCGGCTGGCGCGTCGTTCCGGCCGAGATCCGCATGGTGGCGCAGGCTGTCGCGAGGATGCCTTCGGGCGTGCTGCTCAGCCGGTTCGAGAACTGGTGGGGCGCGTAGGCCGCGAACACCGTCACGGCATTCTGGTCGGGCCGCAAGCCGCGCGTCGTGTGAAATGCCGGCCACGGGCTGTCCGCCTCGTTCTCCGCGATGCAGAAGGTGTACTTGCCGGCGTGTCCCAGGCTGCTTTGATCCAGCTCGCCGGGGAGGGTGCCGATGACGTTCCGCATGATGAGCCGCACCGCCCGCCCGATGGTGGCGTTCGCGCGCCAGCCCGGCCCGAACAGGTTGTTGCCGCTGTTGATGCCGAGTTCGCGCGCGATCGGGCCATTCACCACCATGAAGACCGCCGAGCCGCCGGTGCTGGTCGCGGGCCCGTGGTAGCCGTAGAGCGGATCGGCCAGCGCCTCCATCGCGGCAAGCACCACCGGCATGTACTCGGCCTTGCAGCCGGCCATCACGGCATTGATCGCCACCTTCTCGGCGGTGACCGAGACCTGCCGGTTCTCGATGAAAGCGACCTGGCGCTGGGGCTCGACCCCGCCCGCTTCCAGCATCGCGCGGATGCGTTCCGCGGTCGGCGGCACGACCGGGAGCCCGTCCGTCCAGCCGTTCGTGTAGCACAGCTCCATGGCGCCGTCCGGGTCCGGGACGGTGAGGCGTCGCGACTTGAGTTCCACTTCCACTGGTTTCCCCTCTTGTGTGCTGTTCGCGGAGTTTACCTGACGTCGGTTGCGGGGCACTTATTGAGAATTACGAAACCGCGTGACCATCAAGAGTAGATCGTGCGACGCAACCACCCCGTCCGCTTCACGTCCACCCCTCCTTGAAAAGGAGGGGAGTTATTTATATTCCCCTCCTGCCGGAGGAGGGGTGCCTCCGAAGGAGGCGGGGTGGTGGGAGCTCAGACAACAAAAACCCCGCCGGAGCGGGGGTTTTTGTTGCTTGATCGAAGATTGGAGCGGTAAGGATCAGGTTCGGCACCTCATCACCTCATCACTTCGTCACCGCTTTTCAGAGCTTGCGCAGTTCCGCCAGCAACTCCGGGCTCTCGGGTATCGTCCCCTGCGGGTAGACCTTCGCATAGCGGACGATGCCCTTGGCGTCGACGACGTAGGCCGCGCGCTTGTCCATGCCGCGTTCCTCGTTGAAGATGCCGTAGGCCTTGCCGACCGCGCCGTGCGGCCAGTAGTCCGAGAGGAGAGGAAAGGGTACGCCGCCCAGTTTTTCCGACCAGCCCTTGAGGCTCGGCGCCGGATCGGCGCTGATCTGCAGGATCTCGCAGTTCAACTTCTTGAATTCTTCGTAGTTCGCACGGAACCCGTTGACCTGGTTCGTTCACCCGCCGGTGAAGGCAAACGGCATGAACGCGACCACGACCGGCCGGCCCTTGAAACTCCCGAGCGAGACCTTCTGGTCGGTGTTGTGCGCGGCAAGCGTGAAATCCGGCGCCGCACTTCCTGCTTGAACTTCCATTAACGTTCTCCTTGTAGTTAAGGCTGCGGTTACAGAATACCCGTGCCCGCCGCCTTCGGCAATGGATGATTATTGCTCGAGTTTCACGCCGGCTTCAACGATGATCTTCGCGAACTTTGCGGACTCGTTGCGGATGAATTCGCGGTACTGCTCCGGCGTGGTGGGCGCGGGCTCGAAACCCATGTTCCTCAGCCGGGCCGCCACCTCCGGCATCTTCAGGGTCTGCACCGCCGCGGCGTTGAGCCTTCTCAGGATGGGGTCCGGCATTCCGGCGGGGCCGTAGAAACCGAAGAAGTTCACGAGCTCAAAGCCGGCGAGGGGAGGGTGCTCCGAGATCGCGGGCACCTCCGGCAGCGCGGACACGCGTGTCGTGGAGGTGACGGCAATCGGCCGGATGCGGTTGCTTTCGATGAACGGCAGCGCAGCGCCGATGCTGACGTAGGTCATCGTGATGTGCTTGCCCGCGACGTCCGCGAGCTGCGGCGCGGCGCCCTTGTAGGGAACGTGCAGGATTTGCACGCCCGCCAGCTTGTTGAAGAGCTCTCCGGTCAGTTGTTGCGGGTTGCCAACACCGCTCGACGAGAACGTGAGCTTGCGCGGGTTCTGCTTGGCAAAGGCGATCAGCTCCGCCACGTTTTTCACCGGCACGTCCATGTTCACCGCCAGCACGTTGGGCACCTTGACCAGGAGCGTGATGGGCTGGAGCTCCTTGTCCCAGTCGTAGGCCATCTTCTCCTTGTAGAGGTGCGGGTTGACCGCGATTTCGCCCGATGCCACGAGCAGCGTGTAGCCGTCGGGGGGCGACTTCGCCGCTGCGCCCGTGCCGATCATGCCGCTCGCCCCGGTACGGTTGTCCACCACCACCGGTTGCCCCAGGATCTTGTGCAATTGCTCCGCCAGCAGGCGTGACGTGAGATCGGTGCCGCCGCCCGCCGGAAACGCGCAGATGATACGGATCTGCTGATTCGGATACGGCGCCTGGGCCAGCCCCGCGGGAGCGGCGGCGAACAGGAATGCCGCCGTGCAGAGTTGCATCACTGGAAGAGGTGTTCTCATAGCTTTCTCCAATGGGCGCTAGCCCGGATACGAGTCGAACGCGATGACATCGGCCGGGCAGCTCAAGGCCTGGGCCATGCGATTGAGAGAGTCCTCTGTGAGCGCGACCACCTGGTATTCGGCTTCGATGCCCTTGGTGGCGAGGAAGGACTTCGCCGCGGCATCGGAAGTCCAGGTCACCACGAGATCGGGCGTGTCGTTCCCCACATGGCGGCTCACCGGAAAACCGTCGGCTTTGCAGATGATCGCGAACATGCGGCGGCTCCCGGTTTACGAATGCAGAAGCAGGGACTAATACAGGTGATCAGAAAACAGGGTTACCCGGTTCACGGCTGGAGAAACATCCTCTTACTCCTTGAACCTTGAACCTTAGTTCCCCATCACCCATCACGAGGTTACAGCTCCTTGACCTGCACCTTGCGCCACTTGATGGGGCCACCGGGAACGCCCTGGGGGCCATTGCTGAACTGGAGCGCGATCGACCCGGAGCCAAAGCGGGTGTCCTGGATGCTGACAGTAACAACTCCGTTGAGCTTGACGGTTATTTCCGGGCCTTTGGCGTAGATCTCGTAGGTATTCCATTTGCCGCCGACCTTGTATATGGGATTCACCACGGCGACGTTGACGAGGGCCCCCGTGCCGTACTCCGGTCGGGGCGACAGGTCGTAGATCTGCACCTCGTAGGCACTGGCGGAGCTGATTTTCTGGGGTTCGGTGGCGCGGATGTAGATACCGCTGTTGGTAGTGGTTTCTGCCCAGAACTCGGCCCGGAGCTCGAAATCCTTGTAGGAGTTCTTTGAGACTAGTACCCCGCCCTTGCCCTTGTCGCCCACGACCAGGCCGCCCTCCGTGTGCCAGTTGACGTCGCCGTTGCGGCTGAAGTTTTCCAGGCCTTTGTCGCCGTCGATCAGCGTGACCCACTCGGAGCCCATGTGCGCGCAGCCAGCGAAGGCGAGCGCGGCAAACGTCATGCCTGCGGTAATGAGGGTTCTGCGATTCATAGAGGTCTCCCTGTATCTTGTCATTCGTTCGAGCTACAGCGGCCTGACTTGCACCTTGCGCCACTTGATGACGCCGCCGGGAGCATCTTTGGGGAGATTGCCAAACTGCAGCGCGATCGGCCCGGAAACATACCTACTGTCCTGGATGCTGGCGGTAACGACCCCGTTTAACTTGATGGTAATCTCCTGGCCCTTCGCGTAGATCTCAAAGGTGTTCCACTGCCCGGCGGCCTTGTGCACCGTGTTCACCATCGCGATATTGGTGATCGCACCAGTGCCATAACCATCATTGCGAGGAAAGTCGAAAATGTTTGCCTCATAGGCACTGCCAGCGCCGCCTTTCTGGGGATCGGGCAGTCGGAACAAGACGCCGCTATTCGTGGTGTGCTCCGCCCAGAATTCGGCCCGGATCTCCAAGTCCTTGTAGGAATTCTTTGACACCAGGTAGCCACCCTTGCCCTTGTCGGCCACGACGGCGCCGCCCTCGGCCCGCCAGTTGGCGTCGCCGATGCGGTTGAAGTTATCCAGGCCTTTGTCGCCGTCGATCAGCGTGACCCACTCGGAGCCCATGTGGGCGCAGCCGGCGGCGGTAAGCACTGCCAGCATCGTGCCTGCGGTAATGACGGTTCTGCGATCCATTCTTGTCTCCCCCTAATGTTGATGACGGTCGAGCGGCCGTCCGTGAGTAAATTCTGCGCCGCTCCGTAATAGTGTCAATACGTATCATGATAGTGCATGTCTCCACTTATCATTGAAACACAGCCGCTAGCCGCAAGACGGGAGAATTAAGGGGTTGTTGGTCATATCTTGGACGCTGAGCCTTGCTCCTTTAGCCGGGTAACGGGATACTGGGCACCCCGTCATTCATCCCCCATCCCGTTTCGGGAAACAGCATGATCGAAGTCAAGGATCGCATCGAAGTGCCGTCGTCGCCGCAGGTCGTCTGGAACCTCCTGTCTGACCCCAGGGCCGTCGTGGATTGTGTTCCGGGCGCGGTGCTGGGCGAGCAGCAGGAGGACGGGTCGTACGACGCGACGCTGGTGGTGAAGTTCGGTCCCGCCAAGGTCACGTTTCGCTCGAAAGTCTCGCTGGAATTCGACGCCGCGGCGATGGGCGGGAGCGTCTCGTCTCGGGGCAAGGACAACGTGGGCGGCACGCGCGTGAAGACCACGATGAATTTCAAGGTCGTGGACGGAGCGGCGCCGGGCTCGTCGGCGATCCCGTTCGACGCGCAGGTCGAGATCTCGGGCAAGCTCGCCTCGTTGGTCGAGAGCGGCGCGAACCTGGTGGTGAAGCACATGACGAAAGAGTTTTCCGAGCGGCTTGCCGCGAAGCTGGGCGGTGCCGCCGTGAAGGCCGATTGAATTTAACCGCCAAGACCGCTAAGGAAAATTACAGCCTCACCGCCAAGGCCGCCAAGCACGCGAAGGAAAAAATAACAGCCTCAACGCCAAGGCCGCCAAGGCCGCCAAGGAATTCATTACGAAAACCAATCCAAGGACGCGAAGGCAACGCCAAGTGGGGAACAGGAAACGCCGTCGGAATTATTATGTGTAGCAGTCCAGGGGCTATGATTTCAATCTATTCCAAAGAGTCTCGCCGATAGCACCCTTGGCGCTGTCTTAGCGACCTTTGTTGTAATTATTATTTCCTTCGCGGCCTTTGCGTCCTTAGCGACCCGTAGTACTTCTACCTTAGCGTCCTTCGCGGCCTTGGCGGTGAAGCTTTTTACGCCGCCGCGGCGGCGCCCAGCACGCTCTTCGAGACGAACTTGCCCAGCCAGCGCTTGCGCAGGATCAGGTTTTCCTGCCACGCCGCCTCGATGTTCGGGACGGTCGAGGCTTTCACTGCCGGCGAGGACATGAGCGCGTCGCGCCAGGCGGCGAGGCGCGGGAACTTTTCGATGATGCCGAGCGGCTTCAGCCGGTCCATGAAGGTGTAGCGCTGCAGGAATGGCGCGTAGGCCGCGTCCACCAATGAGAACTTCGGCCCGTTGAAGTAGGGACCGTTGTTGCCGCGCCCGGCGAGCGCTTCCTCAAGCTTGCCGAACGGGCCGGCGATCTTGGTTGCCTTCGCGCTGAATTCCTCCTCCGAATCGGCATACGAGGTATCGGATATCGCGCTGGCGAAGGTGGAAACGTAGTCGGTCCAGGCCCGGTTGCGCGCGCGGGTGAGTGGATCCTCGGGATGCAGCCGGGGCATCGTGGTTTCTTCCAGGTATTCCGCGATGGCGTTCGACTCGAACAGCGCATGCTTCTCGTCGATTCTCAGCACCGGCACCTTGGAGTGCGGTGAGATGGCGAGGAACCAGTCCGGGCGCTTGTCGCGGTCGATATAGGTGATGTCGTAGGGAACCTGTTTCTCCCGCAGCACGATCGCGGCGCGTTGCACCCAGGGGCAGGTCTTGAAGCTGCAGAGCATGTATTTCGTCGCCATTTCGGCTCCAGTAAAAAAATCAATGATGAATGTTGAATGATGAATGATGAATGATGAGTTTAACTCAGCTCGGGCTTCGTCAAGCGGAGGCGGCGAGCTTCGCGCCGACGATCTGGTCGTAGCTGCTCTCCGGGTTAAGGAGGTCCCAGCTCATCATCCAGTCGTGCAGGTGCTCGTACTCCTCGCGCGTGTAGGGGCGCGGTGAGACATAGCGGAAGCGGGGCAGGTAGAAGTCGTCCGCGGTGAGCTTCACGACGTCCGCCGGCACTTCGCGGATCATATACTTGAGGTAGGGCCGGATGTCCTGGTTGATTTTTGCCACCGCCTGGTTGATGGCACGGCTGATGGCGGCGTACATCTCCGGGTCCACGTCCGGCGTCGCCACCTCGGCGCCCTCGTAGAACGCCTCGCAGATGATCTTGAGACCTTGCTTCGCAGCCACCGTGATCCACGGCTCCATCACCGCCGCGGCTTCGACGCGCCCTTCCTCGAGATAGCGCAGGCGCTGCTTCGGCCCGCCGACGTGCACGGCGCGCACTTCGCTCTTGCCGATCATCGAGCCGCCGAGCATGGACAGCGTGATGTAGTGCGAGCCGGCGTGGAAGTTGACAGCCACGGTCTTGCCGCGCAGATCCTGCGGCACGTTGTAGGGCGAATCCGCACGCACGACGATGGCCTGCGTGGCAACCGCGGCGCGCTTGCTCACCACCTTGACGTTTTTCGCGCTGTCCTGCGTGCGGCGGATCTGGCCCCACTCGCAGGCGCGGTACATGCAGAACTCGCCTTTCTCGATGCCCTCGTGCCAGCCGTAGGATTTCACCAGCCGGTGGTCCTCGATCGGCTGCTCCGGCACCTCCTTGTCGCGGTCGCGCCCCGAGCCGGCGGGGACCAGCTCCACGTCGTAACCTTCCGTAGCGAAATAGCCTTCCTCTTTCGCCACGTGGTAGGGCAGGGAGAAGACGGCATTGTTGACTTCGATGCGGGTTTGCTTGAGCGCCATGGACGTGCCCTCCGACTTACGAGGAAAAAGCGGAAAGTATTGGGCAAATAGTTTACACCTCGCCGCCGCCACTGGAAGGGGGACGCACGACCCGCTCCTTTTTCGTGCCATACTGAATGCGCGCCCGAAACAGGGACGATGGACTGCCCGGGGAGGAACCCATGAGATCCATGATCTGCGGCGGATTGATCGTATTCGCGGCTGCACTGGCGGGAACCGCGCCGGCGTACGCACAGTACCCGACCCGACCGCTACGATTCATTGTGCCGTACGCGGCTGGAAGCGCAGTCGACATCGTGGGGCGGATCATCGGGACGCCGCTCTCCGAAGCGCTGGGGCGGCCGGTGGTGATAGACAATCGTCCCGGCGCGGCGGGCAACATCGGCGCGGAGCTTGTCGCCCACTCGCCGCCCGATGGTTACACGGTGATGATGGCCAACCTCTCTCATGCAATCAGCGTGACCCTCTACAGCAAG
>CAZFRR010000184.1:0-4389 GCA_964521405.1 uncultured Streptomycetaceae bacterium | reverse complement strand
CTACCGAAACTCTGCCGACTCGAACCTGCGAGCTCAAGGCATCGGACAGGCGGCGCTGCTGGCGCCCCTGACCATCGCCTCCAGTCTCGCCGTTTGCCCGTCGTTCCCAGAGTTTTCTTGCCGGAGCTGTCCATGACCGAGTCCGAATTCAGGCAGTTCGCTGCCGCGGGGTTCAACCGCATCCCGGTGGTGCTCGAGACCTTCGCCGATCTCGACACGCCCCTTTCCATCTACCTCAAGCTGGCCAACCGGCCGTTCACCTACCTGCTGGAGTCAGTCGTGGGCGGCGAGCGTTTCGGCCGCTATTCCTTCATTGGATTGCCGGCGCAGACGCGCATCGAGGTGCGCGGGGATACCTGCACCGAGTTCCAGGGCACCCACGTGGTCGCGGAAACGCGCTCTGCCGACCCGCTGGCGTACGTCAACGACACGCTCGCGCGCTTCAAGGTGGCGCAGGACGCAAGCCTGCCGCGTTTCTGCGGCGGCCTCGTCGGCTACTTCGGTTACGACACGGTGCGCTACATCGAGCGCAGGCTCGCTGCCACGCATAAGCGGGACGAGCTCGGCACCCCCGACATCCTGCTGCTCATCTCCGAAGAGATCGCGATCGTCGACAACCTGACGGGGAAGCTCACGCTCGTGGTCTATGCCGAGCCGGGAAAAGCAGGCGCGTTCCAGGCGGCGCGCGCGCGGTTGAAGCAATTGCTCGCCAAATTGCGGGAGCCGGCGGCCATTCCCGCGGACGTGCGCGGGCCTTCCGAGCCGGCAGTCTCGGGTTTTGGCGAGGCGGCCTACCACCAGGCGGTGGAGCGCGCAAAGCATTACATTTTCGAGGGCGACATCATGCAGGTCGTGCCCTCGCAGCGCATGTCGAAGCCGTTTCGCGCCTCGCCACTCGCGCTCTATCGCGCGCTGCGCACCATCAATCCGTCTCCCTACATGTACTATTTCGACTTCGGCGGCTTTCACGTGGTCGGGGCTTCGCCCGAGATCCTGGCCCGCCTCGAGGGCGACACGGTGACGGTGCGCCCCATTGCCGGCACACGCCGCCGCGGCGCCACGCCCGCGGAGGACGCCGCCCTGGAAAAGGAATTGCTCGCGGACGAGAAGGAGCGCGCCGAGCACCTCATGCTGGTGGACCTGGGCCGCAACGACGCGGGGCGCGTCGCGCAGACCGGCAGCGTCAAGGTGACCGAGCAGATGATCGTCGAGCGCTATTCGCACGTGATGCACATCGTTTCCAACGTCGAGGGCCGGTTGAAGCCCGGGTTGAACGCGATCGATGTCCTGCGCGCGACGTTTCCCGCCGGCACCGTCTCCGGCGCGCCCAAGGTGCGGGCGATGGAAATCATCGACGAACTGGAGCCCGTGAAACGCGGCGTCTATGCGGGAGCGGTCGGCTACCTCGGCTTTCACGGCAACATGGACGTTGCCATCGCGCTGCGGACAGCGGTGGTCAAGGATGGCATTCTTTACGTTCAGGCGGGCGGAGGCATCGTCGCCGACTCGCAACCGGCGGCCGAGTGGCAGGAAACGCAGAGCAAGGCGCGGGCGCTGCTGCGCGCGGCGGAAATGGCCGAGGCCGGTCTCGACACCCGGCTCGATTGAGGCGCGACCGCTAATGGACCTCGTGATGTACTCACCGGTGCGGGCGATGAGAGTTGTTATTCCGATGCTGAGCGCGGTTTTCCTGCTGGCGACGATGGACACAAGCGCCCAGTTGCGCTTGCCGCGCGCGACGGACGCGGAAGGCTATACGCTGGCCGCGAACGCGACTGACCCGGCGCCCGCGCCGCCGCAGCGTTCCGATGCGGAACCACAGACCCCCGGGAAGCCGCCGGAAAATTTACGGCTGCGCAATGCTGCGCTGATCGCTGGCAGCGTCCTGCTGGTGGGGGCGTACGGCATGAACCAGTGGTGGGAGGAAGGGTTCACCGGGAAATTCCGCACCGAGAGCGAGGGCTGGTTCGGCCAGGACACCAAGTATGGCGGCGCGGACAAGCTCGGCCATGCCTTTTTCTCCTACGCTGGCGCGCGGCTGCTCACGCAGGGCTTCGAGGCGCTCGGCAATGAGGGCGGCCAGGCGCAGCGCCTCGGGTTCTGGTCGGCGCTCGGCATCATGACCGCGGTCGAAGTGCTGGATGGCTACTCGAAGCAGTACAGCTTCAGCCGGGAGGACGCGATCATGAACGTCCTGGGCGCGGGCCTGGGTTACCTGATGGAGCGCAGTCCGGAATTTGACCGGCTCGTCGATTTCCGCCTGCTCTACAAGCCGTCGGAGGGCAAGGGCTATGAACCTGGCGGAGATTACTCCGGGCAGACCTACCTGATGGTCGCGAAGGCGAGCGGGGTGCCCGCCTTGCGCGAAAACAGCGTGCTCCGGTATTTCGAGCTTGCCGCGGGCTACGGCACGCGGGGTTACGAGGACCCGCCCGGAGTGCCGCGCCAACGCAACCTGTACTTCGGCATCTCGATCAATCTGTCCGAAGTGCTGGGACAGACCGTGTTTCGGGGCGCGAAGGAGCGCAGCCGCACGCAGCGCGCCACGGACCTGTTCTTCGAATTCATGCAGGTGCCGGGGACGGTGGCCCTGGCGAGACATCAACTATGAAGTTTCCTGCTGGCGCAGCAATGATGGGCTCTAAGTCAAACATCGCGACCGCGGACGTGGGCGGGGCCGGCGTCCGGAAGGATTCGTTATGCTGCTGATGATCGATAACTACGATTCCTTCACCTACAACCTCGTCCAGTACCTGGGCGAGCTGGGCCAGGAGGTAAAGGTTTTTCGCAACGACGAGATCACGCTCGAGGGCGTCGAGAAACTCAAGCCCGCGCACATCGTCATCTCGCCGGGGCCGTGCACGCCGAACGAGGCCGGGATCTCGGTGCCGCTCATCAAGCATCTTGCCGGCAAGGTGCCGATCCTCGGCGTCTGCCTCGGCCACCAGGCGATCGGCCAGGCGCTGGGCGGCAGAATCGTTCACGCGAAGCAGCTCATGCACGGCAAGACCTCCGCCATCCATCACGACAACCGCGGTGTCTTCCGCGGCTTGCCCGACGCCTTTACCGCGACGCGCTATCATTCACTGGTGATCGAGCGGGCGAGCCTGCCCGCCACTCTCGAAGTGAGCGCCTGGACCGACGACGGGGAGATCATGGGCGTGCGGCACAAGGAACTCGCGATCGAGGGCGTGCAATTCCATCCCGAGTCGATCCTCACCGAGCACGGCCACCAGCTGCTCGAGAATTTTCTGAAGGGAGCCAAGCCATGACACCGCAAGAAGCCCTGGCGCGCGTGATCGAGCACCGCGAGATTTTTCACGAGGAGATGCTCTCGGTCATGCGCGCCATCATGAGCGGAGAGGTCACGCCCACGCTGATCGCGGCGATCATCGTCGGGCTGCGCGTGAAGAAGGAGACCATCGGGGAAATCGCCGCGGCGGCGGAAGTGATGCGCGAATTTGCCACCAAGGTTCCCGTCAAGGATCCCGACAGTCTCATCGATATCGTGGGCACCGGCGGCGATGGTGCACATACCTTTAACATCTCGACGGCGGCGACTTTCGTCTGCTCGGCGGCCGGCGCGCGTGTCGCGAAGCATGGCAACCGCTCGGTTTCGAGCAAATCCGGCAGCGCCGACGTGCTGGAAGCGCTGGGTGCCAATATCAATCTGAAACCGGAGCAGATCGGCCGCTGCATTGACGAAGTGGGGGTGGGCTTCATGTTCGCGCCGCTGCATCATGGAGCGATGAAGCATGCCGCCCCGGTGCGGCGGGAGCTTGGCGTGAAAACGATTTTCAACATCCTCGGCCCGCTCACCAACCCGGCGGGGGCAAAGCTGGAGCTGATGGGAGTATTTCATCGCGACCTGGTCGGCATCCAGGCGCGCGTGCTGCAACGGCTCGGCAGCCGGCACGTGATGGTGGTGCACGGGCTGGAGGGGCTCGACGAGATCTCGATTTCCGGGCCGACCCTGGTGGGCGAGTTGAAGGATGACAAGATCAGCGAGTATCACATCTCGCCTCAGGATTTCGGACTGAAGACGCACGACATCACCGCGATCCGGGTGGATGGCGTCGAGCGCTCGAAAGCGATGGTGTTGGCGGCGCTCGCCAACGAGGGAGGCCCCGCGCGCGACATCGTTGCCTTGAATGCCGGTGCCAGCATTTACGTCGCGGGCCTCGCGCCGACCCTGGCAGGGGGCGTGGAGAAGGCGCTGGCGGTCATCGCCAGCGGAGCGGCGCGCAAGAAGCTCGACGCTTTCGTCGGGTTCACGCAGGCCGCAAAAGACCAATGAACCTGGAAAAGCCATTTGCCACAGAGATCACAGAGTTCACAGAGGAAAATCAAGAATGGTTGTCATTTTCAAGTCTCACCCATCTGGTGAAT
>CAZFRR010000183.1:0-8935 GCA_964521405.1 uncultured Streptomycetaceae bacterium | reverse complement strand
GTGCAAGTTGTGCGAGCCGTAGCGCCCGCCCCGCTTGACGAAGGCCTCGGCGGGCGGCAGCGGCAGCGTCGCCACCGGCACGAGGTTGCTCTCGACGCGGGCGTCCACCACCCAGGTGAGCTTGGGCCAGTCCTCGCCGTTGTCCCGCACGCACTCGTCTGAAATGACCAGGTAGCCGCGCTCGATCAGCGGCAGGACCGTGTGCGTGAAGCCGTTATACGGCGGCGAATACTGCAGGTGTCCGACCGGCTTCGGCTTCGACTTGTCGCTGATATCGAGGATCCAGGCGCCGCCATCGATGTAGCCGACGTAAGCACGGTCCGGCTTCTGCGGGTAGACGGCGCAGTTGTGCGGGCGGTAGCCGCCGTCGAACTTCGGGTGCCGCGGCGGCGGCGGCGCCGAGTCGCCCTTGCGGGTTCCGGGGTACCACCAGCGCCCGACCTCGGTCGGCTTCGAGGGATTGCGGACGTCAATGATGCGGTAGAACTGGTCGTCCTTCTCGTTGGTCGGCTCGAAATCCGCCGACCCGGAGGTGAGGTGCACGTATTCTCCGTCCACGAAGAACACGCAATGCGCGCCGCGCGAGCATGGCCCCGACGCGTCGAAGTGCGAAATCAGCTTCGGCTTCTCTGGCGTGCTGATGTCGAAGAGATCCATGCCCGCGGGCTTCAGGCCCCACTTCTTGGTCTGGTAGGCCACCGCCATGATGTCGCCCACGACGTCGAGCGAGTTCGAGCGCACGTCGTTGTGCGGCAGGTCGGTCTGCACGATCATCTTGGGATTGCGCGGGTCGGTTACGTCCACCCCGGTGAAGTTCTTGGGCGCGGATTCATGCGCCAGCCACAGGATGCGCCGGCCGTCCTTCGTCTTCTGCATGTTGATGCCTTCGCCGACCCCGCCGAAGCCGGCGAGCTCATGGTGCCCGATCAGCTTCATGTTGAGGGCCATCTGCGCGGCGCCGGCACCCGGCCGCAGGGATCCTTCGACTGCCATTTAGTTTCCTTTCCTGGTTGTGTTAAGGAATTTGCCGGATACCGCACCGGCAAATTCCTGAACAAAAACAGTTTCAAACATAAGCGTCAATCCCAGCTTCCCGCTATATATTCTGACGCCACCGGAACCAGCAGCATATTTCCGCTCGTCCTTGCCGCAAATTCCCAGGTTCATTTCAGGAATTTGTCGAGTCGAACCTCGACAAATTCCTAGGGCTTGCCCCGCAAGCCGGCGCGTTTTCTCAAAACCGCATGGATCGCGGCCGTATCGTGCAGGGACCAACCCTGCCGCAACGCCGCGGTGTAGTAAGGCAGGCTGCCGTCGAAGAGCGGCGTCGGGCACTTCAGCCGACGCACGAACGCCCGGATGATGTCGATGTCCTTCTGATAGAGCTTCGACTTCATGTGCGGCGGCAGGTAGCGTCCGCGCACCATCATCGGCCCGCGCACCTGGAACATGCGCGAGCTGCCCGCGCCGTCGGCGATGACCCGGTAGAGGAGCCCGAGGTCGATTCCCGACTTCTCCCCCACCACCATCGCCTCCGCAGTGGACAGGTTGTGTATGGTCACCAGCAGGTTGGCGACGAACTTGAGCTTGGAGCCGACGCCGAACTCGCCGCAATAATAGGTCGAGCGCGCGAACCCGTCGAACACCTTGCGGCAGCGGTGGAACGCGCCACGGTCGCCGCTCGCATAGATCGCGATGTCCTTGGCAGCGGCCTGGGCGCCGGTGCCGCTCACCGGGCAATCGAGCAAGAGGACGCCGCGGCGTGCGAGGCGGCGCCGGAGCCCCTCCTTCAATTCGAGCGTCATGGTGCTCGCCTCGATCACGATCGTGCCGGGACGGGCGCCGGCGGCAATGCCCTGTTTTCCGAAATAGGCTTCCTCCATCGCCGCGGGCGACGGCAGCGACGTGATGATGATCCGCGTTCTCGCCGCGACCTCGGCGCACGAGCGCGCCGTCTGTCCACCCAGCCGGGCGAGCGCCCTGCCCGCGGCCGGTGACACGTCATAGCCAACGACCTTGAAGCCGGCGGCGAGCAGGTGCCGGGCAAATGCGCCGCCCATGATGCCGAGGCCGATCTGCCCTACCGTGCCCTTGCTGCGACGTTTTTTGCGTGCCATCGGTTGTTACTTCAACAGTGTCATTCCGGCTTTCGAGGCTTGCTTATCGAAATGAGACCCGATAATTGTTTCATTCTTCGCTCCTCTACGCTGTCGGTCCGTCACCGACTCATCGCGTGTTGAACAGCGCTGGTTTCGTCTGTTCGAACACGCGGAGTTAATTATGCGACATAATTCGACTTCTTGCCCGCAACGCAACATCTCTGGAGCACACGTGAAACAAATTAACGTCGGTATCATCGGCACCGGCTGGTGCGGCGGCATCCGCGCCGAAACCTGCGCCGCGAATCCGGTCGTCGGCAACCTCCATATTGCGGAAATCAGGCCCGAGCGCCTGGCGGAGGTCGCGAAAGCGACCGGCGCGAAGACCGCTACCGCGGACTACCGTGAACTCCTGAAGATCAAGGAGATCGATGCGTACATGATCTCCGCCACACCGGAGACTCATCACTACCCGATGGCGCGCGAATGCCTGCTCGCGGGCAAGCACGTGTTCCTGGAGAAGCCGATCGCCATCGAGCTGCACGAGGCCGACGAGCTGATCGCGATCGCGAACCGGAACAAGCTCAAGTTCACCATCGGCTACTCCCAGCGCTTCAACCCGAAGTTCGCCTACGTCAAGAAATCCATCAACGACGGCACCATCGGCAAACCGGTCTCCGCGCTGGTCAGCCGCCACATCACCCGCAGCCTGGGCAAGAAGATTACCGGGCGGGGCAAGCTCTCCCCCGCCGCAATGGAGGCCACCCACGATCTCGACTTCGTGCTGTGGTGCCTGGAGCCCGCCAGGCCGGTGCGGGTGTATTCCACGACCAATTACGGCGTGATGAAAGCATCCACCGGGGCGGACATTCCCGATACGCAGATCATCACCGTCACCATGAACAACGGACTCTCCTTCGTCGTCAACGCCGGCTGGAGCCTGCCGGTAGGCTATCCGAACTTCTCCACCACCTGGATCGAAATGATCGGAACGGAAGGCTCGGTGTTTGTCGACGACAGCCATCGAGACGTGGTGCTGAACACGATGAAGGAGGGCATGCGGCTGCCGATGTCATCAATGCCCGGTGAGTTCGTGGACCATGCCTACGCAGGGCCCATGAAAGCCGAGACGGTGCACTTTCTCGAGGCGGTGGCGTGCGACCGCCCGGTGCTGGTCACCGCGGAGCAGGCGCGGCGGGTGATGGAAGTCTATATCGCCGCGGACCTCTCGGCGGAGCGCAACGAGCCGGTCAGCCTGCCGCTGCCGGAGTCGCGCCCATCTGTCGCTGCCGCTCGTTAGAAACAATCAGCCACAGAGAACACAGAGATCACAGAGAAACCACTCGAGCAACATACGGCGCGGGTTTTGCCTTTCGAACTCTCTGTGTCCTCTGTGCTCTCTGTGGCTAAATAGGTTTTTGGATTTATGACGAAAAAGAATCCCAAACGCATCGGCCTCGCCATCATTGGCGCGGGCCGCGTCGGGCTGATCCGCGGCGAGCTCGCCGCACGCCATCCCGAGGTGGACTGGATCGGACTTGCCGAAATCAACCCTGAGCGCGGTGAAATCGTGCGCGAGAAATGCGGCGCGGATTTCGTCACCACCGATTACCGCGAGCTGCTCGCGCGCCCCGAGGTCAACGCGGTGGTGGTCTCCACCGACGAGCACCTGCACGTCGGCCCGGTGATCCTCGCCGCGGAACGCAAGCTGCCGCTACTGATCGAGAAGCCGCTTGCGACCGACCTCGCCGAATCCGCGAACACCCTCGCCGCCATCGAAAAATCCGGCGTCGACGCCGTGATCGGCTACACCCAGCGTTTCCGCCGCCGCTGGCTGGTGGCGAAAGAAAAGGTCCGCTCCGGCGCGCTCGGCGAAGTGACGATGGTCACTTCGCGCGCCTTCATGAACCGGCTGGTCGCCATCGACAATTACCGGCGCAGCGACAACCGGTCGGAAGTGACGCCGATGGTGATCTCCGGCACGCACGCGCTCGACATCGTGATGTGGCTGATGGAAGCGAAGAAACCGGTCGAGGTCTACGCGCGCTCGGTGAACAAGGCGCTGGGTCCGACGTGGCAGGGCGTGGACGGCACCGGCTACACCATCATTTTCGACGACGGCGCGATCTATCACGGCGTTATTTCCTGGGCGCTGCCGGAGGTCTGGCCGGGCGCGGTCTATAGCCTCGAAGTGGGCGCCGTCGGCACCGAGGGCGTGCTCACGATCGACGACACGCATCGCGACATGGTGCTCGCGACCAACCTGATCCAGGCCGAGGGCTACGCGCCGGACAAGCGCCGCCACGTCGATTTCCTGACCAGCTACCCGGTCGGCGACATGGCGCTGGGCGAGCTGCGGGGACCGATGCGCGAGGAAACCAATTCGTGGCTGAACCGCGTGTCGCTCGGCGTCCCCACGCAGCACGCGACGGCGCGCGAAGGCCACAATCGCCTGATGCTGACCAAGGCGATCGATCTTTCCGCGAAGTTGAAGCGCCCCGTCAAGCTCCCGATCAGCCCGGAGGACCTGGGGCGCGATTAGTTGGAGTGTCGAGCGGCAACCACCCGAGGAGACTACGATGAGCATGATACTTCGCTTGATGCTGGCCCTCGTATGCGCGGCGGCCGCGACCGCTGTGCATGCAGCAGAAAAATTTCCGCAACGGCCGGTGCGCCTCATCGTTCCTTATTCCCCGGGCGGTGCCACCGACATTACGGCCCGCCTGTTGCAGGCTGGCATCAGCGAGTTGTGGGGCCAGCCGGTCATCGTCGACAACCGGGCCGGCGCTTCGGGCAACATCGCGCTCGAACTGGCGGCGAAGTCCCCGCCCGACGGCTACACGCTGCAGGTGGGGAACGTCTCGACCAACGCCATCAACGAAACCACTTTCAGCTCGTTGAACGTCAAGCCCTCGCGCGATCTGACCGGCGTCACCAACCTGATCCAGCTCCCTCACCTCTGGGTCGTGAGCACGACCGTGCCGGCGTCGAGCCTGAAAGAGCTGGTCGAATACGCGAAGAAGCCTGGCACGCGCATGAACTACGGCTCCGCCGGCGTCGGCTCCTATCCGCACCTCGATGCCGCCAAGTTCCTCAAGCACTCGGGCATCGAGATGACGCACATCCCCTACAAGGGCGGCGCCGGCCAGATGATCCCGGCGATCATGGGCAACGAGGTGCAGTTCATGTTCATCAACATGGCCTCCTCCCTGCCGAACATCCGCGCCGGCCGGATCAAGCCGCTTGCCACCACTTGGCCGACGCGCCGGCCCGAGCTGCCGAACGTCCCGACGGTCGCGGAAGCGGGTTATCCCGGCTACGGCACCAACGCCTGGAACGGGCTGTTCGCCCCTGCCGGCATTCCCAAGCCGCTGCTCGCCCGTATCCACGCCGACGTCGTGAAAGTCATGGAAAGTCCGGCGACGAAGGAAGCTCTTGCCAAGGCATTCATGACACCGGTGGTCAACAAGTCTCCTGGCGAATTCCAGCAATTCGTGCTGGAAGAAATCCGGACCTGGGGCAAGGTCGCCAGCGACAACAACATCAAGGTCGAATGAAAAACGCGACACGCGTTTTTCATGAACAGGAATCATGAACAAGACCTCCCAACCCCGCTACGATCTCGTCATCGAGAAGGACGTCGAGATCCCGGTGCGGGACGGCGCGCGTCTCAAGGCCGATATCTTCCGGCCGAAAGCGGGGGGCCGCTTCCCGGCCATCATGAACATCGGCGGCTACCGCAAGGACAAGCTGTGGGTGCCGCCGGCGGACCTGGAGGAAAAAGCCAACCCGCTGATGAACTGGGAGACGGTCAATCCGCTGTGGTGGATTCCCCGCGGCTACACCGCGATCCGCGTGGACACGCGGGGCTCGGGCAAATCTCCCGGGCAGTTCGATCCCTGGTCGCGCCAGGAAGCGCTCGATTTCTACGACTGTATCGAGTGGGCCGCAAAGCAGAAATGGTGCAGCGGCCGCATCGGCCTCGCCGGCATTTCCTATTTCGCGATGAACCAGTGGCTGGTCGCGAGCCTCAAGCCCCCCTCCCTCAAGGCCATCATCCCGTGGGAGGGAGCGGCCGACATGTACCGCGACCTCGCCTATCACGGCGGCATCTTCTGCCTGGGTTTCATCGGCAACTGGTACAACAACCACATGGCACATCACCTGCTGGGAGCGCCCCAGCAGCACAACGCAGATGCGTTTTCGAGCAACTGGCTGTGGCAGTACATGCGCCACAACCTCGACACCGGCTGGTTCGACCAGCGCCGCGCGGACTGGGGCCGCATCGAGGTGCCGATGCTGACCGCGGGCAACTGGAGCGGGATGGGCCTGCACCTGCGCGGCAACACGGAAGGTTTCATCCGCGCTGCCTCACGCCACAAGAAGCTGCGCATTCACGCCGGCACGCACTACCACCCCTTCTACAGCGAGGACGGGCGGCGCGACCAGCTGCGTTTCTTCGACCATTGGCTGAAGGGCGAGAAGAACGGCGTGATGGACGAGGCGCCGGTGAAGCTCATCATTCGCAAGGGCGGCAACAACAACGCGTGGCGCAACGAGCGGGAATGGCCCTTGAAACGCACCCGCTGGACGCGCTTCTACCTCTCGCCTTCCCGGGTTGCCGTGAAAAACCGCGAGGCGGCCGAGGGCCTGCTGGTCACCACGGCCCCGAAGAGCAAGGGCGCCGTCGCCTACTCCGCGACCGGCATGTCGAAGGCGGGCATCGCCTCGGCCTCATGGACTTCCACCGTCCTGCCCGGCAGCCTGCCGCGGCTGGGGCTTTCCTTCGAGACCGGTCCTCTCAAGGAGGATCTCGAGGTCACCGGGCCGGTGGTGTTGACGCTGTGGGTGGCCAGCACCACCGAGGACATGGACATCTTCGCGACGATCCGCAACATCGACCGCGATGGCCGTGACGTCTGGGAAGTCGGCCAGCAGCAGCAGAACGTGCCGGTGGCCAAGGGCTGGCTGCGCGCCTCGCACCGCGGCCTCGACCGGGAACTGACCCGCCCCCACCGCCCCTACCACTCGCACGACAACCGACTGTGGTTGAAGAAGAACGAGCCGATCCGGGTGGACGTGGAGATCTGGCCGACCTGCATGGTGTTTCGCAAGGGCCACCGCATTCGCCTCGATATTCAACCGCGCGACGGGGCCGGCAGCGCGCCTTATACTCACTACAGCGCGGATTACAATACGGGGGACAACACGATCTTCACCGGGGGCAGTATGGCGTCCCACTTGCTGCTGCCGGTGATCCCGGACAAATGACGGGCCTTACCCCTACAATAACGAGGAGAGCACGACCATGAAGTATTCCCGATTGACACTTTCAGTGCTGCTGGCCGCGGCCTTGCTGCCGGCTGGCCAGGTATTCGCGCAGGCAAAGGCGGATAATTTCCCGTCGCGTCCGATCCGGATGATCGTGCCGTTCGCGCCAGGCGGTGCATCCGATTTCGTCGCGCGCATCATCCAGCCGGCGATGGCCGATCTCCTCAAGCAGCAGGTGGTGATCGACAACCGTGGCGGCGCCGCCGGCAACATCGGCGTGGAACTCGCAGTTCGCGCCAACCCGGACGGCTACAACTTCCTGCTCGGCAACGTCGGCACGATGGCGATCAACCCGGTTTATTACGTCAAGTTCCCGTACCGGCCGCTGAAGGACCTGATCCCGATCACCCAGGTGGTGGACGTCCCCGGCTGCCTCGTGACGCACCCTTCCCTGCCCGTGAAGAGCGTCAAGGACCTGATCGCGCACCTGAAGGCGAATCCGGGCAAGTTGAACTACGGCGCGCCGGCGCCTTCCAGCGCCAACAACCTTGAAATGGTCATGTTCCTTAATGCCACCGGCACCCGGGCCGAGCAGATAGCCTATAAGGGGGGTGCCGGGCCGGCGATGATCGGGCTGCTCGGCGGCGAGGTGCAGATGATGTTTGTGACCTTCTCCTCCGCGGTCAATTTTGCCAAGGCGGGAAAAGTCAGGATGCTGGCCGTGGTCTCTCCCGACCGCAACCCCGCGCTTCCTGAAATCCCGACGATGCGCGAGCAGGGCCTCAACATGGTCGTCGGCTCCTGGCAGGGTCTGTTCGTGCCCAAGGGCACGCCGCAACCGGTGGTCAA
Organism: uncultured Streptomycetaceae bacterium; assembly: GCA_964521405.1. Classification (GTDB taxonomy): domain Bacteria; phylum Pseudomonadota; class Gammaproteobacteria; order Burkholderiales; family SG8-41; genus SG8-41. The sequence continues at coordinate 716 of CAZFRR010000183.1, read as the reverse complement.
CAAGCTCTTCACGGTCGGCCACCAGATGATGAAGGACCCCCAGGTCGTGAAGCGCATGGCCGATGGCGGGGTCACCATCGTCACCAGCAAGTCGCCGGCGGATTTCGTCGCTTTCGTCAAGGAGGAGACCGAGCGTTTCGGGAAGGTGATCAAGGACAACAGGATTGATACCGAGTAGTGTGCCGCAGGCGTACGGGTTATTGCATTATTTCTGAAAACACGAACGGGAGATTGAGATGGCGAATTTCGGCATAGCAGGAGTGGATTGGCAGCAGCGCATCAACTGGGAGCGGATGCGCAATTACCGCCTGGAGCGCGCCCGTGAGAAGATGAAAGCGCACGGACTGGGCGCGATGCTTTTGATGTACGACGAGAACGTCCGTTACGTCACCGGCACCCTGACTCCCGGCTGGAACCGGCTGAAGCCCGGATTGCGTTACGCGATGCTCTGCGGCGACGACAAGCCCGTCCTCTTCGAGCAGGGTGACCTGGGCTTTCAGATCGAGCGCCACTCGCCGTGGATTCCGAAGGAAAACGTCCGCTGGTCCTACGCCTGGATCAAGGGTGCGGCCGGTCCCGCTTCCAGCCAGCAGGTCAAGAAATTCACCAATGCCATCAAGCAGGAAATGAAAAAATCCGGTGTCGCCGGCGCCAAGCTCGGCGTCGACTTCATCGACATCAACATGCTGCAGGTGTTCAAGGACGAGAAGCTCGAC
>CAZFRR010000182.1:0-2846 GCA_964521405.1 uncultured Streptomycetaceae bacterium | reverse complement strand
CCGCATCGTCGGCGGCGCCGCGCGCGTCTTCAACCTGCGCTCGCAGGCGACGGCCATATTGAAGCGCAACCCGAACGCGACGCCGGTAGTGGACGCACTGACCTATTACGTGGACCTCATGAACTGGATGCTGAAAGGCGTGCAGGTGAAGGAAGCCTTCGCCCGGGGCCAGAAGGGCGTGCTGAAGGAATCCGGTTTCGACACCGAGGACGTGAGCTACGCGATCCTTACCTATACCGACGGCGCGGTGGTGAACCTTGGCATCGCTTACTCGCTGCCGGACGCCTATCCCTCGCGCGGCCACGCGGCGCGGGTCGAGGTGCTCGGCACCGGCGGCGTGATGATCCTCGACGACGATCACACCGACCAGATCATGTACAGCGAGAAGGGCATACCGCACGTCTATTTGCCCGACCAGCCGGTCAACCTGGTGTTCCTGCAAAGCGGCACGCCAGGCGACTGGGCGCTGGGCGATTTCTGGGGGCCGGTCGCGAACGAAACGCGGGCGTGGCTAGACCATCTGGCGGTCGGCAAGCCGTGCGTGCTCGCCACCGCGCGCGAGGCGCGCGCCACGCTCGAGGTGACGCTTGCCATCGAGCATTCTTCCGCCACCGGTAAGCCGGTAACCTTGCCGCTGGCGCAATGATGAATGATGAATGATGAATGATGGAGCAGGAGTGAGGAGCAAAGAATGATAAATGCAAAATCATCCAGGCAACGCCTGGCGGTCGTCAGGTCATCATTCATCATTCATCATTCCGCATTTGGAGCTGCGGCGATTCGGGAGAAGGCGATGCGTATCCTTCAATGGCTGGTCTGTTCATTTTTCGTTACCGCTTACTGCCAATTCGCCGCGGCGCAATCCTATCCCATCCGGCCCATGCGCTTGCTGGTGCCGTTCGCTCCGGCCGGCCCCACGGACATCATGGCGCGCGTGGTCGCTCAGCGGATCACGGAGACCCGGGGCTGGACGGTGGTGGTGGACAACCGCCCCGGCGCCGGCGGCAACTTCGGCGCGACGCTGGTGGCGCGCGCGACCCCGGACGGCTATACGATCCTGTGCCACAGCAGCGCGATCGCGGTGAACGTGACTCTCTTCGGCAAGCCGGGCTACAGCCCCGGGGACTTCGCGCCGATCATCAACAGCGGCGTGATTCCCAATCTCATATTTGCTCATCCCTCGTTTCCGGCTTCCACGCTGCAGGAGACGATCAAGCTGGGCAAAGTGAAAAAACTCACGTACGCCTCCGCCGGCATTGGCACGACGCCGCATCTCACGGCCGAGCGGCTGCTGAAGACCATGGCGAAACTCGATCTCACTCACATCCCGTACAACAGCGCGGGCCTGGCGGCCAATGCCGTGGTCTCGGGCGAAGTGCAGGTCGGCACCGCCGCCGTCACGGCGCCCGCGCCATTCATCAAGGCGGGAAGGCTGAAAGGCATCGTGGTGACCAGCCCGCAGCGCTCGCCCGCGCTGCCCGACGTGCCGACCGTGGCCGAGTCGGGGTTCCCCGGCTACGAGGATTACACCTGGATCGCCTTCTTCGCGCCCCGCGGCACGCCGCGCGCGGTGGTATTGAAGCTCAATTCCGAAATTACGACGGTGTTGCAGACCCCGGTGGTCAAGGAGCGGCTCGCGGCGCTCGGTTTCGATTTCACGCCGAATACCCCCGAGCAGTTTGGCGAGTATTTCAAGCGCGAAATCGTGAAGTGGGGCCAGGTGGTGAAGGAATCCGGCGCGCGGGTGGATTAAAGCGCAATGCGGATGCCCGGTAACGAAGCCAAGCCTGACGGCTCTTGATTTGTTGGGGCCCCTGTGCGCTGCCGAGTAGCGCAGACCGGGCAAGGGGTGCGGCTGTGACCCGTTAGCCGCAGGCCCGTTTGCGGGAACAGCCGCATGAGACCCGGTCAACTGAAATTCCGTACCCTCTTGTGTTTCTCATCCATAGAGTTTTCCAAGAGTGAGACCGGGTCGACGGTCGAGCACTGTCGAGCTTAGATATGTTGGCCAATAGCAGGGACTGTACGCGTAGATCAGGCTTGCAAGAATGGAGGTGGTGCGCGAGTTGCGCAGGCCGCCGGGCCGGTCGAGCAGCGCAGGGGACCGAAATTCCGGGACAGACCCAAACATCAGGTCTGTCCCGGTTTTCGGCGGCGAACGGGGCGCCCTTTTTCTTTGGTGACTTCTCTTTTTGGGCGAGCAAAAAGAAAGTCACCGGCACCCGGGGCCGCCCCCCGGTGATGCGCGACGCGGTCGCGCTCGAAGCACAGTAACTCCCACCACCCCGCCTGCATTGCAGGCACCCCTCCTCCGGCAGGAGGGGAATAGAAACATGCTTTCGTTGACTCAGTCCGGCATCGCTGGCTAGACTGCAACCCTTTCCCCATCTCAAAAAAAGGAAGCTCCACATGGCCGCCAAGCTCAAGCTCAAGGACACGCGCGACAAGAAGAACCGCAAGCTGACGCGGAAGGACGTGCACCGGGCGGCGAAGCGCTACAAGAACTGGGGCCGCTGGGGCAAGGACGACGAAATCGGCACGCTCAATTTCACCACCGCGTCCGACATCGTTGCCGCGGCGCGCCTGGTGCGCAAGGGCAAGGTCATCTCGCTCGCGCTCGACTTCGACCAGAAAGGCCCGCAGGGCGGCAAGACCAAGTATCCCGCGCTCGGGCGCTTCAACCCGATACACATGATGACCCGCACCGGGACCGATGCCTATTCCGGCGTGCTCGACCACCGCAAGATCCGCGGCACCGACGATATCATCATCATGCCGCTGCAATGCGGCACGCAGTGGGACGGTCTCGGCCACATCATGTATTACGACCACATGTGGAACGGCTA
>CAZFRR010000181.1:0-2739 GCA_964521405.1 uncultured Streptomycetaceae bacterium | reverse complement strand
CATCATTTCAGCCTGTCGGCTCGGCGGTAAGCAGGAGCGACTGCCCATGCATTCACACCCACCGTTGATAACACCAAGTCCGACAGGCTGCCGGACAATAGCACAAGGCCGGGACTTGGGCTAAACTCCCCGCTCCGTTCTACCCGTAAAAACATGCGTACGACGCGCAATCTTCCCGGAACCCGCGCGGCCGGCTGCCCGCTGCGATGCTGAATCCAGCCGCAGCCGCGCGTCGCGCGATTCCCTCACTTGACCGACTGCTCCAGCTCGATGCAGTCGCCAGTCTTGTTGCGCGCTACGGCCGTGCGCTGGTAACTGAAACGGCACGCGAGGAGCTCGCGCAGCTCCGCTCCGCGTTCTCCCGTTCCGACGCTGTTTTCGACGAAGCCGGGTTCGTGCGCGCGTGCGCGGAGCGCCTTGCACGCGAAATGCAGCCTTCGCTGAAGCCCGCGTTCAACCTGACCGGCACGGTGCTGCACACGAACCTGGGACGCGCCGTCATGCCGCAGGAGGCGGCGCAAGCGGTGGCGCTCGCGATGACGCGCCCCGTCAACCTCGAATTCGATCTCGACGGCGGAGACCGCGGGGAGCGCGACCAGCACGTCGAGCGCCAGTTGCTCCGCCTGACCGGCGCCGAGGCGGCGCTGGTCGTCAACAATAACGCCGCGGCGGTCTACCTCGTACTGAACACGCTCGGCCTAAAGAAGGAAGTGCCGGTGTCCCGCGGCGAGCTGATCGAAATCGGCGGCGCCTCCCGCATACCCGACATCATGACGCGCGCCGGCGTGAAGTTGATCGAGATCGGCACCACCAACCGCACTCACCTCAAGGACTACGCCGGCGCGATCTCGCCGCGCACGGCGGCGCTGATGAAGGTGCACACCAGCAACTACGCGATACAGGGATTCACCGCCACGGTGCCCGAAGACAAGCTGGCCGGGCTCGCCCACAAGCATAACTTGCCGCTTATCACCGACCTGGGCAGCGGCACGCTCGCGAACCTCGAGGATTACGGGCTGCCGCACGAGCCCACGCCGCGCGAGGCGCTCGCCGCCGGCGCCGACATCGTCACCTTCAGCGGCGACAAGCTGCTGGGCGGCCCCCAGGCCGGACTGATCGTAGGCGCCGCGCCTCTGATCGAGCGCATCCGCAAGAACCCGATGAAACGGGCGCTGCGCGTGGACAAGATGACGCTCGCCGCGCTGGAAGCCGTGTTGCGGCTCTACGCCGACCCGGCGAAGCTGGCGCAGCGCCTGCCCACCCTGAAGTTTCTCGCCCGCCCGCCCGCCGAGATCGAGGCCCAGGCCCGGCGCCTGCTCCCCGCCGTGGAATCCGCGCTGCGGGGCAAGGCCCAGGCCGGGATCGTTGCCGTGAAGAGTCAGATCGGCAGCGGCTCGCTGCCCGTGGATCTCATCGACAGCCACGGCATCGCCGTAACCGCGCCCGGCAAGCGGCGCAACGCCCTGGCCGCGGAGATCTCCGCCGCATTCCGTGCCCTGCCGGTTCCCGTCATCGGGCGCGTGAGCGACGGCGCGTTCATCATGGACCTGCGCTGCCTGGAGCACGAGGACGAGTTCCTCGCGCAACTCGGCGAACTCAAAATCGAAAACCTTTAGCCACAGAGAACACAGAGATCACAGAGACAATGAATCTTAAGTCCGCCAACACCACCCCCACCCCAACCCTCCCCCTGAGGGGGAGGGATAGGGAGGGGGTGCTTTTCGAATTTCTCTGTGTCCTCTGTGACCTCTGTGGCTGATTCGGGGTTTACGCAATGATCGTCGCGACGGCAGGCCACATCGACCACGGCAAGACGCTGCTGGTGAAGACGCTGACCGGCGTCAACACCGACCGCCTGCCGGAGGAGAAGGCGCGCGGCATCTCGATCGACATCGGCTTTGCCTACTGGCCGCTCGAAAGCGGCGCCGTCATCGGCTTCGTGGACGTGCCGGGACACGAGCGTTTCATCCGCAACATGCTGGCCGGGGTCTGCGGCATCGACTTCGCGCTGCTGGTGGTTGCCGCCGACGACAGCGTGATGCCCCAGACCGTCGAGCACCTGAACATACTCGAGCTGCTCGGTATCTCCCGCGGTATCGCGGTGATCACCAAGATCGACCGCGTTGCGCCCGAGCGCGTCGAAGCCGTGCGGGCGGAAGTCACTGCGCTCCTCGCGCCAACCCGGCTCGCCAGGATTCCCGTTCTGGCCGTATCGGCCGTGACCGGCGACGGCGTTGGTGAATTGAAGGACCGGCTAACGGCGGCCGCCGGCGCCTATGCCGCCCGGACGGCCGAAGGCCAGCACTTCCGGTTTGCCATCGACCGCGCCTTCACCATCGCGGGCAGCGGCACCGTGGTGACGGGCACCGTTTTCAACGGCGCCGTTGCCACCGGTGACCGGCTGGTCGTCTCGCCCAAGGGCACGCCGGTGCGCGTGCGGGGCATCCAGATGCGCGGGCTGCCGGCGGAACGCGCGCAGGCCGGTCAGCGTTGCGCGCTGAACCTCACCGGCACCGACCTGGAAACCGTGGCGCGCGGCGACTGGCTGCTGCACGAAGCCATCCACGCGCCGGCGCAGCGCATCGACGCTCGCATCACCGTGCTCGGTTCCGAGACGCAGCCGCTCGAGCACTGGACGCCGCTGCACCTGCACCTCGCCACCGCGGACGTCACCGCGCGCATCTCCATACCCAAGGAAGGCGCCATCGCTCCCGGAGCCTCCGCGATCGCGCAACTGGT
>CAZFRR010000180.1:0-5443 GCA_964521405.1 uncultured Streptomycetaceae bacterium | reverse complement strand
AGCACTCGCATCGGCGAGCCGGTACGGCGCCGGGAGGATCTGCGCCTGCTGACAGGCCAAGGCCGTTTCAGCGACGATGTTAACCTGCCGGGGCAAGCCTACATGGTGGTCGTGCGATCAACGCACGCGCACGCCCGCCTGGTTTCAGTCGACGTCGGCAACGCCCAGGTGAGTCCCCGCGTGCTGGCGGTGCTGACCGGCGCCGATCTTCTCGCCGACGGGTTGAAGCCCTTCCCGCACAAGCCGTTCACCAGCCATCCCGCTGACATCAAGATGGAAAACTCGGACGGCACGCCGCTCTACTCGGCGCCGCAGTACGCGCTCGCCATCGAAAAGGTGCGCCACGTCGGTGAAGCGATCGCGATAGTGATCGCCGAGACGGTGGCGGCGGCGAAGGACGGCGCGGAGCTGGTGGAAGTGCACTACGAGGAGCTACCTGCGGTCACCGCCACTGTCGCAGCAGCGCGTCCGGATGCGCCGCGCCTGTGGGATGACACGCGCTCCAACATCGCTCTCGATGCGCAAGTCGGAAATGACCGGGAAGGCACCGCGACCGGCTTCGCGCGCGCGGCGCACGTCGTGAAGTTCGAGACGTGGATACAGCGCGTCACCGGCGTGCCCATGGAGCCGCGGGCGGGCGTGTGCGACTACGACACGGCAACGCAGCGCTACACGCTGCACGCCGGCAGCGGCGGCGCGCCGCGCCTGAAGGAAGACCTCGCGGTGATGCTGAACGTGCCGGCGAAGAACGTGCGCGTGCTGATGCACGATGTCGGCGGCAACTTCGGCACCCGCGGCTTCATCTATCCGGAGTTCTGCCTGGTGTCGTGGGCGGCGCGCCGCACCGGGCGCCCGGTCAAGTGGACCTGCACGCGGCAGGAGGCTTTCCTCACCGACTACCAGGGGCGCGATCTCGCCGTGGAGGCGGAGCTTGCGCTCGACGCGGAAGGCACTTTCCTCGCGCTGCGCGGATCGAACATCGGCAATGCGGGGGCGCACACGGCGAACTTCTCGCCGCTGAGGAAGGGCGTCGAGATCATGTCCAGCATCTACCGCATGCCCGCCGCCTGGTTCCGGGCGCGTACTGTCCTCTCTAATACCATGATGACCCGACCCTATCGCAGCGCAGGGCGCCCGGAAGTGATGTACGTGATGGAGCGGTTGATCGATCTCGCCGCTCGCGAATGCGGCTTCGATCGCATCGAGTTGAGGCGGCGCAATCTGCTGACGCAGGCGGAGCTCCCCTACACCAACCCGTGGGGCATGATCTACGACAGTGGCGATTATCACGCCGTCATGGAAAAAGCGCTCAAGCTCGGCGACTGGTCCGGATTTGGCAAGCGCCGCGCCGAAGCGCGCACACGCGGCAAATGCCGCGGCATCGGGGTCGCCAACTACGTCGACACTGCGTCCGGCGTTCCCCGCGAGCGCGGCGAGATCACCATCCATCCCGATGGCCGGGTGGACGTCGTCATCGGCATCATTTCGAACGGCCAGGGCCACGAAACGAGCTTCGCGCAGCTGCTGAACGAATGGCTGGGCGTATCGATCGACAACGTGCGCATCATCGCCGGCGACACCGACATCGTGAAGATCGGCGGCGGCACGCACGGCGGCCGCGGCCTGCGCATGGCGAGCATCGTCATGTGGAACTCGGTAAAGATAATCATCGAGAAGGGAACCCGGCTCGCTGCGCTGATGCTGGATTGCGAGCCGAGCGAGATCCAGTTCAAGGACGGCCGTTTCGTCAAGGACGGCACGGGGCGCTCGGTGGGCCTCTTTGAGGTCGCGGGCGCGGGCACGCGGCCGGGCCTGCCCGAAGACCTGCGGGGGCGGCTGTGGGGATTTTCCGATGAAACCGTCCCGATTGCGGCTTTCCCTTACGGCTGCCACGTCTGCGAAGTCGAGGTCGACCCCGCGCTGGGCACGCTCGAGATCGTCGGCTACGTCGCGGTGGACGACGTGGGCCGCGCGGTGAATCCGCTGATCATCGACGGCCAGATCCACGGCGGCATTGCGCAAGGCGTGGGCCAGGCCCTCTACGAGCAGTGCTACTACGAGCCCGGCACCGGGCAGCTCCTCTCGGGGTCGTTCATGGATTACGCGATGCCGCGGGCGGACTGCTTTCCGTTTTTTACGACCGAGATCAGCGAGGTGCCCTCGACGACGCACCCGCTGGGCATGCGCCCCGCCGGCGAGGGGGGCACGACGCCGGCGCTTGGCGTGATGATCAACGCGGTCGTCGATGCGCTCTCCGAGTACGGCGTGAGGCACGTCGAGATGCCCGCGACTCCCGAGCGCATCTGGCGCGCCATCCGGGACGCAAGGATGAAGGCAGAAGGATGAAGGATGACCTTCACATCGCAATGGCGTCCCTGCTGTTCCCGGCGGCGCTGGCGCTCGTCCCCAATGCCGGATCCGCGCAGACCTACCCGGTGAAGCCGATCCGGTTGATCGTGCCCTTTACTCCCTCCGGCGGGACGGACGCGTCCGCGCGCATCCTGGCGCAGGCGCTCGGTGACGACCTGGGCTGGCGGTTCGTAGTGGAGAACCGCCCGGGCGCGAGCGGCCGTATCGGCACCGAGCTCGCGGCGAAAGCGCCGCCCGACGGCTACACCCTGCTGGTGGGCAGCGTCGCGCCAAACGCGATCATTCCGAGCGCCGTGTCGAACCTGCCGTACGACGCGGTGAAGGATTTCGTGCCGGTAAGCCTCCTGGTCACTTCCGATTTCATCCTCGCTGTCCACCCGTCGCTGCCGGCGAAATCGGTCAAAGACCTGGTCGCGCTCGCGAGGAGCAGGCCGGGACAGATCAACTTCTCTTCCGTCGGCAACATTTCGGGGTCGCACATGACGGGCGAGCTCCTGAAGCAGCTGTCAAAGATCAACATCGTGCACGTGGCTTACAAGGGGCCGGGCGCCGCTGTCATCGCGGTATTGAGCGGCGAAGCGTCGTTCTACTTCGGCAGCGGCCCCACCCTGACGCCCCACGCCAATGCGGGCAGGCTGAGGCTGCTGGCCAGCACCGGCTCGAAGCGCTCCCAATTCAATCCGGGCCTGCCAACGGTCAGCGAGACCGTGCCCGGCCACGAATCGACGCAGTGGTTCGGCATCCTGGCGCCCGCGGGAATTTCCAGGGACATCGTCGCGAGATTGCACGCCACGATCGCCGCGGCGGCGAGGACGCCTAAAGTCGTCGAGCAATTCGCGGCCGTGGGTTCCGAGTCGATCGGCAGTTCGCCGGCGGAATTCGCCGCTTTCATCAAATCCGAAATGACCAAGTGGGGCAAGGTGGTCAAGTCCGGGGTCTCGCTTGAATAGAATCCACTTCAATTCACTTGCGCGCTGGGCGCTGGCGGCGTGTCTCATCGCGGCATCAACCGCCGCCTATCCGCAGGACTACCCCACCCGGCCGGTGCGCCTCATCGTGCCGACAGCGCCCGGCGGCGGCACTGATATCTCGGCGCGCCTGATTGCGCCCAAGCTCTCCGAGGTTCTCGGCCAGACGGTCGTGGTAGAGAACCGCGCCGGGGGCAACACCAGCGTCGGCGTGGAGTTCGTTGCCAAGTCGCCGCACGACGGCTATACGCTGCTGATGGGCATCAGCTCGATCACTATTAACTCCCATACCCAGTCCAAGGTCCCCTACGATCCCGTGAAGGACTTCGCGCCGGTCTCGCAGGTGGTGGTGGTGCCCCTCATCCTGGTCTCGCATACTTCGCTGCCGACGCGATCGGTGAAGGAACTGATCGCGTTCGCCAGGACGCGCCCCGGGCAGCTCAACTACGGCACCGGCTCCGTTGGCAGCAACCCTCACCTCGCGATGGAGCTGTTCCTGTCCATGACCGGGTTGAAAGTGGTTCACGTGCCCTATCGCGGCCAGGGACCCGCCATGATCGATCTCGTGGCGGGGCACCTGCAGTTGATGATGGCCAACCTCCTCACCGCGCTGCCTCACGTCAGGAGCGGCCGTGCCCGCGCCTACGGCGTGAGCAGCAGCAAACGCTCGAGCGTGGCTCCCGAGATACCGACCCTTGCCGAAGCGGGGGTGACGGGCTACGAGGTCGTGCAGTGGTTCGGCGTGCTCGCCCCGGCGAACACCCCTCGCGACATCGTCGCCAGGCTCCACGCAGCCACGGTGCGCGTATTGCAGGATCCTGTGATCAAGGAGCGCTTCGCGAGCGACGGCGCCGACACCATCGGCAACACGCCGGAAGAATTCGCGGCCGTGATTCGCGCCGATCTCAAGAAGTGGGGCAAGATGGTCAAGGATGTCGGGATCAAGCCCGATCAACGCTGAGTCCACATGAAGACCGCACCCGGGACGAATTCATTCGCACGCTGCGCGCTGGGCGCCTGCCTCTTCGCGGCCATGACCGCCGCTTGCGCGCAGGACTACCCCACCAAGCCGGTGCGGCTGGTGGTGGGCTCAACGCCAGGCGGCGGCACCGACATCTCGGCGCGCGCGCTTGCGCCCAAGCTCTCCGAGTACCTGGGCCAGCAGTTCATCATCGAGAACCGCGCCGGGGCGACCACGACGATCGGCGTCAACTTCGTCGCGCGCTCGGCGCCGGACGGCTACACGCTGCTGATGGGTGTCAGCTCGCTCACCATCAACCCGCATATCCTGAAGAACGTCCCCTACGATGTGGTGAAGGACCTCGCGCCGATCTCCCTGGCGGTGGTGGCGCCCAACATCATGGTTGCGCACCCCTCCCTGCCGGCGCGCTCGGTGAAGGAACTGATCGCTTTCGCGAAGGCGCGCCCCGGCCAGTTGAATTTCGCCGCCGGCGGCGCCGGTTCCAGCCAGCACCTGGCGATAGAGCTGTTCCTCTCCATGACCGGGTTGAAGATCATCCACGTGCCCTACAAGGGCCAGGGACCCGCCCTCCTCGACGTGATGGCGGGCCACGTGTCGCTGATGATGGCCAACGTCATCAGCGCGCTGCCCCAGGTCAAGAATGGCAGGCTGCGCGCGATCGGCGTGACCGGCCTCAAACGCGCCGCCGTGGCGCCCGACATCCCGACCATCGCCGAGGCGGGCGTGACGGGCTACGAGGTCGTGCAGTGGTACGGCGTGCTGGCGCCGGCGAATACGCCGCGCGACATCATCGCGAAACTCCACGCCGGCACGGTGCGCGCGCTGCAGGATCCCGCCATCAAGGAGCGCTTCGTGAGCGACGGCGGCGAGACAGTCGGCAGCACGCCGGAGGAATTCGCGGCAGTGATCCGCGCCGATCTGAAGAAGTGGAGCAAGGTTGTGAAGGACGCGGGGATCAAGCTGGATTAAACCTGGAAAAATAGAACCGCGGAGACGCAGAGACGCGGAGAACAGAAAATTCAACGACTTACAAAATTGCTACGATTCTCCAATTTGGTGAACCGTCGTTTCATGGATTTTCTTTGTGTTGCCTCTGCGTCTCCGCGCCTCTGCGGTTAGCAAC
>CAZFRR010000179.1:0-1607 GCA_964521405.1 uncultured Streptomycetaceae bacterium | reverse complement strand
CCGCATCCTCCAGTTGCCCGACGTGAAGGAAAAAATGGCGGCCGACGGCGCCGACGCGGTGGGCGGCACGCCGGAAGAATTCAACGCGCACATAAAGGCTGAGGTCGCCAAGTACAGCAAGCTGGTGAAGGAAGTCGGCCTCAAGGCCGAGTAGTATTGAACCGCCGAGGCGCCGAGAGAAGCTAAACCCAATTGAACCGCCAAGACGCCAAGCACGCCAAGTAACGTTAAAGCCGGACGCAGAGCGCCGGTTTAACTCCGCGTGTTCGAACGGACGAAATGATCGCCGTTCAACACGCGGGCGTAGACTGAACATCGACCCACGAATCACGACTCACGAATCACGGATTCCATATGACACTCGCACTCGAACTCGCTCAACGCATCAATGCGCTCTCTTTCAATGAATTGCCGCCCGAGGCAATTCATTGGGCGAAGGTCGGCATCCTCGACACGGTGGGCGTCACGCTCGCCGGCGCGCGTGAGGATTGCACGCGCATCGTGGAGGGCACGACGCGCGGCTCGAGCGGGCCCAGCCTGGTGTTCGGGGGAAAACGCCGGGTGGGCGTGCTCGAGGCGGCGCTGGTGAACGGCGTTGCGTCACACGCGCTCGACTTCGACGACTGCAACAACACCATCGGCGGCCATCCTTCTGCGCCCATCCTGCCGGCGCTCTTCGCACTGGCGGACGAGGCTGGCGCCAGCGGCCGCGATTTCATCACCGCCTACGTTACCGGCTTCGAAACCGAGTGCAAGATCGCGATGGGCGTGCACTTCTACCACTACACCAAGGGCTGGCACCCGAGTGCCACCATGGGCGTGTTCGGCTCCGCCGCGGCGTGCTCGAAACTCCTCAAGCTGTCCGAGGAGAGGACCGCCACCGCGCTCGCCATCGCCGCCTCGCTCGCCTCCGGCATCAAGGCCAACTTCGGCACCATGACCAAGCCGCTGCACATCGGCCATTGCACGCGCAACGGCCTGTTCGCGGCGCTGATCGCGCGCGATGGCTTCACCGCCAACGACCGCGCCTTCGAGCACAAGCAGGGCTTCTTCAACGTCTTCAACGGCGAAGGCAACTACGACGCCGGCAAGATACTCCCCGCCTGGGCGAAGCCGCTCGACATCGTGAAGCCCGGCATCGCAATCAAGCAGTATCCCTGCTGCGGCAGCACGCATTCCGCGCTGGACACCATGCTCGCCCTCGTGCGCGCCCACAAGCCGGCGGCCGATGACATCGAGCGGGTGGACACGTGGACCCACTCGCGGCGGCTCGAGCACACCAACCGCCCCGACCCGAAGAGTGACCTCGATGCCAAGTTCAGCCTGCAGTACTGCATGACGCGGGCGATATTGGATCGCAGGCTCGGGATCGAGCACTTCGAGAACGACGCTCACAACGAGCCTGCGGCGCGCAAGCTGCTGCCGCGCATCCACTCCACACCCTATACCACCGCGCAGTTCCCGGCGGAAAACCACTTCGGGGCCGAGATCAAGATCACGCTGAAAGGCGGCAAGATACTGAGCGGAAAGATCGACCAGCCATTCGGCCGCACCTCGGACAATCCCCTGCCGGCCTCGCTGCTGAAGGAGAAGTTCGACAACTGCGC
>CAZFRR010000178.1:0-13062 GCA_964521405.1 uncultured Streptomycetaceae bacterium | reverse complement strand
TCGATGCTGCCCGTGGGGTCGTGGAGTTCGATTCTCGCCATGATGTCTCCTTTCCTTGCTGGTTCCCGCTTCCGTCCCGCGTCGCAGTCACGCCTTTGCCTTCTTCCCGGTCTCGCGCAGGATCGCGTCCACGGCTTTCTCGATGTCCTCCTCGGTATTGAAGAAGCTCATCGACAGCCGCAGCATGTCATCCTTCACGTTGACGATCACACCGTGCTTCTCGCGCAGCACGTCCATCAGCCCGGCGGCCTCCGGCACGACGACGCTGACGATCTGCGCGCGCTCGGCCCACGACGCCGGCGTCTGGCTCCGCAGCCCGCCGCCGCGCAGCAGGTCGAGGCAGCACGTCGTGAGCTGCTTCACGCGCTCTTCGATGGCCGGAAGCCCGATCGAGCCCAGGAACTTCGCGCCGGCGCGCAGCACGCGGATGCCGAGGAAGTTCGGATTGCCGCCCTCGAAGCGGTGCGCGATGCGCACATAGTCGAACTGGCTGTTGACGTGGGCCTTCGCCGCGGCCGAGCCCGGCGCCGCCGGCTCCTTCACGAACGGCGTGCGCAGCTCGTTAACGAGCTCCTCGCGGCAGTAGAGCAGCCCCGATCCGGTCAGCCCGAGCAGGCCCTTGTGGCCCCCGACCGCGATCATGTCAGCATTGAGGGACGAGAAGGGCGCGGCGAGCAGGCCGGCGCCCTGCACGCCGTCCACCACCAGCCTCGCGCCGCGGCTGCGGCACTCGGCGCCGAGCCGCGGCAGATCAACGCGGTAGCCGTTGCCGTAAGTGACGTAGGCGGTCGACACCACTTTCGTGCGTGCGTCCATTTTTTCCAGGAACGCCTCGACAGGCAGGCGGCCGTCGCGGTTCTTCGCGTAGCGGATCTCGACGCCGTGCTTCTGCCAGTGCTTCCACGGCCAGATATTGGCCACGTGCTCCATGTCCGTGAGCACGATGTTGTCGCCGGCGCACAGATCGAAGGCATTCGCGGCGATGGTGATGCCTTCGGTGGTGTTCTTGGTGAAGGCGATCTCGGACGGCTTTGAGCCGAGCAGCCGCGCCATTTCCGTGCGCGCTTCGGCGACGTTGGTGGCGGCCCACGCATCGGCCCCGGCGCTCTCGTAGACGTCGCGGAAGTATGCCTGCACAGCCTGCTCCTGGCAGCGAGGCGGGATCATCTTGCGCGCGCAGTCGAGATAGGTCCAACGCGCGGCGGTGGGGAACTCGGCGCGCAGGGACTTCCAGGCGATGTCGGCCATCTCTCGTTTCTCCGGTGGGTCGGTTATCCTGTTTGTTCCAGCGCGAGCGGTTCGGCGTGCTCGGAATGAACGCTGCCAGTTTGGCCTTCAGCGCGGCGGTTGACAATGCGCCTTTCGCGAACGTAGCCTTCGCATTTCGCGAAAGCTCAGCCGCCCCCCCTCGTGAGCACGGCCATCGACATCCGTACGCTGGAGCTGATCCATGTGGCAGCGCAGGAGGGCAGCATCAGCCGCGCGGCGGCCCGCATGCACATTGCCCTGGCCGCGTCGAGCCGTCGCATCGCGGAGTTCGAGGCCAAGACCGGGGTGAAGCTGTTCGAGCGGCATGCCCGGGGCATCCGGCTCACGCCCGCGGGGCGCGTGCTCCTCGTGCGCATCCAACTCGTGCTCGGCGGCATGGACAGCCTCGCCGGCACCATAGCGGACCTGAAGAGCGGGGTAACCGAGCACCTGTCGCTGGTCGCCTGCGATTCGGCGATCACGCAGTTCCTGCCGCGCGTGCTGCGCGATTTCCTGGCGGACCATCCCAAGGTCCGGGTCGCGATCGAGGAGCGGCGCTCGAACGACATCATCCGCGCTGTCGTGGAACGGCAGCGCAGCCTCGGCATCGTGTGGGGCGACGTAGATCCGCGCGGCCTCGTCACGGAGCCGTTCGCGCGCGACGAGCTCGTGCTGGTCGTGCCGAAGGGCCACGCTCTGGCGCGGCGCCGGTCCGTGCGCTTCATCGAGGCGCTCGCGCAGGATTTCGTCTGCCTCGAGATGGAAAGCCCGATCTATCTGTGGCTGCAGCGCGAGGCGTCCAAGCTGAACCGCACGCTGCGCACGCGGATACAGGTGCGCAGCTTCGACGCGCTCTGTCGCATGGTGGAGTCCGGGCTGGGGGTGGGCGTAGTGCCGCGCCTCGCGGCGCTCGGTTTCCAGCCGGCCATGGCGATCGCCATGGTTGAGCTGCGCGAGCCGTGGATTCATCGAAACCTGGCGTTGGTGCATCGCGGGCTCGCCGAGCTCGCGCCGATCGAGCGCCGCTTCGTCGCTTTCTGCGCGGCCACCCGGCGGTAGGCGAAAGGGCATAGGCGACTAACGACTAACGCTGGTATCGTTAGCACGATTCGCATCCTCCTTTTCCCCGCCTGCGTCGTCGGCGTCGCGCTCGGCGCGTGGAAAGCCTGGAGCGAGCGCACGGAACCGCAGCCACCGGGCGTGGTTGCGCCGAACGTGCCGCACCAGAAAGATCTTGCCAAGCCGATCGAGCTCGAGCGCGGGCAGTACCGCCTGCTCGGCCGCGCGGAGTTCGAGATCACTGGGTGTCGAAGCCGGGGTACATCGAGTCGAGCGTCGGCAGGTCGGGCAGCACGGAGGAGAGCCGCTTGGTGGTGATCGCCAGGCCGCGCAGCCGGTTGGCGGCGATGTGAGGCCGCGCGCTGGTCACTGCGGGCAGGCCCAGGTCCATCTCGCCGCCGACCAGGGAAACCAACGCGGCGCTCGCGCCCTTGAACGGGATGTGGGTGAGCGAGAGGCCCGCCACCTGCGTCAGCATGATGCCGGCGAGGTGGCTGGTGGTGCCGGTGCCGTTGGAGCCGAAATTGACGCCTTCCTCGCGTTTCTTCGACAGCGCGACCAGCTCTTTCACCGAGCGCGTCGGCACCGACGGGTGCACGGTCAGGATGTAGTCGGAGTTGGCGATCAGGCTGATCGGAGTGAAGCCGCCCACGGGGTCGTAAACGAGCTTGACGCCGGATGCCGGCAGGATCGCCAGCGGGGCGACGTTGCCGAGCACCAGGTGATAGCCGTCGGCCGGTGATTTCGCGGCGAGCTCGGTGCCGATGCGACCGCTCGCGCCGGCGCGGCTGTCGACAATGACCTGCTGGCCCATTTGCTCGCCGAGCGCCTGCGCGATGATGCGCGCCGACGCATCCGTGCCGCCGCCGGGCGGGTAGGGCGAGATGAGACGTATCGGTTTCGCGGGGTAGGGCTGTGCGAGGGTGCTTGCCGCTGCCAAGCCGGTGAACGCGGCAACGATCAGGTTGGCGATTCTCATGGCTGCTCGCTCCGTTCCGTCACTCGACCTTTATGCCCGCTGCTTTGACGAGCGGCCACCATTTGTCGATCTCGGCCTTGTGATGCGCAGCGAGTGCTTCCGGCGTCTGCTGCTCGCGCGGCGGGATCACCTGCCCGATGTCGGAGAGCCGCTGGCGCACGCCCGGATCGGCCAGCGCTTCGCGGACGGCGGCATTGAGCCGGGCGACGATGTCCCTGGGCGTGCCTCTCGGGGCCCACAGGCCGTACCAGATCAGGACGTGCAGCCCCGGCACGCCGGCCTCATCGAAGGTCGGGATATCGGGCGCCGAGGGCGAGCGGGCCGCGGCAGTGACGGCATAGGCACGGACCTTGCCCGCGCGCACGTGCGGCAGGGAATGCGCCAGGTGGTCGAACAGAAAATCAATCTGTCCCCCCATCAGTTCCTGCAGCGCGGGCGCCGCGCCGCGATAGGACACGTACTGAAACTGCAGTCCCGTGAGGTTCTGGAAAGTGACGCCGGCCACGTGCGCGGCGCTGCCGACGCCGATGCTGCCCGCCGATAGCTTGTCCTGGTTCGCGCGAGCCCAGGCGACGAACTCCTTCAGGTCCTTCGCCGGGACGGCATTCTTCGCGACCAGCAGCATCGGATAGCTGGTGAGCAGCGCGACGGGCTCGAGGTCCTTGAGCAGATCGAACGTGAGCGGGTAGATCGCGCCGTTGATGACGTGCGTGCTCCAATGGCCGACGCTCAAGGTGTATCCGTTGGGCGCCGCGCGCACGACCCGGCCCACACCGATAGTGCCCGCCGCGCCGGTCACGTTTTCGACCAGGAGTGGTTGCTCGAGCGATGCCCGCATGCGCTCGCCCAGGACGCGCATCAGCGCATCCGTGGGCCCGCCGGCCGTAAATGGGACGACGACCACGATGGGACGGTTCGGATACCCCTGTGCCGTCGCGCTCCCCGTGCCGCACAAGGTGGCGGCGAGCATTGTCGCAGCAAGCCAATGTTTCATGCCGGTTCTCCTGTGGTGGTTTTGGGCGCGCCCAGCTTCTGCGTCAGCCGCCATTCCAGCATCTGCAGGCGGTCCTGTCCCCAGAACAACTCGCCGTCGAAAACGTAGGTCGGCGCGCCAAAGACGCCGATCTTCATCGCTTCTTCGGTGTTGGACTGGTATTCCGACTGGACGGCCGCGTCCTCCGTTGCCGCCAGCAGGCCCTTTCCGTCGAAGCCTTGCTCGTTGGCGATCGCCACCAGGGTGGCATGGTCGGCAATGTCGCGATCCTCCGCCCAGACTGCGCGCAGGATTGCGTGACTGAGCTTGATCCAGTCGAGCCCCCGCTGAGTCGCCGCGATGACCATGTAACAAGCGCGCCGGTCGGCAACCGGGTGATGCGCCGGCTCCACGTTGCAGGGCACCTGCAGAAGCTCGCGCCATCGCTTGAGTTCCTGGTGCCGGTACGCCTGGCGTTGCTGTGCGCGCTGTTTCAGGGGCAGGCCGCCGGAAACCGACCAGACCTTCAAGAGATCCATCGGCTTGTGATGGATGGTCAGACCGTAGCGCCGGGCCAGCTCCACGAACCGCAGGTGGCCGAGGTAGGTCCACGGTGAAGACATGGAATCGAAATAGTCGATGATCTTTTCGGCCATGCGGGATCTTGCGCCACGATCGTCATGCAGGAGAGGCGATGATAGAAGATGCGCCCCGCTATTACCACCTCTCACGACCGCTGAACCGGACGCGGGTCAGCGCAGCTGATCGCCCTGCAGCCCCATTTCCTTGAACACCCGGGTCCATTTTGCGAGCTCCGAGCCGATGTGAGCGGCGAACTCGGCGGGTGTGCTGCCGACCGGCTCCAGCCCCTGCTTCAGGAGCGACTCTCTCGCGTCAGGACTTGCCAGCGTCGCGAGGAGCACCTGGTTGAATTTTGTGAGAATCGCGCGCGGGGTGCCCGCGGGCGCGGCAATCCCGAACCACTGGACGACCTCGTAACCGGGCAACCCGGACTCGGCCAGCGTCGGAACTTCGGGAAGCGTCGAGATGCGTTTCGCGCTCGTCGCGGCGAGCACGCGCAGCCGGCCGGCCTTCACCAGGGGCAGCGATGTGGAAACGCTGCCGAAGAGCAGATTCACCTGGCCCGCAAGGAGATCCGTCACCGCGGGACCGCCGCCCTTGTAGGGCACATGCAGAAGGTCGATGCCCGCTCCGCGCACGAACAGCACGCCCGCCATGTGGGAGGCGGTCGCGATCCCGGGCGAAGCGTAAGTGATCTGGCCGGGTTTCGACTTGGCGAGCTGGATGAGATCCTTCACAGACTGAACCGGCAGCGACGGGTGCGCCGTCAGTATGTTCGGCCCGAGGACCACCAGCGAGATCGGCGCGAAGTCCTTCACCGGGTCGTAAGGCAGGTTGGGGTTCAACGCCGGCGCAGTCGCGAAAGTGCTCGATGAAGCGAACAGTATCGTGTAGCCGTCAGGCGCCGATTTCGCCGCCAGTTGCACGCCGATCACTCCGGTGCCGCCGGCACGGTTGTCGACGACGACCTGCTGGCCCCAGCTTGCGCTGATTTTGTGCGCTAGCGTCCGGGCCGTGTAATCCGAGGACCCGCCAGCGGCAAATGGCACGATGAGGCGTATCGACTTTATCGGGTACTGGGCCTGCTCCTGCGCCATCGCCGCTCCCGCAGCCATTGCGGCCAGCGCTCCGAGGAAAAGACTTCTGAAAGCTGCGTAGTGCATATCTCGCTCGACCTCATTTCAGGTTGCGCAGTCCGGAGCGTTCAACGATCTGGCCCCACTTCACCTGCTCGGACTTGAGATGTTCGGAGAGTTGCTCGGGGGAGCTGGGGCTCGCCTCGGCGCCGTCGGCGGCGAGATGGGCGGCCAGTTCCGGATCCACGATCGCATCGACGAAGGCCTTGTTGAGCCGGGCAACGAGCACGCGCGGCGTGCGCGCCGGAGCGAGGATGGCGTACCACTGGGTCACCGCGTACCCCGGCAGCCCGGATTCCGCAACGGTCGGGATCTCGGGTACCGCCTGCGCGCGCCTGGCGCTCGACACGGCGAGTGCCCGCAGCCGGTTGGACCTGACATGCGGTAGCGCCGACACGATGGTCACGAACGCGAACTGAAGTCGCCCGCCGATCAGGTCGGGGTAGACCGCGCCGGAGCCCTTGTAAGGCACGTGCAATGCTTCGAATTGCGCCTGGTCCTTGAACAGTTCCGCCGCCAGCTGCGTCAGGCTGCCGCTGCCCGCCGAGCCGAAGGTCGTCTTGCCCGGGTTTGCCCTGGCATGCGCGATCAGCTCCGACACCGACTTCACGTTGAGGGACGCGGTTACCGCAAGCAGATACGGCTGGGTCACCAACTGCGCCACGGGCGAGAAGTCGCTACGCACGTTGTAAGGCGTGCCATACACGATCGGCTGTATGACGTTGCTCGTGCTGATCATCAGCAACGTGTATCCATCCGGGGCCGACTGCTTCGCGACATTGACGGCGATGACGCCGCCGCCGCCCGCGCGGTTATCCACGATCAGGTTGGCGCCGAGCGTGCCGGCCAGCTTGGCTGACATGGCGCGCGCAACCGTGTCCTGGCCGCCGCCGGGAGCTACGCCCAGGATCAGGCGGATCGGCCTGTCTGGAAAGTTCTGCCCCATCCCCGGGACGGGCAACCAGCAGAAAAAGGCGGCGACAACGAGACCGCCGACTCTGGACATCATGGTTTTCCTCCTGTCGCGTCCGGCCGCGGCGGGCGGCCGCCGCCGGCCCGCCGCTTCATCGTGCTTCACCAAGAATGCTAATGCAGGATTTCCGGCAATTATTTGGACAACCGTTCGGCCAGCTTCATCAGCCTGTCGCTCGCGACTGTCGCGGTATCCAGCATGCCATGAACGGATTTGTCTTCCTTGCCGTGCCTTCTCCGCCGGACCTTGATCATCTGCCGGACCCGTTGCGGCGAGGTCCCGCCGTAGCCGCTTCTCGCCTTGACGAACTCGCGCGGATCGAGCGCTGACTGGATCTCGCCGGTGTCCATTCCCGCGGACTTGCCCGTGATCTCGCGCGCCGCCTCGTCGAGCAGGTTCTTGTCCACGTCCTGGTATCCGAGATTGCGTTCGGCGGCCAGGCGCACCAGCCGTCCCATGATATGGTGCGCCGTCCTGAACGAGAGGCCCCGCTCGACCAGCGTGTCGGCCAGCGCGACAGCGGTGGTGAAGCCGTCCCCGGCGCGTTCCAGCATGCGCTCGCGGTGGACGATGAGCGTCTGCACGAGGGGGGTGATGAGGGCCACCATGTCCGCCGTGCGGTTGACGGCGTTGTCGGCGATTTTCGGCCCGGTCAGCTTGATGTCGAACGCCGTGCCGCCGGTGTCGCCCTTGAGGATTTCCAGCGTCGCGGCGTAGGCGCCGGAGATTTCCCCCGTCCGCGCGCGGATCATCTCGAGCGAGTAGGGGTTCTTTTTCTGCGGCATGATGCTGCTGCTTGCCGCGAATGCGCCGTCCAGCTCGACCAGCCTGAACTCGTAGCTGCACCAGATGTAGAGGTCGGTCGCAAACCGCACGATGTTGCTCATCAGGATGCCGGTGGCGGCGAGCACCTCGGGAAGCCAGTCGTAATTGTGGGCGGCGTCCTTCGCGTTTTCCACGACAGCTGGAAAGCCCAGCAGCTCGGCGACGCGTCGCCGGTCCAGGGGCCACGAGGTGCCCGCGGAGGCGGCCGCTCCCAGGGGCGACTGGTTGGTCGACTCGTAGGCGTTGAGCAGGCGCCGCAAGTCCCGGCCGAGCACGTCGTGAAATGCCAGCAAATAGTGCCCGAACGTGGCTACCTGCGCCGGCTGCAGGTGGGTGTAGGCCGGCATCACCGCGTCCGCAGTCTCCTCGGCCTTGTCCAGAACGGCCTGCTGCAGCTTGATGACCAGCGGGATGATGCGGGAGAGGTTCTTGCGGACCTTCAATCGCATCAGCGCGGCGATCAGGTCGATGCGGCTGCGGCCGATGTGCATCTTGCCGCCGGCATCGGCGCCGGCATGCTCGATGACGTACGCCTCGACGTTGAAGAACAGATCGCCCTTGACCGGATCGAACGGAAAATCGGCCGCTCGCTTGTCGAGCTGCCTGAGCGCTCTGAGAATCTTCACGGCATCCCGCCTCGAGATGATGCGCTGTTCGTGCAGCATGATGGTGTGGGCCAGGTTGCAGCGGATCATCGCCCGCACATTCTCCTCATCGATGTCCGCGTAGGGGGTCCAGACGTACTCGAGCATCTCGGGGGACTGCGCCTTGCCGAGGCGCGCCCTGGAGACTTCCGCGAATCCGCTCTTGCCGCCTTTCCTGCTGGGTTGGCTCTTGCTGCGCACCGGCTGGTTGCTCCTATTCATGAATAGACGGGGTCAGTGTAGCTATTTCGTGGCACGTTCATCTCGCTTTGCGGAAATCTTACACTGAC
Source organism: uncultured Streptomycetaceae bacterium (assembly GCA_964521405.1). GTDB lineage: Bacteria > Pseudomonadota > Gammaproteobacteria > Burkholderiales > SG8-41 > SG8-41. The sequence continues at coordinate 4,353 of CAZFRR010000178.1, read as the reverse complement.
CCTATGTGGGTTTTTCATCATTCACGTTACGATACTCTCCTTGCCGCCCGCATGATCCGAACAACTTGAAAGGGAGGAGTGACCCGCATGGCCGTCGACCCCAACCGCATTCGATGCATCGATCCGCTCGTGTCGCCGCAGTACCCGTTCGACGAGGCGCCGCGGCCGCCGGAGCGCTCGGAGCCGCGCTATGCAACCTTCGCCGACCATGAGGCGCGCATTCCGATGCGCGACGGCATCCGGCTTGCCGCCGACGTCCTGCGGCCCTCCGCCGCAGGGCTCAAGTTTCCGGCGCTGGTGACGACCTCCGTTTACACGCGCCAGCTACAGCGCAGCGTGATCGCGCTCGGCCAGAACGAGGCCGGCATCTCCGAGTTCTGGGTGCCGCGCGGCTACGCGCATGTCATCGTCGACGTCCGCGGCAGCAACGATTCGGAAGGCTTGTACGACCTTTTTGGTTTCCGGGAGCAGCAGGACTTGTACGACATCATCGAATGGGTCGCGGCGCAGCCGTGGTGCGACGGCAACGTCGGCATGAGCGGCATTTCCTACATGGGCCGCACCCAGCTCTTCGCGGCCGAGCAGCAGCCCCCGCATCTCAAGGCGATCTTTCCGTACGACGCCTCGTGCGATTTTTACCGCGATGCCTGCTTCCACGGCGGAATCGCGACCAACTTCACGACGCACTGGACCGCCTACGTCATGAATCTGAACATGAGCTCCGGCCGCAACCCGAACGTGGAGGGCATCAAGCAGCAGCTCGAGATCATGTACACCCACAAATATCCGTTCGACGGCCCGTTCTACCAGGAGCGCTCGGCCGCGCCGCGGCTCGACCAGGTGAAGATCCCGGCCTACTTCGGCTCCGGGTGGTACATGAACGAGCTCCATCTCAAGGGCGCGTTCGACGGCTACAACGGCACGGGTGCGATTCCCAAGCGCATGCTGGTGGGGCCGCGCGCGTGGCCGCTGCGCCCGTGGGCCGGCTATCACTACGAAATGCTGCGCTGGTACGACTATTGGCTGAAGGGCATGGACACGCGCGTCATGGAAGGCCCGCCGATCCAGCTCTACATCCACGGCGATGACCGCTGGCGCCCGGAGCAGGAGTGGCCCCTCAAGCGCACGCAATGGCGCGAATACTTCCTGGGCGGCCCGGCGATCGGCCTGCAGGGGAAACTGCTGGATGCGGCGGGCGGCGAGCAGGCGCGGCGCTTCGAGTTCGACCCGCTTTCCCCCGAGGCGGCGCACGGCGAGCCGCGGCTCGTCTACCGGACGGAGCCGCTGGCGAAGGAGACGGAATTGACCGGCCCACTGGCCCTCTATCTCCAGGCCTCGTCGTCGGCGCCCGATGTCGACTGGCTGGTGTTCGTGGCGGATGAAGCGCCGGACGGCAAGGCGCGCGAACTGTGCAAGGGCTGGCTGCGCGCGTCTCACCGGAAGACAGATCCCGCGCGTTCAACGCTGGCGAAGCCGTACCATCCGCATCTTGCTGCCGAGCCAATGCAACCGGGTACGGTGTACGAGTTCGCAATCGAGATCTGGCCCATCTGCAACGTCTTCAAGGCGGGGCACCGCATCCGCCTCGAGATCGCCAACGCCGATTCGATCATCGCGGCCCAGGGCAGGCCGCACGTGACGATCAAGGCGAAAGCGACGAACACCGTTCACGAGGGCGGAGCCAAGCCCTCGCGGCTGGTGGTGCCAGTCATACCACGCTAGCCTGACGGATAGCGGAAGGATGAAGGATGAACGTGGAAGGATGATCCCCCGCTACGCGCGAAGGTTTAAGAGCCCCGACCTTTCACTAACGTCCGGTCGGAATGAAATTAGCTACCGACTGAAGGCAACGAGAAGTCGGGACCTGTTTTAGTCGCGCGGCGTGCGACGGTCATCCTTCCACGTTCATCCTTCATCCTTACTGTTATTGCGGCTTGATGCCCGCGGCCTTGGCAACCTTGTTCCACTTATCGATCTCCGAGCGGACCATCTTGGCAAATTCCTCCGTCGGCATCCCGCTCGGATCGCCGCCGATGTCGTTCAGGCGCTTGCGCACGTCGGGGATCTGCACCACCTCGGCGATGTCATCCCGGATCCGCTTGACCACGGCGGGCGAAGTGCCGCGCGGCACGAACATCCCGAACCACGCGACGGCCTCGAAGCCGGGAGCCGCCTCTGCCATGGGCGGCGCCTCGGGGTAGAGGGGCGTCCGCTCGAGGGAGCAGACACCGATGACTTTCGCGCGGCCGGACTTCACCGTGGCCATGAACGAGCTGATCGCGGCCATGCCGAGCGGCACGTGGCCTCCCATGATGTCGATCTGGAGCGGCCCGGCGCCCTTGTACGGCACAGTCGTCATCTTCACCTTGGCGAGCGTGATGAAGGAGTAGGTCGGCAGCGGGTTCCCGGCGTTGCCGATGGTGAGCTGCCCGGGGTGGGAGCGGGCGAAGGCGACGAGCTGCTTCGGGTTGTTCGCCGGCAGTGACGGGTGCGCGATGATCATCTGCGGCGAGACGGTGACGAGCGTGACCGGCACCAGGTCGTTCAGCGGATCGTAGGGGAGGTTCGCGAAAGTGGAGGGCGCGTACGCGTACTGCGTGGAGGTGAAGAGGATCGAGTGCCCGTCCGGCGCACTCTTCGCCACGTGGTTGGCGCCCACCGTCGAGGCCGCGCCCACGTGCGGATCGATGATGACCTGCTGCTTCCAGCGCTCCGTGAGATGCGGCAGGAGAATGCGCGCGGTGAGGTCGTTGCTCCCGCCCAGCGAGAACGGGATGACGATACGCACCACCTTGCCCGGAAACGCCTGCGCGAAGACGGAATGAACGGGGGCCAGCAACGCTGATGCGAGGAACGCGATCCAAAACTTCGAAAGCATGGCTCATCTCCTCCGGTTTGGGGCCTCCTGCGCCGTCCCTCGGCGCGCCCGGCTGGGGGCCTGTACTTTTTTGATCACACCTGGGTGTGGCGGGACGGAATAAAGGCTAGGCCACCCCGGGCGAGAGGTCAACGCGCCGCGAAGAAGGCGAGAGACGGGAGACGAGAGACGGGAGACGAGAGGCGAGAGGATGACCTGGTGTTAACTCCAGCACTGCGGGGGTCATCATTCATCATTCCGCATTCATCATTACAGCGTAGCGCTGGATCATCCCTCATCCCTCATCAGTACGGTCTGGCGCCGAACAGCCACGAATGCGCGGCGAAGAAGACCGCGAACATCGCAAGCCCGATGAGCGGCCGCAGCCAGCCGATCTCGCCCCAGGCGCTGCGGTTGCGGCCCTGCGCGATGGCGGCGAAGGGAATGTTGGACGTCACGGCGGCAAAGCGCGCCCAGTCCGGGTTGGACTGCTTGCGAGAATCCATCAGGATGGTGCCGAGGCCCGCGAGCAGCAGGAAGCCGCCGAAGAAAATGACAGGAATACCAGTGTGGCCGCGAGAAGGGTGGTCATCCAAGCCTTGTCCGTATGGCGCCAGTGTATTCTTATCGAATCCCACGATCCACGCGTTTGAGGCCGACCCCAGCCATTTCGCTATGCTAACCTCCCCCCGTTTGTCCATTGGAGAGGGAGAGGAATTTTATGAAAACGATAGACATCCACGCCCACATCGTCCCGGAATCCCTATGGAAGGCCATCGATGCAAAGCGGGATTGGCACGGCTTTCGTCACGAGGCGGGCGAGGGCATGGGCACGGTGGTGGGAGGCGGCATGCGCACGGGCTTCACGTCGCCCAAGGTGCGCTACACGGTGGAGGAACGCCTGAAGGACATGGACGCGCAGAAAGTGGACGTGCAGGTGCTCTCCATTCACACGCCGTTCGTCGGTTATCACCTGGAAGCGGCGCAGGGACTCGCCCTGGCGCGCGATGTCAACGACGAAATCGGCGCAACCGTCCGCCAGAGCACCGGGCGCCTCGCCGGGTTCGCCACGCTGCCGGTACAGGATGTGAAGTCCGCGATCGGCGAGCTGGAACGCGCGGTGACGAAGCTCGGGCTGAAGGGGGCGTCCCTCGACACGCAGGTGAACGGCGACCAGTGGGACGAGCCGAAGTTTCTGCCGTTCTTCAAGGCCGCCGAGAGCATGGGGGCGGTCCTCTTCTACCATCCGCAGCCGCAGAACAACTTCCTGATGCAGCGGGTCCCGCGCCACGGGCTCTTCAACAGCCTCGGCGTAATCCTGGACGACGCGATCGTGACCGCGGTGCTGATCTGCGGCGGCGTCCTGGAGAAGTGCCCGGATCTCAAGGTGTGCATCGCGCACGGCGGCGGACCCGCCTGCTTCGCGATGGGGCGGCTCGACCGCAACTGGAACGAGCGCCCTGCGACACGCAGCACTCCGAAGCAGCCGAGCGATT
>CAZFRR010000177.1:0-3454 GCA_964521405.1 uncultured Streptomycetaceae bacterium | reverse complement strand
ATGCACCGCGCGGCTGCCCCCGCCCCAGCCGTGGCACACCGCCGTCAACGGGCCCCAGCCGCCGGCGACGATGAGGTGCAGGTCGCGCGGGTCCTTGATCGCCGGCACGAAGCAATCGTCGTCGTCGGGGTTGACGTTGATCTTCAACGCCCGCTCGCGCCGCCAGTTGCCGCCGTTCTTCAGATCGCGCACGCGGCGACCGGCGATCTCGCACAGTGTCTTATGCACGTCGGCGCGCGCGAGGCCGCCGTTCGCGCAGATCGTTGCCTGCTCGGGGCTCATCGCCACCACCATGTCGGAGCGCACGTGCATGTTCCACGAGCTCATCGCCACCATCGAGTCGGCAATTCCCGTGAGCAGTCGCTGCGGCTCCTGGCTGACGTCGTCGTAGCACAGGCGCGGGCTCTCCACCATGGCGCAAGTGATCACGTCGTCCTGCGGCGAGTAGCCTCGCGACACCGCCAGCGTCTCCCACGGGCTGCGCTCGACGTTCTCGGTGAGACACGCTGTGTAGCGCAGCGGAGTGGAAAACACTGTCGCCGACCCCACGCCGGGAATGCCGCCGCCCAGGTTCATCAACATGAGCCGGATGGCGCGGCCGATCGAGGCATTGGGGCGGAAACCGGGCCCGAAACAGCCGTTGCCGCCGTGCAGGCCGATTTTTTTCGTGTAAGGCCCGTTCACGATCATGAGCGGCGCAACGCCGTGCATCGTGCCCTGCACGCCGTTCAAATTGAACTCTTCGCTCAGCATGAGCTTGAGCCCGCCCAGCACCACCCGCAGGTATTCCGGCTTGCAGCCCGCCATCAGCGCGTGGACCGCGACGGTGCGCACGGTCGCCGCCGCCATCGCTGGCGGCACGTTGCCGACGAGTTCCTCCGGGTCGCGTCGCGTGCCGCGCAGCATCAGCTCGAGCCGCTCCTCGGTCGGCGTGACGACCGGCAGCCCGTCCGACCACGCCTTCTCGAGGAAGAACTCGAATTCGTCTACTTCCTCGGTCATGTCCTGCCCGGTGCTCCGCTCAGCCGGCAGTGATCTTCGCGGCCTTGATGACCTTGCCCCACTTCTCTCCTTCCGACTTGATGAACGCGCGAAACTCGTCGGGCGTGTTGGTCGCCGGCTGCGTGCCGAGGTTCGTGAGCACCTGCGCGACCTTCGGGTTGGCGATTGCGCGCGCCGTTTCCTTGTGCAGGCGGTCGATGATGTCCTTCGGCGTGCCGGTTGGCACGAGCAGGCCGTACCACTGCGTGACCTCGTAGCCGGGCAGGAACTCGCCGAAGGTCGGCAGGTCCGAGCTAGACCGCTTTGTCCCGGTGGAGGCGAGCCCGATCAGCTTGCCGGTTTTCATGTGCGGCACGACCGAGGGGCCGGTGCCGAACATCATCGTGGTCTCGCCGGCCATCACCGAGAGCGCCGCGGGCCCGGTGCCCTTGTACGGCACGTGCAGCAGCTTCACCTTCGCGAGCAGGTTCAGCAGCTCGCCCGACAGGTGCGGGCCGCTGAAGTTGCCGCTGGAGGCGTAGGTGAGCTCGCCGGGACGCTTGCGCGCGAGCACGATGAGCTCCTTCACGTTGCGCACCGGCAGCGACGGGTGCACGGTCAGCGTGTAGTCGGTGAGCGCCGTCAGGCTGATCGGGTTGAAGTCGCGCAGCGCCACGTACGGCACGTTCGTCGCCGAGGGCAGCATCGCCAGCGGAATCACGTTGCCCATGACGATGGTGTAGCCGTCGGGCGCGGACTTGGCCGCGAGGTCGACCCCGATGGAGCCGCTCGCGCCGCCGCGGGAGTCCACGATGACCTGCTGGCCGAGCTGCTCGCTGAGCGCGGTGGCGATGACGCGCGCGACGGCGTCGGTGCCGCCGCCGGGCGGGAACGGCGAGATGAGCCGCACCGGCTTGACCGGATAGGCCTGCGCGTCGACCGCCTGCGCCGGCAGGAACAGAACCAAAAGCGCGATGAGTGCTCTGGCGAGATGCATGACTGTCTCCTCGTTACGTCGCAAGATCTGCATGGTCGAAGCTAACACAACCCGCGCCACCGGGCGCGGTCCTCATCCTTCGAGATGGTTGGCGGGGTCCGCCGTCCATACCTTGAACGCCGGTCGGGAAACGATCTCCGCGTACCAGCGCGCGATGTTCGGGAACGAGCCTTCCGCGAGGCCGAGCACGTGCCAGCGGTGCACGCGGATGCCGAGCGGGATGTCCCCGTAGGTGAAGCGCTCGCCGCAGATGTAGCGCGTGCGGCCGAGCTGCTCCTCCGCGATGGCGATCCGCTTGCGGAAGTCCTGCCGCGCCTTCGTGAGCTCGTGCGGGTCGCGCTCGGCCTCGGGCAGGCGGATGAGGTGCATCACCATCTCGTGCTGCGGCGGCAGGAGTTCGTTGTTCTCCCAGTCGAGCCAGCGGCTCGCCGAGGCGAAGGTGCGGATGTCGTTGCCGTAGAGGAGGTCGGGCGCGTACTGCATTGCGAGGTAGCGGACGATGGAATTCGACTCCCACAGCACGAAGCCCTCGTCGTCTATCGTCGGCACGCGCCCGTTCGGATTCTTCGCGCGGTACTCCGGTGTGTTCACGACGCCGAACGGCTCGTTGCCCTTCGACACGTGCCCACCGGGGCCCATGGTCGCGCTGGCGAGGATGAATTCGAACTTGAGCCCGATCTCCTCGAGCGTCCACAGCACCTTTTGGGTGCGTCCGGACGTCGGGCGGCCCCAGAGCTTCAGCATGTGCGATTTGCTCCCTCGTGCGCGGCGCTAGTTGGGCTTCGCGCCCGAGACTTCCACCACCTTAGCCCATTTCACTGCTTCTTCGCGCATGTGCGTCGCGAACTCCTGCGGCGTGCTGCTCATCGAAATTGAGCCTTCGCCCGCGATGCGCGATTTGAGGTCCTGCGACTGCATCACGCGCCCCAGCTCCTCGTTCAGCCGGTTGATGATCTCCTGCGGTGTGCCGGCCGGTGCCAGCACGCCATACCATTGGAACGCCGCATAGCCGGGCAGGTTCTCCGCGATGGCCGGAATGTCCGGCAGCGCTGCCGAGCGCTCGGGCAGGGTAATCGCGAGCGCGCGCAGGCGCTTGCTGTTCACGTGGGGTACCACCGCCGAAATCGGCGATATCAGCACCGGCGCCTCGCCTATCAGCGCCCCGATCACGGCGGGACCCGTCCCCCCCGCGTACGGCACCTGCGTGAAGCTGACCTTCGCCAGGTATTTGAAGAGCTCGGTGTTGAGGTGCGACGAGGTGCCGTGTCCGCCGCCGTAATTGATCTTGCCGGGATTCGCCCTGCCGAGCGCGATCAGCTCCTTCACGGTCCTCGCCGGCAGCGACGGGTGCACGACCAGGAGGCTCGGCTCCTTCACGAGCAGCGAGACCGGCCGGAAATCCTTCATCGGGTCGACCGGCTGCTGCGGGTAGAGCTTGAGCGCCATCACGATGTTCGCCGCGGTGAAGAACAGCGT
>CAZFRR010000176.1:0-98375 GCA_964521405.1 uncultured Streptomycetaceae bacterium | reverse complement strand
AAGAACACGCCGGCGGCAACGGCCTGGGTGCCGGTCGCGGATGACAACGCATATGAGATTTCCCCGGGCCGGGCCCTGGCCGCCTTCAAAAGGTCGGCGATTGAATTCCACCCGGGTGCGGGATGAACCGCGATCACGATCGGCTGGTTGGTCAGGATCGTGACCGGGCGCAGATCACGTTCGGCCCGATAGGACAGCGATGGTCTCAACACCGGCTGATAAAAGGACGAGTCGGACCCGACGACGATGGTGTGTGTATCCGTGGCGCCGCGGATGAGCGTCTCGATGGCGATGCTTCCCGCTCCTCCGGGCCGGTTCTCGATAACTACCGTCTGCCCGAGCTCCTTCGACACGATTTCGCTCACCATCCGCGCGGATAAGTCCGCCGTCCCGCCTGGCGCAAAACCGACCAGCACCCGAATCGGCCGCGTCGGCCAGCTCTGCGCGAACGCCGCGGAACACAGTCCACAAACCAACACAGCGAGAGCGAATTTTTTCATCGTGCTTCCTCCTTCCGAAACCATTATCGCAGAAAGGCCGCCTGCGCCGTGCTAGGATGCAGGCCAACCCCCTCGCCACTGTGGCCGCATGGCGCAACAACGAAAACCACCTCCGCCTAATATTGTTCTGATCCTCGCCGACAACCTCGGCTGGGGCGAGTTGGGCTGTTATGGCGGCGGGGCTCTGCGTGGCGCGCCGACGCCGCGCATCGACAAACTGGCGTCGGAAGGACTGCGGCTCACCAATTTCAACGTCGAGAGCGACTGCGTGCCGACGCGTTCCGCCTTGATGACGGGCCGGCACCCGATCCGCACCGGCGCAATCCAGGCGGTTCCCGCCGGATTGCCGCAGGGCATCATTCCGTGGGAAGTCACGCTCGCGCAGCTGATTTCCGGGCGGGGCTACGCGACCGCATGCTTCGGCAAGTGGCACCTCGGCGACCGCGAGGGGCGCTATCCCAAGGACCGCGGATTCGACGATTGGTACGGCATCCCGCGCACCACCAACGAGAGCATGTTCACGAGTTCGCCCGGCTATGACTCCGAGGCGGTTCCCCTGCCCTACGTCATGGAAGGCCGCAAAGGCAGGCGCGCGAAGAACGTCGCGATCTACGACCTGCAGATGCGCCGCCGCATCGACTCGGACCTCACGGCGAGGGCGAGGGACTTCATGCGCAGGAAGGTAAAAGCCAGGAAGCCTTTTTTCGCTTACGTGCCGCTGACGCAACTGCACTACCCGACGCTCCCGCACCGCAATTTCAGCGGCAAGACCGGCGCGGGCGATTTCGCCGATTCGATGGTCGAGATGGATTACCGCGTCGGGCAGCTCCTGGACGAGATTGCCTCGCTGAAGATCGCGGACAACACGCTCGTCATTTTCGCGAGCGACAACGGCCCCGAGTTCCGCCGGCCCTGGCGAGGAACAGCCGGGCCCTGGTCCGGCACCTACCACACATCGATGGAAGGGGGATTGCGCGCGCCGTTCATGATCCGCTGGCCGGGCCAGGTCCCGGCGGGGCGCGTGTCGAACGAAATCGTTCAGGTCACCGATCTCTATTCCACGCTCGCGCGCGTCGTCGGCGCGAAACTTCCGGCGGACCGGCCGATCGACGGGGTCGACCAGCTCGATTTCTTGCGCGGCAAGCAGCCAAAGTCGAACCGCGAAGGCTTCGTCTATTACATCAAGCAGGAGCTGCGCGCCGCCAAGTGGCGCGACTGGAAGATGCACGTAGTATGGGAACCCGAGCCCAACGCGGGCCCCAATCACCTCGAGACGCCGTGGATCTTCAACGTCGTGCAGGATCCCAAGGAGGAAACCGACATCGGCAATCAGCACAGCTGGGTGCGCCGGCCGCTGCGCGTGCTGATCCACGAATTCCAGGAAAGCCTGAAGGCGCACCCGCCGATCCCGCCCGGCGCGCCGGACGACTACACGCCGGGCAGTATCATTCGCCCGGCTCGAAGAACGAAGGATGAAGGCGGAAGGATGAAGGGAAAAAACCGCTAACTGTTTGTTGAAAAACAGCTCGTCACGCCGGCGAAAGCCGGTGTCTAGAAAACACACATCAGGCGAATCAAGCCTTACTGGATGCCGGCTTTCGCCGGCATGGCGATTCTTAACAAACTGTTAGCTAGCGATTACGTTGCCTTCTGCTTTTGAAGGTAGCGCCGCTTACTGGCGTATGCCGAGCGCGGTGACCAGCTTGCTGTAGAGCTCGTACTGCTCGCGGACGTACTGCTCGGTCTCGGCCGGCGAGCGGATTGCTGGGACGCCGCCGATCCGGGCATTGCCGGCCTGCCAGTCAGGATCCTTCGCAAGCCGCGCAAATACTTCGGTCCAACGGCTGACGATTGCCTTGGGCAACTTTCCCGGGCCCATGAGCGCGGTCCAGCCGACGATCTTTTCCATGTCCGGGTAGCCCGCCTCGCGCGCGCTCGGCACATCGGGAAGATCCGCTATCCGCACCGGCGAGACGAACAGCGTGCGCAGCCTGCCCGCTTTCGCCTGCGGGATCACGGTGGGCGCGTTGTTGCAGGCGAAATCCACTTGTCCGCCCAGCACCGCGGTGGTGACCTCCCCCCCGCCCTTGTAATGAATGCCGACCGCGTGGTCCTTCGTCAGTCCCGCGACCGTCATCAGGTATTGCGCCGCCATGTTCTGGCTGGTGGCAATCCCGGCAGTGGCGAAATTCAACTTGCCCGGATTCTTCCGGATCACCGCGATCAGCTCCGCAGCCGTCTTGTGCGGCGAGTCGCTCCTCACGAAGCAGGTGTACGGATTGAGCTCGATCATCGAGAGCATCGTGAACTCGTTCCACTTATAGGCGAGCTTCGACTCGAGGGCCGGCAGGATCGCGTGCGTCGCAATGCGCGCAACCAGCAGGGTATAGCCATCGGGTGCGGCATTCCTCACCAGGGTCGCCCCGATCGCGCCCGAGGCGCCGACGCGGTTGACCGCCACGATCGGCGTGTTGTTGAGGTACTTCGAAGCGGTCTGCGCCACGTTGCGGCCGGAAAGGTCCGAGTCCCCGCCCGCCGCAAACGGGATCACGAACTGGATCGGCCGCGAGGGATAGTCCTGCGCCGCAACCTGCATCGCAGCGAGCGCAAGCCCCGCCGCCAGGATCATGATTCTCATGTTGCTCATGTTGCTCCCTAAGGTGAAAAAAAAGACGCGGAAGTATCTAACTCATCCCCCATCTCGCATCCCGCATCCCGCATCTCGCATCCCGCATCCCGCATCCCGCATCCCGCATCCCGCATCCCGCATCTCGCATCCCGCATCCCATATTCCGTATCCCGCATCGCGGCCCTCATCCCCGCTCCTGCAATCCGAGGTCCCGACGCAGCCGCGCCAGCGCCCCGGACCAGTCAAGATCGCCGTTCTGGCGGTACAAGCTAAACCCGGGATACCAGGCGGATTCCTCCCCGCTTTGCATCCAGCGCCACTCTGGCGGGTACTGCACCAATATGCGCGCGGAACGATCGACGGCGCCGCGCAGGTGCACGCTGGTGGTGCTGACACCGACCTGCTCGTCCACACAGGCGAGCAACGCGAGCAGGTCCTCGATATCATCGTTGGCACGCGCGGCGTCGAAGACATTCGCTCCCAGGGCGCTGCGGAGCGCCTCGAAATCCGCCGCATCCGGTAGCTGCTGCACGGACACCACGGTGCCTGGCCAGCCTTTCAACGCCCCGCCCAGGAGCTTCGGCTCTATCCACTTGACCTGGAGCTGGCTGAACCACTGGACCTGCCCCGGGTTTCTCACCGCCTGCCCGCCCCGCCAGTTCACCGCGATATAGGGGCCCGGCCCGAATGCCGTGAGCGCGGCACGCCATTGCGCCAGCCGCTCGGGCAGCGCCGCGATGCGCAACGGGGGCGGCAAGGCGCCCGGTTGCCCCGCGCCGCGGCACAGCATCGGCAAATCGGCCAGCAACACTTTTGGCCCGGCCCACCACGGCATCATGCCCTGGGCGCTTACGCCGTCGAGCGCCTCGATGCGGCCCGCAACGCTGCGGAACTTGGGCGAGGCGTCGTAGACGATCGCCTCGGGCTGCGCCAGTTGGCGCAGCAACGGCACATAGCGGAGGAAAAAAACCTCGTCGCCAATGCCCTGCTCGGTCAACACCAGCACGCGCTTGCCGGTGAGCGCCCGTGCTTCAACGGCGGGGGCGAGGCTCTTGCGCTGCTCGCGAGCCGAGGGACGGGCCGCATATTGCACCCACCCCTCTTCGAATTCACCCTTGCCGAGAAGCAGCAATGCGAGCATGAACCGGGCGTGATGCTGTTCGGGCTGGCGCACCAGGTAGGCGCGGTAATGCCCGATGGCCTCATCGAAACGGCCCGCCCCTTCCATCGTCGCGCCCAGGCTCACCGCAAGCTCGGGCGCGTCCGGCGCCGCTTCGAGCGCGCGCCTGAACTCGCGCTCCGCGCGGTCGTAGCGGCGCGCGCAAAGGTTGGTGAGTCCCAACAGGCCGGCGGCCGTAGGCGCATCGAGCCCGGCTGCGGCGCGTTCCGCGGCCTCGAGCGCTTCGTCCGGCTTGCCCGCGTCGAGCGCGATCAGCGCATAGGTTCTGAGGATCTGCGCATCTCCCGGCTTTAGCGCAAGCGCCGCGGTGAGCGCAGTCAGCGCCGGCACGGGACGATTGAGCTCGGCGAGCGTCAGGCCGAGATTCACGTGCGCGCCGACGAGCGCAGGATCCGAGCGCGCGGCGGAAGCGAAGGCATGGAGGGCGCCTTCGCGATCGTTCAATGCGACTTGCGTGAGCCCGAGCTCGAGCCAGGCAGACGACGGCTGCGGCGCGAGCACGGCGCATTTCGCAAGGCATTCCCTGGCTTCCTCGAGCCGCGCGGCATTGCGCAGGAGAATGCCGAGACCGAGCAGCGCTTCGACGCAATCCGAGCGCGCGGCCAGCGCCGCCCGGTAGAGTTCCTCGGCTTGCGGCAGCTGGCCTCGCTCGTGCGCCGCGCACGCGCGGTCGAGCAGGGCTTGTGCGGTATCGGCTGTCACCCGAAGCGCGCCTAAGCCTGCCAGGGGCGCAGGAACGCCATCCGGTCCATCGTCCGCACCGAAAGCTGGCGCACCGTCCGCTTGTGCAGCACATGCAGGGTGACGGACGCACCGGCTTCCCCGCTCGCCCACAGCCTTTGATAAAACTCGCTCTGGCGCCCGACTGCCTCGCCTCCCACCCCGAGAATGATGTCGCCGCGGGCGAGACCCGCAATCGCCGCGGGCGACTCGGGCAGCACTCGCGTCACGACCACGTGCCCCTGGATCTCCTCGGAATAGACGCCGAGCCAGGGACGCGCCGGCGCGCGGCTGCGGCCGGTCGAAAGAAGCTCATCGAGCATCGGTTTCAGCAGATCGACGGGAATGAACATGTTGCCGGGAAAGGCAGCCCCGGCCTCCAGCGCATCGCTCACCCAGAGCGATCCGATGCCAACCAGTTTGCCGTCCGCGTCGAGCAGGCCCGCGCCGCTATGCTCGAAACGCGGCGGCGAAGTGAAGATCCCGCCCTCGATCATGTACTCCCACCAGCCGGTGAAGCGGCGCCGCGATACCACGCAAGCGCGCGAGGCGCCCCCGGCTGCGCCGTGGGCAGCGACGAGCATGGTGGCCAGCTCGCGCACCCCGGCGGAACTGCCCAGCTCGAGCGGCCGGCTATCAATCCCGGCGCGCAGCACCCCGAAACCCGTGGCATGGTCGTAGCCGATCACGCTTGCCGGGTAGACGCGCCCGTCGCCGGCCACGATCAGGATGGAGCCCGCCTCGAGTATGAGGTAGCCGATGGTGAGTATCAGGCCCTTCTCGCCGAACACCACCCCGGTGCCTTCGCGCTCGGCGCCCAGGTTCTCGGCGGTTCTTGCATTCGCCACCGCCTTGATGGAGAGCTTCACCACCGCGTCCGGCGGTATGTCGTCGTCACGCAGCGCGGGAACGGCGACGTGCGTGGCGCGCCAGGATGAGAGGGCAGCAGTGAAAAACGAGACGGTCACGGTTGATTGCGCCCCCATAGCGCTATCGGACGGGCCGAGCGTTGAACGGCAGCATGGCTGTCCGTTCGAACGCGCGGAGTTAAACCGGTGCACTGCATCCGGATTTAACTAATGTTATCGGGGCACCCGTCGCGCAGCAACGGGTGGCTCTTTAGCACCCACAACGGGAAATAAAAAAGGGGGCGTAGCCCCCTTTTCTGTTCACTGTGTTCAAGCCCTCAGGCAGTCGCCCGGTAGCGCACGCCGATGATCTCGATTTCGGCCTCGCCGGAGGGGGTGGCAAGGGTGACGATATCGCCGGAGCGCCGCTTCAACAATGCCCGGGCAATGGGCGAGAGCCAGCTCACCTGGCCGCGCTTGGTATCCACCTCATCCACGCCCACGATGGTGACGATGCGCTCATCTTTCCCGCCCCGCACATAGGCATAGGTGACGGTCGCGCCGAAATAGATCTGGTCGGATTCACCGCGCTTGGCCGGGTCCACCACCTCGGCGCTGTCGAGGCGCTTGTTGAGATAGTGGATGCGGTGGTCGATCTCCCGCAGCCGCTTCTTGCCGTAGATGTAGTCGCCGTTTTCGGAGCGGTCGCCGTTGGAGGCGGCCCAGGAAATGGTCTTGACGAGGTCGGGACGCTCGCTGTCGAGGAGTTTCGTGAGTTCGGCCTTGAGCCGGGAGTAACCTAGCGGCGTCATGTAGTTTTTGACTTCCTGCTTCGCGTGGTCCGCCAACGTAACCGTTCGGCCGTTGCCGTTTTTGCCGCTGCCGTTGCCGTTTTTACTGCTGCCATTCCCGTTTCGGGCGTGGCCATTGCGACCGTTGCCATTGCGGCTGCGTGCCAATAGAAGTGTTTTTGCCATGATACGTACCATGCAAATCAAGCGGGGGAGCCTCATATTATAGCAAAAACAATGTATTACTGGCGATACCTGCGCGGTGCTCTAGAAGTGGCCCGGAAAGGGGTGGTTTAGGTTGTCGCTGCCGATTTCAGCATATAAAATCGATCGAGAAAGTTCAAACAAGTCATTGCCGTGGCACAGAAAGCTGCCAAGTCCTCGATCCAGGTCATCGAACGCATGATGAGCCTGCTGGACGCCCTTGCCCTGCACGCCACCCCGGTTAACCTGAAGCAGCTAGCCACCGAAACCCGCCTGCACCCCTCCACCGCGCACCGCATCCTCTCGGTCATGGTGGATAACCGGCTGGTGGACCGTATCGAGCCCGGCACCTATCGGCTCGGTATCCGGCTGCTGGAGCTGGGCAGCCTGGTCAAATCCCGCATCAGCGTGCGCCAGGAGGCCCTGCCCCACATGCAGCAGCTGCACCAGGAGTTAGGCGAGACCGTCAACCTGTCGGTGCGCCACGACGACGAGGTGGTGTACATCGAGCGCACTTCGGGCAACAGCTCGATGATGCGGGTGGTGCAGATCATCGGCGCGCGCGCGCCATTGCACATCACCGCGGTGGGAAAGCTGTTCCTGGCCGAGGACGGTCCGGAAAAATGTGCCGAATACGCGCAGCGCACCGGACTGCCGAGATACACCGACAACACTATGACCGCCCCGGACAGCCTCGCCAGGGAGCTTGAAAAGATCCGCCGCCAGGGCTACGCCTTCGACGACGAGGAGGCCGAGAAAGGCGTCTCCTGCATCGGGGCCGGCATCTTCAACGACGAGGGCAGGCTGGTCGCCGGCCTGTCGGTCTCCGCTCCCTCCGATCGTCTCGACAAGAGCTGGTCCGCCCAGGTCCGGCGGACCGCGGAGAGCATCTCGCGGGCCATCGGCCACAGCAAGTAACTGCGTGAATCGTGAGTCGTGAATCGATCCGCCTGGCGCAAGAGGTGGGGCAGAATATCTGCACCATGAAATTTCGGGGGAATTACACCATGATCGTCATTCGCTGCCTGTTGACGCTTGCTTGCTCGACGATCCTCTCTCCATCGTTCGCGCTGGCGCAGGCCTATCCCGTCAAGCCGCTGCGCATGATCATCCCGTTCCCGCCCGGCGGGCCAACCGACCTCATGGGCCGCATGGCGGCAGACCGCCTGACCCGGGGCCTGGGCGTGCAGGTGATCGCGGACAACCGCGGCGGCGCCGGCGGCAACATCGGTTTCGAGCAGTGCGCCAAGTCCGCGCCTGACGGCTACACCGTGTGCATGATGACCGTGGCGCAAAGCATCTCCCCCGGCATCTACCGCAAGCTCGGTTACGACCTCTCAAGGGATTTCAGCTACATCACGTTGATGGCGGCACTGCCCAGCCTGTTGACGACCCACCCTTCCTTCCCGGCGAAGAACGTGAAGGAAGTGATCGCGATCGCCAAATCGCGTCCCGGACGGATCATTTATTCCTCCACCGGCAACGGAACGAGCCCCCACATGCTGATGGAGATGTTCAAGTACCTGGCGGGAGTGAACATGGTGCACGTGCCATACAAGGGCCAGGCGCAGTCGGTGATCGACCAGATCTCCGGCCAGATCCAGCTCGCGTTCAACACCGCGGTCACCGTGCTGCCGCAGGTCAAGGATGGAAAGTTGAAGCCGATCGCGATCTCGACCAAAGAGCGGTTCCCGCCCATGCCCGACCTGCAAACGGTCGAGGAAGGCGGAGTGAAAGGTTACGACGGCAGCTCGTGGCAAGGCGTGGTGATGCCCGCCGGCACCTCGCGCGAGATCGTTGCGAGGATCTACCAGGAGCTGGCCACGATGTTGAAGGCGCCCGATACCCGGGAGAAATTCCTGGCGCAGGGTGCGCTGGCATCGGGCATGCCGCCGGAAGAATTCACGGCTTTCGTAAAGCGTGAAGCGGAGAAGTGGGCCAAGGTCGCGAAGGCCGCCGGCGTAACGGTCGACTGAGCAGCTCTCGGGGCGGGAGACGCAAGGCGTGAGCCAGAACTCGAAACCCGGGACTCGGAACCCGGAACGTGAAGTTCAAGCGCGGATCGATCTCGCGGCTGCGCTGCGCTGGGCGGACCGGCTCGGACTCGGCGAGGGAATCTGCAATCACTTCAGCCTGGAAATTCCGGGCCGCTCCGAACATTTCCTGATCAATCCTCGGGGACTGCACTGGTCGGAAGTCACGCCGGGCGACCTGGTGGTGGTGGATGCCGCCGGGCGCAAGGTGGAAGGCCGTCACGGAGTCGAGCCCACCGCCTTCTTCATTCACGGCGCCATGCACCGCTCGAAGCCTTCCGCGAAGTGCGTTCTGCACACCCACATGCCTTATGCCACCGCACTCACGGTGGTGCACGACGGGCGCCTGGAATGGGCAAGCCAGAATTCGCTCAAGTTCCATGGGCGCGTCGCCTACGACGACCATTACAACGGCCTCGCGTTGGACGAGGCGGAGGGCGAACGCATGTGCTCCATGGGGAAGGAAGCCGACGTGCTGTTCCTCGCCAACCACGGCGTGATCGTGTGCGGGCCGACGGTCGCGGCGGCCTTCGACGATCTCTACTACCTCGAGCGCGCGTGCATGCTTCAGGTGCTGGCAATGGGCACCGGCAAGCCGCTGCGCATCGTGCCCGAACGGATTGCCGGACTGACCGCCGGGCAGATGGCGCAGGACAGCGAGCAGACCGAACTGCACTTCGCGGCGGTGAAGCGCATGCTTGACCGCGACCAGCCGGGGTGGTCTCGCCTCGATTGATGCGCAACCGGTAAGGGATGATGGGTGATGAGTAACGACGTTAACCCAAAACCCCATTCGCGGCCTGCAATCCATGCCTCTCACAGCAAACTGTTAACACTGCGCGACGGGCGGCGGCTCGGCTACGCCGAGTTCGGAGTACCGAACGGCCACCCGGTTCTCTACTGCCACGGATTTCCTGCCTCTCGTCTGGACGGGCACCTCGGGCACGAAGCCGCCGTGCGACTGAATGTGCGGTTGATCGCGGCGGACCGTCCGGGTTATGGTCTCTCCGTCTTTCACGCGAACCGTCACATATCCGATTGGCCGCGCGACCTGCTCGAACTCGCCGACGCCTTGTCGTTACGGAAATTCGCGGTGCTGGGAATTTCGGGAGGCGGCCCCTACGCGGTCGCCTGCGCCGTAACACTTTCCGAGCGCATCACTGCCGTGGGCATCGCCTGCGGCCTTGGGCAAACTCACATTCGTGAAGATATCTCGCGGATGAATCCCTTCGCGCGCTTATCGCTCGCAGCCGCCCGCCATACCCCGGCGCTGTCGCAGTTGTTCAACCGCATGCTCGCCCCGGTGCTCCGGAACAATCCCGGGCTGGTGTTCAGGATGCTCGCTTCCCAACTACCGCCGGCAGACCGGGAAGTGTTGTCCCATCCCGGGATATTCGACAGGTTTGCCGACTCTTGCCGCGAGGCATTTCGCCAAGGCGGCCGCGGCCCAGCGTACGATTTGACGCTTTACGCGAAACCCTGGGAAACCGCAGCGCAATCCATACGCGTTCCCTGCCATCTGTGGCACGGCGAGCAGGACACTACGGTGCCCATTGCGATGGGGAAGCGCCTGGCCGCGGCTATACCGGGATGCCGCGCCAGGTTCTATGCCGATGAGGGGCACTTCTCATTGCCGGTGCGGCGGATGGAGGAGATTCTCGCCGCCCTGGTGTGAGACAGGACTACGCGGAGGCGCGAGTCGAATCACGACCCACGCCGTTGGGCAGCTAGTGGAGGACCAGCGGCTGGTCGAGCAGGATGTCGAAGCTTTCGAGAAAGTCGTCCACGCGTTCGACCGACGCATCCTCGGCCGCGGCCGCCTGCAGCGATTGCACGAACCGTTCCGCGACGTCACCCTGGAAGAACGTCCCGCGCTGGCTGCGCTTGTCCACCAGCTCGTAGCCGTGCTGCGCGGGATATTCCACCACGTAGTAGTTGTCGCTTGCGTAAATGATGTTCATCGCCATGCCTGCATCCTATCCAAATACAACGCCCGCCGCCCAGTACAGATGACACACCCGGGGCGCCTCCGTTCACGGTTGACCGTGAATAAGCTCACATTTGCCAAACATGGGGGCGCGGACGGTCGTTTTCAAGGAATGGACGGCTTGAGGGTACTGCGTGATAGGTGACGGGTGATAGGCGATAAGAGTCAACACCCGCAGTGCGGGAATTCGTATCACTTAATGCCCGCTAGCCGAGCGGCGAAGCTGGCTCAGCGCGATGCCGGCGAGGATTAGCACAAGTCCAGTGTAGGCATTGGCGCCCGGCTCCTCGCCCAGGAGCGCCACGCCGAAGAAGGTAGCGACCACCGGGATGCAGTAATTGATGAGCGACATGAAGGTAGGACCCGCCGACCCGATAAGCTTCAAATGCACCAGGGTCGCAATCGCCGTTGGCCCGATGCCGATCCAGAGCAGGATCCAGACCGCATCCGCGGACGGGGACAGCCGCCACGGCTGGTCCACCACCAGCGCGACCGGCACGCTCATCACTGCGGCGGCCGCGATGATGGCAGCGGAGGCGACCATGACGTCGCCCTTGAGCATCACGCGGATCATGATGCCGTTTACCGCGTAGCAGAGCGCGCCCGCCAGCACCGAAAGCTGGGCCAGAACCTGCAGCGGCGAACCCCCCAGGCCGGCGAGCGTGGCCGGCCCCATCAGCACGACAATCCCCGCGAAACCGAGCAGGAAACCGGCGACGCGGTTGCGGGTCATGCTTTCGCCAGTCACGAAGAAATGCGCGAGCAGCAGTGTCGCTAGCGGCATGATGGCCATCAGGATGCCGGCGAGCGCGCTGTCGATGGACTTCTGTCCGGTCGTGATGAACCAGAACGGCAGGCAATTACCGACGAAGGCGAGCACGACATATGGAGCCCAGGCCCGCCCCAGCGGCGGGAAGGTATGGCCCATCGCCCTCACCACCACAACGAGGATGAAGGCGCCGATCACGAGCCGCGAGGCGACGAGCGTCGCGGGCGGCACGGATTCCACGCCGATTTTCACGAACATGAAGTTCGAGCCCCACAGCGCGACGAGCGCAGCGAGCAGGCCCCAATCCTTGATCGTGCGGGATGGCATAAAATCAGCAAGTGATTCGCACCTCAGGATACACGACGCTGCGCGCGGCTGCGCTCGCTTTCATTTCGTGGGCTCTGATGCAAACGGCTGCCGCGCAGCAGTTCCAGGGCGTACCGCCGCCCGCCGCCGGGCGCAGCGCGCTGCCGGTGAAATCGATCTCCGGCCCGGAGTTGCTCGCGGAACTGCGCAAGGGCGGCTACGTCATTTACTTCCGCCATACCTCGACCGACTTCTCCCGCGACGATGTGAAATCCCGCAGTGATGACGACTGCGACAACCAGCGCCCGCTGACCGACAAAGGCCGCGACGAGGCGCGCAGCATTGGCGCGGCGTTGAGGGAACTGAAGATACCGGTAGGCAGCGTGCTGGCCAGCGCCCGCTGCCGCACCATGGAAACGGCGATGCTGACTTTCGGTCGCGCGGAGCCGGAAAACGCGGTGCGCGGCGGGCCGTCCGCTCCCGACGGCGCTGATCGCTACGCGGGGCTGCGCAAGCTGTTTTCAACGCCGCCCAAGCCCGGGGCGAACCTGGTGATCGCCAGCCACGGCAACCCGTTCTACGCCACCGCCGGCGCGCCCTATCTCGCCGAGGGCGAAGCGGCGGTGGTCAGGCCGTTGGGGAAAGACTTCGAAATCGTCGCGCGGGTGCGGCACGACGCCTGGCTGGCGCTAGCGCGTTAAAAGCCGAGACACGAAGGAAACCCAAGAAATAATTGAACCGCCAAGCTGCCAAGAAAATGATGCCGTATCTCTTTTGAGCGTCAGGTCGCCCCCGTGGCGGCAAATGGCACGATGAGCTGCACCGGCCGGACCGGATAGGCTTGCGCCGCCGCCCACTCGACGTACGACGCGCCGGCGGCGACCTCGCCCTTCGACTCGGTCAGGGGCTTGCCCTGCTCCACGGTCATCAGCACCGCGAGGTCGTCCTGGCTCTGCATCATCAGTCCGAACCACTTGCGCAGGCAGGCGGCGTTCGCCGCGTCCTTCAGCTGCATGACTGGATCGGACATGATTGCGGGCCCCGGCCGGATTAGCTTTTCTTCTTCACCGGCGCCGGGCTCGCCTCGGGAAGCGGCCCCGGCGCCCAGGTCTGGTGAAAATTGTTGGGATACGGATACCAGAGCGAGCGGTAGCCCTTGATGTCGAGCGACACCTCCACCACGATGACGGTCGGCTTGCGCGAGGCCAGCGCGCGGCGCAGTGCGGGCGCGTACTGGTCGGCCTTCGTGATGTGGATCGAATTCGCGCCCATGGACTCCGCCCACTGGCACAGGTCGGGATTCCACAGGCCCTTCTGCCCCTTTCTGCGGTAATCGCAGAACGCCTCGCGGCCGTAGAGCCGGAACATCAGCTCGCGCTCGATCTGCAGCGAGCGGTTGTTCAGCACCACCCACGTGACCGGGAGGTTCTGCTCGACCGCTGTCGCGACCGCGGTGCCGCCCATCAGGAACGAACCGTCGCCGAGCAGCGCCAGTGCCGGCTTGTTGCCTGCCGCAATGCTCGCGCCGACGATGGCCGACGTGCTCCAGCCCATGCGGTGGAAAAACCCGTTGTGCGCGACGTTGCGCGAGGAAGCCTTCATGAACGGCGGCGCGAAGGAAAGCAAATGTCCGGTGTCGAAGAACACCGGCATCTTCGGATCCACCTTCGCCACCACCTCGCCGGTGTCGTTGCAGATTCGGGCGTAATGCAGCGGCGCGATATTCGACTTGCGCTGGTCGGCCACCGAGGCTTCCCAGGACTTCCTTTCGGCGGCGATCTCCTTCAGCCAGGCGCCCTGCTCTTTCACCCCCGCCTTGCGCGCGCCTTCCGTCAGCGCCTTGAGCCCGAGTCGCGCGTCGCAGGTCAGCGCGACCGCGGTCGGATACGCGCGGCCCAGCTCGGTGGAATCGATGTCGAGATGGATGAGCTTCGTGCGCGCCGGGATGTCAAACAGCGTCCAGCCGCCGGTGTCGATGTCGGTGAAATGCGTGCCGACGCCGATCACGAGGTCGGCGCGCCGCCCGGCCGCATTGCCATGGCCCGTGCCGGCGCGGCCGATGCAGCCGACCGAGAGGCGGTGGCCTTCAGGAAAAGCGCCCTTGCCGGTCGCGGTCGTCGCGACCGGGATGCCCGCGGCTTCCGCGAACGCGAGCAGCTCGTCCCAGGCGCGTGAGTTGGCGATACCGCTGCCCACCGCGATAAACGGGCGCTTCGCCGTTTTCAGCAGCGCGACTGCTTTCTTCACGCCTTCGGGATCGGGTGACGGCGGATGCCAGTACATGAACGGCTTCGGGTCCGGCAGCTTGTCGGAAATCAACGTGTTCTGGATGTCGAAAGGAATCTGGATCACGACCGGGCCGGGACGGCCGGAGATCGCGACCTGGTAGGCGCGGAGGAACATGTCGAGCGCGTTGTCCGGCCGCGTCACCATGAGCGCCCGCTTGGTGATGGGCTTCAGCACGGCGGTCCAGTCCTCGGGGCCGTTGCGGTAGGCTTCCTCGATGCCGCCGCGGTCGAACCAGTGCGTCGCGCCCGAGCTGGCGATCACCACCATGCCGACCGATTCGTAGAACGCGGTGGCCACGGCGGGCACGATGTTCATGTTGCCCGGGCCGACGCTCGTGGTAACAATTGGCAGCGGCCCGCTGCGCCGCACGCGCCACCAGCCATCCGCCATCTGCACCGCCTGGTCCTCGACGCGCGCCGGCACACCGCGGATCTTCGTCTCGTGCACCAGCTGGTCAAGCAATGCCCAGTTGCCGTGGCCGTTCACGCCGAACACGACCGGCGTTCCCATCTTCTCGAGCAGCTTGGCGAGCGCCCGCGCCATCGTGATCTGTCCCATCGTCGGCTCCTTCAAGGTATTGCCATTGTCCGCTACCTGGGCCCGGCCGAACGCTCGACTCACGGCAGCGGAGCACCATCAGTCGTATCAAACCTACTACAGGGCTGCGCGCGAGGCGAATGCTCTCAGCTAACAGTCCCGGTAGCAACGGGACGCACACTTTGTTTGGATAAGGTATGCGTCCCGCTTTTTTTTGCGTGCCTATCTTTGTTCGCCTGTGTCTTGATTGTCTTCGATTTTCTTGGCGGCCTTGGCGGTTCAATTATTGTTCTTGCTTTCCTTCGTGTCCTTTTTGTTCTTAGTGTCTAGGCTTTTGAATCTCACTCAGCCGTCATGCCCGTCGCCGCAACCACCTTCGCCCATTTCTCCACTTCACTTTTCACGAACGCCGCGAATTCTTCCGTCGCCAGCGGCGATGGCTCGGCGCCTGCCGCGTTCAGACGCTCGCGCAGCTCCGGCGAGCGCACGACACGGAGAACCTCGACGTTCAGCCTCTCCACCACCGCGCGCGGCGTGCCGATCGGCGCAAACAGCCCCAGCCAGTTGAGCATCTCGTAACCCGGAACTCCGGCTTCCGCGATGGTCGGAAGGTCGGGCAATACGGCGGAGCGCTGGCCGCTGGTCACCGCCAGGCCGCGCAATCTCTGGCTCTTCAAATGCGGCGAGACCGAAGCAGCGGTCCCGAACGTGACGGGAACCTGCCCGGCGACGACATCCACGATCATCGGCCCGCCGCCCTTGTAAGGAACGTGCACGAACTTGACGCGCGCCAGGTGCTCGAACAGCGCCGCCGCAAGATGGGTCGAAGTGCCCGAGCCGGCGGAGGCGTACAAGATCTGCCCGGGCCGGGCGCGCGCCAGCGCGACCAGGTCATTCACCGAGCGCGCGGGAAAGGACGGGTGCACGGCGAGGATGCTCGGCGCGTCGGCGAGCCTCGTCACCGGCTGGAAGTCGCGCAGCACGTTGTAGGGAAGCTTGCGGTAGAGGCTCTGGTTGACGCCGTGCGTGCCGGCGCTACCGACTACCAGGGTATAGCCATCCGGCGCCGCGCGCGCTGCGACCTCGGTGCCCACGACGCCGCCCGCCCCGCCCCGGTTGTCGATCACCACCTGCTGGCCGAGCGCAGCGCCCAGCGGTCCCGACAGGAGCCGCGCGCCAAGATCCACGAACCCGCCCGGGGGAAACGCCACGATGATGCGCACCGGCTTGAGCGGATAAGCTTCCGCCGCGACGGCATGGCCGCTGCCGCCAGCGCCCGTCGCCAGGACGAGCAGCAATATTCTTGTGGCGGCCTGGCAGTTCATTAAATCAGGGATGAGGAATGAGAGATGAACCCCTTGCGGCCTTAACCAGCTTCTCTCCCTATCTCTGCAGTTCAATTATTGTTCTGTATTGCTTGGCGGCTTGGCGGTTAAATTTTGTATTTTTCTTGTGGGCGGTTCAATTTTGAATTCCTCATTCCAGCCGGACGTTCGCGGCGCGGACGATCTTTCCCCAGCGCTCGATCTCGCGGTCGATGAAGACGATGAATTCCTCGGGGGTATTCGGCTTCGCGAGCTGGCCGCCCAGGGTGATGATGCGTTCGGCAAAATCAGTCTGCGCCATTAGCCCGCGCAGTGCGGTGGACCACCGCTCGATGACTTCGCGCGGCGTGCCCGCCGGGGCGAATACCCCGAACCACGAACCGCTCTCGAATTCCGCGAGGCCCTGCTCGATCATCGTCGGCAGCTCCGGAATCTGCGGGACGCGCTGCTGAGTACCCACGCCAAGGGCGCGGAGCTTGCCCGCCCGGATGTAGGGGAGGACTACCCCGATCCCGTCGAAGTTGGCGTCGACGTGGCCGCCGATCAAATCGATGACTGCCTGGCCACTGCCCTTGTACGGCACGTGGATCATCTGGGTGCCCGTCGCGAGCTTGAAGCGCTCGATGGCCAGATGCTGGGTGCTGCCTACGCCCGAGGAAGCCACGCGCAACTGCCCCTTGGTTCTGCCCGCGACCGCGATGAATTCCTTGACCGTCCGCGCCGGCACCGACGGATGGACGACCAGCACCGTCGCTACGGACCCCGTCTGCGCGATCGGGGCGAAATCCTTACGCACGTCATAGGGGAGCTTGGGATACAGGGACGGCGCCACCGCGTTGGAGTTGTTGTGGCCCATTAGAAGCGTATAGCCGTCGGGCTTCGACTTCGCCACGATGTCCGCGCCGATAATCCCCGCTTGCCCGGAGCGGTTGTCGACAACGATTTGCTGACCCATGCCTGGCGCTAGGCGTTCACCGATCTGGCGCGCGAGGATGTCGGTAAAGCCACCCGGCGGAAAGCCGACCACCATGCGAATCGGGCGGTTCGGATAAGCTTGGGCGAAGACCGGAACGGCCTGCGCAATCCCGATTGCCACGAAGCTCAGAAGCGCTATTCCACGTGCAGGGCTCATACCGCGTCTCCTTGTTGTCGTCGCAAGCCTGTTGCGCTCTATTCTATGCGCGATCATGCTAATTATGGGGAATACCGCTGTATCGGTTGTTCAAAAGACGTGGGTCGTGATTCGTGATTCGTGAATCGACTTCTTGTTCTTATTCCCGCATTTATCTGCGGTTTTATTTTTTTTGATTCACTTTGGCGTCTTGGCGCCTTGGCGGTTAAATATTTCTTACTTGGCGGTCTTGGCGGTTAATTCCCGTTCATTCGGGCTTCGCCCCCGACGCCTTCACCACGGGCCCCCATTTCCTGATTTCCTCCCGCAGCCTCTTGCCGAATGCCTCCGGCGAAGTCGGAATCGGTTGCAGGCCCTGCGCGCCGAACTGCTCTTTGGTCGCGGGAGCATCGAGTATCTTCGTCACCGCCTGGTTGAGCGCCGTCAGCACGGATGACGGCGTGCCGGCGGTGCCCCATAGGCCGTACCAGCCGCTGCTCTCGTAACCGGGAACGCCCGACTCGCCAACAGTCGGCGTATCGGGAAAAAGCGGAAAGCGCTTCGCCGACGTTACCGCGAGCAGCCTCAGCCGGCCCGATTTCACGTGGGGAAGCGCCGTGGACACGTTCGAAACGGCGAGCTGCACCTGCCCGCCCACCAGATCCGCGACCGCCGGTCCGAGGCCTTTGTACGGCACGTGCAGCATCTCGACCCTGGCCATCTGCAGGAACAGCAACGTCACGAGGTGGGTGTTGCTGCCAACGCCGCCGGAGGCGTAACTGATCTGGCCCGGCTTGGCTTTGGCCAGCGCAACGAGTTCGCCGACGGACCGCGCCGACAGGGAGGGATGAACCACCACGATGTTGGGCTGCTCGCCCAGCGAGGTGACCGGCGCGAGGTCCTTCAGCGTGTCGTACGGCAGCTTCGGATAGAGCACCGCGTTGACCGCAACGCCCATGCTGGCTACGAGCAGCGTGTGACCGTCCGGCCGCGCCTTCGCGACGATATCGGTGCCTATCGTGCCCCCGGCGCCGCCGCGGTTGTCCACCACCACCGGCTGGCCCAGCGCCTCGGAGAGCTTCGGCGCGACGGTCCGCGCGACGAGATCCACCGCACCGCCCGGCGCGAACGGCACCACCACCCGCAGCGGCCGCGAAGGGTAGTTTTGCGCCACCGCACTCGGACTCGTCATCGGGATTGGAAGCGCGGCGAGAGCAACGATCGCCGTGGAGTGCAAAACTAAATAAAACCGGTTCGACGGTTTTGCTACTGCACGGACTGATGTCGGCTTTCCCATCCTTCGTCACTAATCCCTCATCCCTCGCCCCTCACGCAGTCAGCTGCCTGACCATCTGCTCGACGTATTTCAGCGTGAGCGCGCGCATCTCGCCGGGCGTGAGGTTGCTCACCGGATGCGGCAGCTCGATGAACGGGTGCCCGTCCATGCCCTTGCCGCGGAATTGATAGACCGCCGCGTTCTTGAACGCCTGCGTGAGAAACATCGTGGCGGGTATGCCGCGTTTCTCGAACTCCACCGTGTCGTGCACACTGCACAACGTGCAGGACCCTCACCCGCCGAGGGCGGCGGCGGCCACCTGCACCTCCTTCGCCATCTCGTTCAGCAGCGCTTCGGTCGCGGGCCGGGAGAAGGCCTCCTTGCGCCGGATGATCACTTTAGCCACTCCGTAGCGGCTGCGCAGGACGTCCGCGACGGTTTCGAAAATAATATCGGCCTGCTCCTTGGTGTTATCGAGGAGGCCCACCACCTTGCCGGCGAGGTCCATCGGCCGCGGCGCCAGCGGGATCCTCGCCTTGTTGCCGCCCGCGGTGGGGTCG
Organism: uncultured Streptomycetaceae bacterium; assembly: GCA_964521405.1. Taxonomy (GTDB): domain Bacteria; phylum Pseudomonadota; class Gammaproteobacteria; order Burkholderiales; family SG8-41; genus SG8-41. The sequence continues at coordinate 79,310 of CAZFRR010000176.1, read as the reverse complement.
ATGAAGCCCAGGTCATTCGTCATGTTCATTTCCTAATAAAAAGCGTGAATCGTGATACGGGATACGAGATCCGGGATACGAGATGAGAGAAACCCGCATCGCGCATCCCTCATCCCTCCGCCCTCATACCTCGTAGGTGCCGTGCACTGCACGGCTGGTCTCGTTCCAGCCGTGGCACACGGCGGTGATCGGGCCGTTGCCGCCCGCGACGATGAGATGCAGCCGCCCCGGGTCCTTGACGGCCTTGATGAGGGCATTCTCGTCGTCGGGGTCGATGCCCATCGCTCGTGCGCGCTCGGGCCGCCAGTTGCCGCCGTACTTCACCCCGGATTGCCGGCGCACGGCGAGCTGGCTCAGGCGCCCGACCACGTCGGCGCGGCTCATGCCGGCGTCCGCGCACAACTTCGCGTGTTGCGGGCTCATCGCGACGACCATGTCCGAAACGAACCACATGTTCCACGAGCCGGGCGCCGTCATGGCGTCACCGATCCCCCGCAGCAGCCGCTCGGGCTCGGTGCTGACGTCGTCGAAGTGCAGGCGCGGGTTCTCCGCCATCGCGAACGTGATCACGTTGTCGTGCGGCGAATAGCCTCGCGACACCGCGAGGCTCTCCCATGGGCTCGATGCCATGTTTTCGGTAATGCAGGCGGTATAGCGGAACGGCGAGCTGAACACGGTCGCCGAGGCGCGTCCCGATATGCCGCCGCCGAGATTGAGCAGCATCAGCCGGATCGCGCGGCCGATGCTGGTATTGGCGCGAAACCCCGGACCGAAGCAGCCGGCGCCGCCGTGCAGCCCGATGGTCTGCGCATAGGGGCCGTTCACGATCATCAGCGGCGCAACGCCGTGCATTGTGCACTGCACGCCGCCCATATTGAATTCCTCGCGAATGATGTGCTTCACCGCGCCCAGCGCGACCGGCAGGTATTCCGGCTTGCAGCCTGCCATCAGCGCGTGGATGGCGACGGTGCGAACCGTCGCCGGCTCCATCGCCGGCGGTATCAGGCCCACCAGCTCGTCCGGGTCACGCCGCGTCCCGGCCAGCATCCAGCGGACGCGCTCTTCGGTCGGCGTGACGACCGGATACCCGTCCGACCACTCCTTTTCCAGGAAAAACTCGAATGGATCAACCACAGCGCTCAAATCGCCTCCTCCACCTCACTCTTCCTTGATGCCCGCCTGCTTGATGACCTTCGACCACTTTGCGATCTCGGCCGTGATCATCTTCTCCAGTTCCTCGGGAGTGCTGAACTTGGCCTCCGAGCCGTCCACGAGGAGCCTGCTCCTCGCGTCCTCCGTCCGCATCACCTTACCAACCTCCTGGTTCAGCCGGATCACGATTTCCCGCGGCGTGCCCGCCGGCGCCAGCAAACCGTAGTTCTGCTGCACCTCGAACCCCGGAAGCCCCGATTCGGCCACCGTCGGCACATCGGGCATGATCGTGGAGCGCCGTAGAGCGGTGACGCCTAGCGTCCGCAGCCGGCCGCTCTTCACCGAAGGCAGTGCCGCTACGGTATTGCTGAACATCAGGTCGGTCTCGCCGGCGATCACCGACAGCGTTCCCGGAGAGCTCCCCTTGTACGGCACGTGGATCATTTTCACGCCGGCCATCGCGCTGAACAGCTCCCCCGAAAGATGCGCCGCTCCGCCGGCGCCCGACGACGCGAACGTGAGCCGGCCGGGCCGCGATTTCGCGAGCGCGATCAGTTCCTTCACCATTCTCGCGGGTACGGACGGATGCACGACCAGCACGTATGCAGTGTATGCCACCAGCGATATCGGGGCGAAGTCCTTCGGCATGTCGAACGGCAGCTTCGCATACAGCGCCGGCGCCGTTGCCATGACGCTGCTGCCGGCGAGGAGCAGCGTGTATCCGTCCGGCGCTGATCTCGCGACCAGCTCGGCGCCAATGCGCCCGCCGGCGCCCGCGCGATTGTCCACGATAACCTGCTGGCCCAGCGCCTGGCCGAGCTTCTGCGCCAGCAGGCGACCAACCACGTCCGTGCCGCCACCCGGCGGGAACGGCAGAACCAGTCGCACGATTTTGGACGGATACGCCTGCGCCTGCACGCCGGACACGCCGCAGCAGGCAAACGCCATGAAAACGATGCGGGCGGCTGACTTGAATTTGAAGCTCGCGTTCATTTTTCTTTCCTCTGCTGGCGCCTGGGCACGCTGTCGATCCGGCCCCCGCATTGCAGGCTCAGTGTGCCGTCCCGATGAGCCGCGTCAGGTCGCGTATGTCGCGCACATCCTCGAGCTTGAGAACGAGATCGATGATCTTCCCGGCCCTCCCGCCGGGCAAGCCTGCGAACTCCGCGCACTCGCGGAACTTGCGCGCGACGTCTTCCTCGCTCATGGGAAGCGTGGCACTGCCCTTGGCCGCGTCCACCCGCGCGGAAAGGGTCCGCCCGTCCTTCAACTTGATGTCGAGGAAGGTGGTGAGCAGCGTGTAGCCCTTCGCCTCGGCTTCCTCGTCGCTGAACACGGTGTAGTCGATCCTGCCTATCGCATCCTGGATGTCGGGGCGGTTCACGACCGCATCGCTGTACTCGGCGAGGCCGGCGCGCCGTAGCACGAGGATCGAGGCGAGGCTGAATTCCATGCTGAACTTGCCTTCCAGCCCCGTCACCGGCCGGTGGTAAGTGAGGTTGAGCGGCATCAGGCGGTGGCTCTTCACCGCGAGGCGCTCGACCTGCCCCGGCTTGATGTCGTGTTCCACGACGAGATCCCGCAACTTGTCCATGGCCGGCTGCTGGAGGTTGCCGCAGGGATACGGCTTGATCGCCACGCCCCTGGCAACGTAGTTCCACGGGTTGCCGAGTTTGCCGACCAGCTCGTCGGCATTGTAGCCCCCGGCGCCCGTCATGAAATAGCCGCGGTCGCCCTCGAGGATCGTCGGCGACGCCGTGAAATCCATTGCCGCGAGTGAGGCCGCAAACACGGCGTTCTCAGCGGCGCGCCCCGAGTGCAAGGGCTTCACCATCGTGCCGAAGTTCTCGCGCACTCCGGCGGAGTGGCTGCCGGCGATACCGATGGCGCGTGTTGTGGCATCAGTGGACAGCCGGAGCAGGTTGCATACGCCCGCTGTGGCGCCGAACACACCGCAGGTGCTGGTCATGTGGAAGCCGCGCAGGTAATGCTGCTGGTCGATGGTGTGACTGAGTTTCAGGGAGACCTCGGTGCCGACCGCGACTGCCGCCAGCACCTCGGCACCGGAAGCGCCGTTTTCCTCGCCCACGGCACACACGGCGGACAGCACGGGGGCCGTGGGGTGAAATCGCGTCGGATGGTAAGTGTCGTCGAAGTCGTCGGCGTGCATCGCGGTGGCGTTGGCCAGGGCCGCGAACCGCGGGGCCGCCTGCTGCGCCGTGCCGAACACGGTCGCGCTGCCACTGCATCCCAGGCGCTCGATGTAGCGCCGCACGATGTCGCTGCCCTCCGCGGGCACGCCGGCGAGGCCGCACGCAAGCGTATCGAGCATGTGCTTCTTCACGACGCGCGCCGTCTCGGCAGGCAGGCCGGCATGGCGCGTTTTCGTCACGAACGCCGCGACATGAGCGGCGAGCGGCTCCCTGGCATCGTTGGTTTTCATGTCCATCCCGGATGATTTATCGGGGCGCGGGCAATCCGCGCCGCTACGCTACCTGGCGAGCCCCATCTCGATCAGCAGGCTCTTCAGCTCGGCGTATTCGGAGTCGAGATACTTGCGGATGTCGCGGCTGTTCAGGTAGGTGTCCTCGACCACATCCCGTTCGAGGTCCTTCTTCCATTCCTCGGCCTGCACCATCTTCGCGAGAACCTGGTCCCAATAGGCGAGCTGCGGCGTGGTGAGGTCCTTCGGTCCGACCAGCATGCGGAAGTTGTTGACCTCGACGTTGATGCCCTGCTCCTTCAGCGTCGGCACCGTGGCGAGGTCCCCTTTCAGCCTCGCCGGTGACGTCACGCCGATGAGACGCAGAGCGCCCGACCGGACGTGGGTGAGCACCTGGGACGCGCTCGCTGACACAACGTCCACGTGCCCGCCGAGCGCGGCGAGCGCCGCTTCCGACGATGACTTGAATACCACCGTCTTGAGCTTGCGGGAATCGATGCCTGCGCTACGCGCCACGGCGGCGATCGCGGAATGGTTGGCGCCGCCGAAGCTGGTGCCCACGGAAATACTCAGCGCGGCGGGATCCTGCTTCAGGCGCGCCACCAGGTCATGGGCGTTCTTGAGCGATGAATCGGCTTTGACCGCCAGCACCACGTATTCGCTCTGCAGCAGCGCAACCGGCGTGAGATCCGTGTAGTTGATGGGCGTGCGGCCGACGATGTGGCTCGTCAGCAGCACCGCCGATGCCAGGTGCAGGTAGTGCGCATTGCCCCGGAACTGGTTGAGGTAGGACAGCGCCAGCGTTCCGCCGCCGCCGGTCTTGTTGACCACCGCCACCGGCACGCTCACCAGTTGCTTCTGTTGCAGGACCTGCTGCACGACCCGCGCCGTGTGATCGGTGCCGCCGCCGGGCCCCGACGGCACGATCAGCTCCACGGTACTTTCCGGTTTCCAGCCGGACTGCGCGAAGGCGGGCGCCGGCACGACCGCGCAAAGCGCCACGGCGATCGCCAGCCGCACGCATGCGACGCGCCCCACACGCTTCCACCTCGTCGTTCCATTCTCCAGGTTCGTCATCTTTCTTCGATTGCCTTCGACACGCTCAGGCTCTGCCCGCCGGCCGTCGGCAGGAACATCGACTTGCCGCCGGCGCCGCCGCCCACGATCAATATGAGGTCCTTCGCTTCCCACAGGATCGGGACCATGGAGTTGTCGTCGTTCTGGTCGACGAATTCCGGGAAGCGCGGCCCCTTCGACTTGCCGCGGTTCTTCATGAGCCCCCAGGGCTGCCGGGCCATCTCGAACAGCGCGCGCTTCACGTCCATCTTGCTCCAGCCCGCTGCCGAGAGATGGTGCACATGCTCGAGGCCCAGCACCAGCACCGGGTGGCCCTGCGAATAGAGATTATTCACGCCCAGCGTCGCCATTGAGGACGCGAACGTGCGCATGATTTCGACCGGGTCAGTCTGCACGTTTTCCGTCATGCTATGCGGCGCTTCCGTGTTCACCACGGTGACGACGCTCTGCTCGCGCCGGAAGCCGCGCTCGACGTGCAGCGGCTCCCAGGGGTTGGCATCCTCGAACTCGGCGATGCAATAGGTGTACTTGCCGGGATGGCCGGTTTGCGACGCGTCCACGTCCGGCCCCGCGCCGCCGACGTTGACGAGGACCAGCCGCAGCGCCCGGCCGATGGTCGCGTTGGCCCGCCAGCCCGGCCCGAATAACCCGCGCCCGCCGTTGATCTTCAGGCGCTTCGCGATCGGGCCGTTGACGATGATGAGCGGCGCGCCCGCGTGCGTCGTCGTCTGCCGGTGGGAAAGCCCGTAGGCGGGCTCGGAAACCGCCTGCAGCGCAGCGACCACTACCGGCAGGTATTCCGGACGGCAGCCCGCCATCACGGCGTTGATCGCGATCTGGCGCATCGTCGCGTGACCCATCTTGGGCGGCACCACGCTCACCAGGTCGTCCGCGTCGCGCCCCGGCATGCCGGCCAGCATCGCCCGCACCCGCGCCTCGGTCGGCGGCACAATAGGCAGGCCGTCGGTCCAGCCGCGCTCGTAGAAGGCATCGTTGATGCGGTCGTAGGACTCGTCGGTCTCCGCAATCGGGGTCATTTCAGGCTTCATCGGCGCTCGTTCAGCGGGGCATGACGGCGCGAGGAAGCGGATGCCGCTTGTCCTTGAACTCGCGTGACAGCTCCTCGACCGGTGTCGTGAGCACGCGCACGCACTCTCGCGCGATGTCCGCGCCCCTCTGCCGGATGAGGTTTTCGTCACGATCGCCGACCGGGTGCGGCACGACGACGATGGGCAGGCTCGCGTGTCCCGCACCCTCGCCGGTCACCTGCCCGAGCGCGGCGAAGGCGGTGCTGATGACAGTTACAGTCGGGGTTCCGAGGTTCTCGAGGTTGACCGCGTCACGCGCGGTCCAGGGTGTCGAGGACCCTCAGTGGCCGACGCCGTTGATGACGGCGTCGCACTCCTTTGCCATCACTTGCGCGAAAGGCGAAGGAATCCCCAGGTAGGATTTGCGCCAGAATTTCACCTGCGCGCCGTATTCGCGCTCGAGGACCTCGGCTACGCCGCGCAGCACGATGTCGGCAAATTCTTTGCAGTTGTCGAGTATGCCGACGCGGGCGCCACGTAGCGTCTTCAGTCGTGGCGCGAGGTGCGCTGCGCCCGTCGCTAATTCTCCCGTCGGGAGATAAACGCTGACGCCGCCTATCGTTTCCTTGTTTGCCATGGCCCGCCTCCGGGGTTGTTACAGGAGTAATGCTTAGAGCGCGAAATCGAGGGTGCTGAAGTCCGCCACCTTCTCCGCGTCCGCAAGCTGCGAGAACAGCCGGTCCGCCTTCGCGCGGTCCTTGTGCGCGGTGAGCTTGAGGAATTTCTCGCGCAGCTCGTCGCGCGAGAGCGGCATCGTCGGCGTGCCCTTGAAATTGTTGCCCTGCGCGGTCACTTCCTTGCCGTTCTTCAACTTGAAAGTGACCCGGCAATCCTGCGCCACAGGGCTCGATGCGCCCGGGTAGAGCTCGACCTTGGCGCCCTTCGCCAGCGCGCGGATCTTCGGGTCGGCAAGGCTCTTCTCGGAAAACGACCGCGGGTCCATCGGGTCCAGGTAGAGCGCGAGCGCGACGTTGAACGGCGTGCTGTACTGCGCCATCGTCATGTCCTGCGGCTCGTTGATGGCGTGATGGCTCACCGTTTTCTCGTTGGCGGCAATGGTGATGCCCGCGACGTCGTCACCGGCGAGCTGGTGCTGCGCCTTGAGGTCGAGCGCGAGCGTTACCGGGACCTGTGAGGTCGCGTGGCAGGAATAGCGCTTGATCTTGGTCTTCATCACGTGCCACGTCGTGCCGAGCTCCTGCGTCAGGCGCGCCGGCTCCGCGTTGCGGCAGAACGTGTTGAGGAAGCCGTACTTGCCCTCGAATACGCCCGCGGGACCGGTGTAGCCGTCTCGCGCCAGCACCGCCGCCATGAAACCGCTTTCCGCCGAGCGGCCGAGATGCAGGCGCTTCACCATACCGCCCGTCCTCGAAAACTCCATCAGCCCGGAGCCGAGCGAGCCTGCGATGCCGAGCGCATGCGCCATCTTCTCCGCGCTGATCTCGAACAGCCGGCCGATCACCACCGCGGTGCCGAACGCGCCGATCACCCCCGGCGAATGGAAACCGACCTTCTCGATCGACTGGTTCGCCGCGTCGCCGATGCGATACAGCACCTCGTAGCCGGCGACGACGGCGGAGAGCAGCGCGCGCCCGTTGCCCTTGCGGCCCTGCGAGGGGGCGAGTCCCGGCACGCACAACGCGGCGCCGGGATGGATGCCGACGCTCGGCTCGCACAGGGCATCGAGCTCGAAGGCGTGCGCCGATGCGCCGTTGGCGAGGCAGGCAAACGGCGCGCGCAGCTTGACGGGCGTGCCGAACACGCTGCATTCACCGGGCGCGCTGTTGCGCTTGCCGTGCTCGATGACGATTTGCGTCCACGGCATCTGGGAGCCGAAGGCGCAGGCGCCGACCGTGTCGATGATGCAGTCCTTGGCGCGCTCGATGACTTCCGGCGGGATGGCTTCGTATTTCAGATTGACGGCGAATTCGGCAAGCGTTTTCGCGGCGGTCATGAGGCATTTTCCCTTGTGTTGATTTGGACGATTCCCGGAGTCCGTACTCTGGTCGGTGACGATGCGCCGGGCCGGAGCTGCCTATAATGCCGCAAATGAACCGGGAGCGACAATGAACAGGATCAAGCAGAAGCTGGCCGCCGGCCAGGTGGTCACGATGTTCAATCCGGATTTCACCTCGCCGCGCCTGGTCGAGTTCCTGGGCGGGCTTGGCCTGGACGTGGTGTGGATAGACGCCGAGCGCATGAGCTACGATTTCGAGCGTATCGAGGAGATGACGCGCGCGGCGCGGCTGGCGGGCATCGCCTCGGTGGCGCGCCCGTGGTTGAACGACGCGGGGCTGATCACGCGCTATTTCGACTGCGGCGTGGACGGCATCATGGTGCCGCACGTCGAGGACGGGGCGACCGCGCGCAGGATGGTCGACATCGTTCGCTACGCGCGGCCCAAGGACCACGCCGACAAGATCGTCATCATCATGGTCGAGACGCCGGCTGCAATCGAGAGGATAGACGAGATCGCCGCGGTGCCCGGCGTCGACGTGATCAACATCGGAGTCAACGACGTGGCGCTGGCCATGGGTTTCCCGGGCCAGCCGGAACACCCGGAAGTCACCGCGATGCTCGAAAAAGCGATCGCGCGGGTCGTCAAGGGCGGCAAGACCGCCGGCCTCAACGTTCTCACCAACTGGGAGCAGCGCATGCCGTGGCTGCTGTCGAACGGCGTGCGCTGGCTGAACGTCCGCACCACCAACATCATCGCTCGCGGCGCGCGGCAGTACACCGATCTGCTCAAGCGCCATACCACTTGAGCCCTTAACCTGAAAAATGAACCGCGGAGGCGCTGAGACGCGGAGAACATAAATTTCTACAACTTTCAAAACTTCTGTGATTCCCCAATCCGTTGAGTCGTCGTTTCATCGATTTTCGATGCGTTACCTCTGCGTCTCTGCGCCTCCGCGGTTAACGACCGACGTAATCAGGCTTAAAATTGGGCGCGGTCATTTTTTTACCAACCCGAGCTCGGCCAGCACCTTGCGGTAGGACTGCGCCTGGACATCGAGGTAACGCAGGCTGTCGGCGCTGTTCAGGTACGAGCCTTGCCACTCGTTGGCGGCCAGCTCCTTCTTCCATTCCTCGCTGGCGGCGAGCTTGGCAAATACGCCGTCCCAGTAGCGCAATTGCCGCGCGTCGAGACCCTTGGCGCCGATGAACATGCGGAAGCTCGGCATCACCGCGTCATAGTCTTGCTCCTTCCAGGTCGGGACGTCGGCGAACTTGCCGCCGACGCGCTGCGGCGCGGCGATCGCGACGATCCGCAGCTTGCCGGTGCCCAGCACCGGCAGATAGGTGGACATCGGCGTCGCCACCACGTCCACGTGCCCGCCCATCAGCGCGCTGGCGGCCTCGATCGAGGCCTTGAAGATCACCGTCTTCATCCGGGCGGGGTCGACACCGGCCGCTTTCAACACCAATGCAATGCCGATGTGGTTGGCGTTGCCGGCGCTGGTGCCGAAAGCAAACGACACTGAATCCGGCGCGGACTTCATCCGCTCGATGATGTCCCTGCCGCTCTTGAACGGGCCGTCGGCCCTCACCGCGAAGCCGATGTACTCGCCGTAGAGGACGCTGACGGGGGTGAAATGCGTGTAATTGAGCGGGCTCGTGCCCAGTAGGTAGTTGGTCAGGAGCGTCGCCGTCGCCGACGCGAGGTAATGCCCGTCCCCCGCGAACTGGTTCAAGTGGATGTAGGCAAGATTGCTGCCGCCGCCGGGCCGGTTGACTACCGTGACGGTGGTGGGCACGAGGCCGTCCAGCATGATTTTTTGCATGATGCGAGCGGTGCGGTCCTGGCCACCCCCTGCGCCGCCCGGAATGATGAGCTCGACGTTCTTGTCCGGTCTCCACGTTTGAGCGGGCGCTTGCGCCGCACCCAGTGCCGAGATGCAGCACACCAGGACGGTTCGCGCGAGCCACCCGCACCGAATTTGCCGCTTCATGATGAGCCTCTTTCACTCCGGGGTCCGCGCATGAAACGCGCCGGCCGGGTGACGCGATTGTAGCCGAACATGGCGGCCATGAATCGGATAAGGTCCGCGTGGTAAAATTTGCTCCCACATCACGGTTTTACCTCCGTCATGGCGCTCTCCCCGCTCACCGCCCTTTCCCCTCTCGACGGCCGGTATCACAGCAAGCTCGCCGGGCTGCGCGAAACCTTCAGCGAATACGCGCTGATACGGTTCCGCGTGAAAATCGAGGTCGAGTGGCTGAAGGTGCTGGCGGCGAGCCCCGCGATTCCTGAAGTGCCCCCGTTCTCGCAACCGACGCTCGCGCAGCTGAACGAGCTGGCGGCGAGGTTCTCCGAAGTCGACGGCGAGGCGGTGAAAGCGATCGAGGCGAAGACCAACCACGACGTCAAGGCGGTTGAGTATTTCCTGCGCGAGAAGCTCGCGGGCAACAAGGAGATCGCGAAGGTCGCGGAGTTCATCCACTTCGCCTGCACTTCCGAGGACATCAACAACCTCGCGCACGCGCTGATGCTCCAGCACGCCCGCGACAAGATCATCCTGCCCGCGCTCGACCACATCATCGAGAAGCTGGCCGGGCTCGCGCACGATCTCGCCGATTGCGCGATGCTCGCCCGCACGCACGGCCAGCCGGCGAGCCCCACCACCATGGGCAAGGAGCTGGTCAACGTCGCCCACCGCCTGTCGCGGGCGCGCGAGCGGATCATCGGCGTGAAGCTGACGGGCAAGTTCAACGGCGCGGTCGGCAACTACAATGCGCACCTTGCCGCCTATCCCGGCGTGGACTGGGAGCAGCTCTCGCGCGGCCTGGTGGAGGGCTTCGGCCTCGAGTTCAACGCCTACACCATCCAGATCGAGCCGCACGACTCGATCGCGGAGTTGTTCGACGCCTGCGCGCGCGTGAACACGGTACTGATCGACTTCGACCGCGACATCTGGGGCTACATCTCGCTCGGCTACTTCAGGCAGAAGGTCATGGCTGGAGAAGTCGGCTCCTCCGTCATGCCGCACAAGGTGAACCCCATCGACTTCGAGAACTCCGAAGGCAATCTCGGGCTCGCCAACGCGCTGTTGAAGCACATGAGCGAGAAGCTGCCCATTTCCCGCTGGCAGCGCGATCTCACCGATTCCACCGTGCTGCGCAACATGGGCGTTGCGCTGGGACACGCCCTGCTCGGCTACGATTCCTGCCTGAAGGGCATCGGCAAGCTCGAAGCCGACCGCGGCCGCATGGCGAGCGACCTCGACGCCAACTGGGAAGTGCTGGCCGAGCCGATCCAGACCGTGATGCGCCGCTACGGGGTCCCCGGCGGCTACGAGAAACTGAAGGAATTGACGCGCGGGCGCGAAGGCATCACGCGCGACGCCGTGCAGGCCTTCATCAAGGGCCTCGCGATCCCGGACGCGGAGAAAAAGCGGCTGCTGGCGCTGACGCCCGCGACCTATATCGGCAAGGCCGCCGAGCTTGCGCGTCGGATCTGAGCGTCCCGATCCACCGCGCCGTGACTCGTTGCTCGTTTCTCGTTCCTGGTATCCACCCACGAGTCGCCAGACACGAATAACGAAGAACGAGTAACGAGTCACGAGTCACGCCTCATCAAGCATATGGCCCGCATCTCCCTCATCGACGAAAACGCCACGCCCGAGATCGCCGCGATCGCAAAGAAAATCCGCGGTGCGCGCGGGGGCCAGCTGCATGTTTTCTACAAGGCGCTCCTCCACACGCCCACCCTCGCCTCGGCGTGGTTCGATTACAACAACGCGGTGCGTTTCCAGACCGGCCTCGGCGACCGGACGCGGGAGCTCGTCATCATGCGGGTCGCCGCCTTGACCGGCTGCGACTACGTGTGGAAAGTCCACGAAGCGCAGTACGCGGGCCCGGCCGGCATCGCGCCGCGCGAGGTCGAAGCCCTGCGCGACTGGCGCAAGTCCGGCGTCTACGGCGACAAGGAGAGCGCGCTGCTGGCATACGTCGATGCCATGACGCAGGACGTCGCCGTTGCGGACGCCGTATTCGACGCGATGCGCCAGCACTACAGCGAGCGCGAAATACTGGAACTGACGGTGTTGACCGGCGCCTACAACATGCAAGCGCGATTGCTGAGGGCGCTCGACATTCAGCCTGATAAGGCGTGACTCGTTGCTCGTTTCTCGTTACTCGTTGCTCGTGACCAGGAACGCTTAAAGGCAAGCGCGATGAACAGAAGCAAGAAACCGCTTGCGAGAAACGAGAAACGAGAAACGAACAACGGGCGACGACCAGTGGTCGTCGTCGAAGACGACCCCTTCCCCCGCCTGATCCAGGTGATCCTGGACCCCGCGACACCCGCTGCGCGGCTGGCGGCGTTTTCCCACTTCTTCGCGCACGAGGAGCCGGATTTCGCCGGCTGGTGCGCTCGCCTGCGGGCGCGGTTGAAGCGCCTCTACCCCGCCGAGGTGCGTCTGGTCACGGACCAGGCCGGGCTGCTCACTGCTCTGCCCGGCGCCACCGCCGTGGTCACGGAATCGCTCACCATCGGAAGACAGGAGATCGCCGCCGCGGGCAAGACGCTGCGCATCGTTCAGAAATACGGTACCGTGCTGTCGGGCATCGATGCCGCCGCCTGCCGCCGGGCCGGCATCCGGGTTCTCACCCTGCGGCGCCGCGCCAACATTTCCTGCGCGGAGCACGCGTTCGGGCTGATGCTGGCCCTGGCGCGCAAGATCCACGAGACGGCGGGCCTCATCAGCGTCGAGCAGCTGCAGGCGGCAGGTTTTTCCCCCACAAAGTACGACCGCGAGCACACGGCCAACGCGAACTGGGCGCGCATCACCGGCACGCGCAACCTGTTCGGCAGACAAATCGGCATCGTCGGCTTCGGCGAGATCGGGCGCGAGGTGGCGCTTCGCGCCGCAGCGTTCGGCATGCGCATCGTCTACACCCAGCGCCGCCAGCTCGCGAAGCTGGAGGAGACGCGTTTCGGCGCGGCCTACGCTCCGCTTGACGAGCTGCTGGCAACGAGCGACTTCGTGAGCCTGCACCTGCCGTTCAGCGACGCCACGCGCGGCATCATCGGCCGGCGCGAACTCGGGCTCATCAGGCCGGGCGCGATCCTCATCAACATCTCGCGCCCGCCGCTGGTGGAGCGCGAGGCCTTGCTCGAGGCGCTGCGCTCTGGCCGGCTCGGCGGCTTCGGCCTCGATCCCCATTACGACGCGCCGGGACGCGCCGATGACCCGCTGCTCGGTTTCCGCAACGCGATCGTCACGCCGCATCTCGCCGCGGCGCCGCGCTACAATTCGCTCGACGATTTCGAGGAGCTGCTGCTCGGTCTCGACCGCGCGCTGCGCCGCTAAATCAACCGCCAAGGCCGCCAAGACCACCAAGAATTCAAAATGATTTTCGTGAATTACACTATTTCAGCCAGTAGCGACAATGCAGAAGGCTTGAGAACGTGTGGAGTCTTTTCAATCCGGTTCTATTCTGCTTTCCTTGGCGGGCTTGGCGTCTTGGCGGTTCAGTTGTGGATGTTGGGCGCGGTGCATGCCGCAGAGCCGGCGTTTCCATCACGGCCGGTCCGCTTCGTCGTCCCTTTTCCGCCGGGAACGACCACCGACGTCGTGGCGCGGCTCGTCGCGCTGCGGGCGGGCGAGCGCCTCGGCCAGCCCATCGTGGTCGACAACCGGTCCGGCGCGAGCGGCACGATCGGCGTGGAAACGGTGGCACGCGCCGCGCCCGACGGCTATACGTGGGGGCTCGGCACGACGACGACCCACGCCCTTGCCCACATCCTGAACCCCAAGCTGGGCTACGACCCGGTCAGGGATTTCTCGCCGGTCGCGCTGCTGGGTGACTCGCCCTATTTCCTGACCGTGAATCCCGCGCTGCCGGCATCCAACGTCAGGGAGTTCGTCGCCTACGCCCGCGCCAATCCCGGCAAACTGCTCTATGCCTCCGTCGGCAACTTCAGCGTCGGGCATCTCTCGGGCGAACTCCTCAAGAAGGCGGCCGGGATCGACATGGTGCACGTGCCCTACAAGGGATCCAACCTCGCGTTGATCGACCTGCTGGCGGGCCGCATCCAGTTGAATATCAGCACCATCGCGGCCTCGTTGCCGCACGTAAGAGCCGGCAAGCTGCGCGCGATCGGCGTCACCAGCCCGCAACGGTTATCCGCGCTCCCCCAGACGCCGACCATCGCGGAATCGGGGTTTCCGGGCTATCAGACCTCGCTATGGGTAGGCGTGTTCGTTCCGGCGCGCACGCCCGGCACGGTGATCGCGCGGCTCAACCGCGAGCTGAATTCCGTTCTGGGTTCTGCCGAACTGCGCGAGGCGCTGGCCGAGCAGGCCTTCGAACCCGGCGCGCTCACTCCCGAGGCTTTCGCCCGGCTCATCCGGGAGGAAACCGCACGCTGGCGCAAGGTGATCAGCGACGCAGGCCTCAAGCCGGAATAGCCTGGATAAGAGGTGACTCGTTGCTCGTTGCTCGTGACTGGCTGCCGGTGACTCTTGAATGGTTCCTCGGCAGGAACAACGGGCCGGGCTTCATCGCATCGGACGAGTAACGAAAAACGAGAGACGAGTCACGCCTTCCGGCTGTTGCGGTGGCGGAAGTATTCGATGATACCGGGCAGGATCGAGATCAGGACGATAACCACGATCACCAGCGTGAGGTTCTGCTTGACCACCGGCACGGTGCCGAAGTAGTAGCCGGCATAAGTCAGCGAGCCGACCCAGGCGATGCTGCCCGAGAAGCTGTAGAACAGGAAGCGGGAATACCGCATGCGCCCGATGCCCGCGACGAAGGGCGCAAAGGTGCGGACGATCGGCATGAAGCGCGCGAAGAATATCGTGTTCGCGCCGTATTTATCGTAAAAGCGCTGCGTGCGCTCGAGGTGGGCCGGGTTCAGCAACCGCGAGCCCTCGCGCGAGAATACCCGCGGCCCGGCGTAGCGCCCGATCCAGTAGTTGGTGTTGTCGCCCAGGAAGGAAGCGCAGGCGAGCGCGGCGAAGAGTCCGTGCACGTACATGTCGCCGGCCGCGGCGAGCGTGCCGGCCACGAACAGCAGCGAGTCCCCCGGCAGGAACGGCGTCACCACCAGCCCGGTTTCGCAGAAGATGATCAGGAACAGGATCGCGTAGATCCATGCGCCGTAGTTTTCGACCAGCCACTGCAGGTGGCGGTCGAGGTGGAGAACGAGGTCAGCGAAAGCGGCGAAAAACTCCACGAGCGCGCTTCCCTAAGAACAGCCTGAATGGAACCGCAGATTAGACCACCGCGCCGGACTCGCCGGCCTTCTTCTCGACGTCGGGCCGCGCCAGGTCCTCGCGCCGCAGGCCGAGCCACATCAGGAGCGGGCTGCCCACCAGCACCGAGGAATAGATGCCGAAGCAGATGCCGATGGTCAGCGCCAGCGCGAAATAATGCAGCGTCTCGCCGCCGAAAATCAGCATCGAGCACACCATCAGCTGGGTGCAGAAATGGGTGATGATGGTGCGCGACAGGGTCGCGGTGATCGCGTTGTCGATCACCTGCGGCACGGAAGCGGTGCGGAAGCGGCGGCTGCGGAAATTCTCGCGCACCCGGTCCATCACAACCACCGACTCGTTCACCGAGTAGCCGAGGATCGCGAGCACCGCCGCGAGCACCGGCAGCGAGAACTCCCACTGGAAGATCGAGAACACGCCGAGAATGATCACGATGTCGTGCAGGTTGGCGATGATTGCCGAGACCCCGAATTTCCACTCGAAGCGCAGCCACAGGTAGAGCACGATGCCGATGGAGACGAACAGCAGCGCGAGCGCGCCGTTCTCGAGCAGTTCCTTGCCGACCTGCGGGCCGACGAACTCGACCCGCCGCAGCTCCGCGGTGGCGTCCAGCTGCTTCAATTCCTGCATGACCAGTTCCGACAGCTTGGCGCTGGTCAGGCCCTCCTTGACCGGCAGCCGGACCAGCACGTCGCGCGAGGTGCCGAAGTTCTGCACGCTCGGGTCCGCGAACCCGACCTTCACCATGCGCTCGCGGATCTGGTTGAGGTCCGGCGGCTGCTGGTAGGAAAGCTCCATCACCGTGCCGCCGGTGAAATCCACGCCGAGGTGCAGGCCGCGCGTCGCGAGCGCGCCTACCGCGACCAGGAACGTGATGAGCGAGATCACGTTGAAGATCAGCGCGTAGCGCATGAACGGGATGTCGCGCTTGATTCTGAAAAATTCCATGATAAAACCCTATCTAACCGCCAAGACGCCAAGACGCCAAGGCAATCCGGAATGAATTGAAAGCGATGCGCGTCGTCCCGCGCCGCCTTGCGCCAAGGCATTCCGGATGAAATCGAATCGAATGTTTTCGCATTGTTGTCATGGCGTCTTGGCGTCTTGGCGGTTCAATCACGTCTTTCCTGCATTTGGCCGCCACACCTGGCCGATGGAAACCTTGTCGAGCCGGCGGCGGCTGCCGTAATAGAGGTTGACGATTCCGCGCGAGACCATCACCGCGCTGAACATCGAAGTCAGTATGCCGAGGCAGTGCACCACGGCAAAGCCCCTCACGGGTCCCGAGCCGAACGCCAATAGCGCAATGCCCGCGATTAGCGTGGTCACGTTGGAGTCGAGAATCGTCGCCCATGCCCGCTCGTAGCCGGCGTGAATCGCCGCCTGCGGCGAATTGCCGTTGCGCAGCTCCTCGCGCACGCGCTCGTTGATCAGCACGTTGGCGTCGATCGCCATGCCGAGCGCCAGCGCGATCGCCGCGATCCCCGGCAGCGTCAGCGTCGCCTGCAGCATGGACAGGAGCGCGATCAGGAACAGCAGGTTCGCCGACAGCGCGATGATTGAAATCGCGCCGAACAGCGCGTAGTAAGCGATCATGAACAGGGCTATGGCCAGAAATCCCATCCACATGGACTGGAAGCCGATGCGGATGTTCTCCGCCCCGAGCGACGGCCCCACCGTGCGCTCCTCGATGATTTCCATCGGCGCGGCGAGCGCGCCGGCGCGCAGCAGCAGGGAGACGTCGCGCGCCTCCTGCGTCGTCATCCGCCCGCTGATCTGCACCCGGCCGCCCGGTATCTCGGAGCGGATCACCGGGGCGGTCACCACTTCGCCCTTGCCCTTCTCGAAGAGCAGGATCGCCATGCGCTTGTTGACATTCTCGCGGGTGACCTGGTGGAAGATGCGCGCGCCGGTGCCGTCGAGACTGATGTGCACCGCCGGCTCGCCCGTCTGGTTGTCGAAGCCCGGCTGGGCGTCGTTGATGCGGTCGCCGGTCAGCACGATCTGCCGCTTCACCAGGATCGGGCGGCCGTCGCGCTCGAGGTAGAGCTCGTCCCCGAACGGCAGCTGGCCCGACATCGCGGCCTGGATCGCCGCCGGGTTGTTGGTGGCGTCGTCATCCACCAGCCGCACTTCCAGCGTCGCCGTGCGGCCGAGGATGTCCTTCGCCTTGGCGGTGTCCTGCACGCCCGGGAGCTGCACCACCACGCGGTCGCTTCCCTGCTGCTGGATGATGGGCTCCGCCACGCCCAGCTCGTTGACGCGGTTGCGCAGCGTGGTGATGTTCTGCTGGATCGCGAAGTCCTGGGTTTTTTTCTGCGCCTCGGGTTTCAGCGAGCCGACGATGCGGAATTCGCCGCCTGAGTCATCCACTTCCCTCAACTCGAGATCGGTGATGGTGCGCTGGATTTCCGCCAGCCCCTTGTCGCGCATCGCCTTGTCGCGAAACCGCACCGTGACCGACTGGCCATCGCGCGAGACGCCGGTGTACTGGATGCGCTTGTCGCGCAGCCCGTTGCGGATATCGTTGCCGTAGGCCTCCATTTTCTTGGTAATGGCCGCCTTCATGTCCACCTGCAACAGGAAATGCACGCCGCCGCGGAGATCGAGACCCAGGTACATCGGCAGCGCGCCGATCGAAGCCAGCCAGCGCGGGCTATTGGACAGCAGGTTCAGCGCGACGACGTAGTCATCTCCCAGTTGCGCCTGCAGCAGATCCTTGGTCTTCAACTGGGTATCGGTGTCGGCCAGGCGGACCTTGACGCTGGTCGAGTCGATGAACACGCCGTTGGCGGCGATACCGCCCTTTTTGAGCGTCTCCTCGATGCGGCCCATGAGGGCGGTGTCGGCCTTCAACGCCGGCCGCAGCGGCGAAACCTGCACCGCCGGGACCTCGCCGAAGAGGTTGGGCAGGGTGTAGATGAAGCCGAACACCACCGCGGTAGCGATGAGAATGTATTGCCAGAGGGAGTAGCGGTTCATCGAGGGTCGTGAATCGTAAATGGTGAATCGTTAATCGAAAAACCTGCGCTGCCTGCCATCAACTCTACCGATTCACGATTTACGATTTACGATTGACGAGTCACTGGATGTTCTTGATGGTGCCCTTCGGCAGCACCAACTGCACCGACGGGCGCTGCACCTGGATCTCGACGCCGTTGGCGATCTCAAGCGACACGTAGTTTTCGTTGATTTTGCTGATACGGCCGAGGACACCGCCCAAGGCAACCACTTCGTCGCCCTTTTGCAGGGCGTCGATCAGCGTCTTGTGCTCCTTCGCGCGCTTCATCTGCGGCCGGATCATCAGGAAGTAAAGCACCCCGAACATCAGCACGATCAAGATCATGCTCTCGTAGCCGCCGCCGGCCACGCCGCCACCGGGGGCCTGGGCCCAGGCTGGGTTGATCAACATAGCGGACATACTTTCTCGTCTCCGAAGTCAGGAAAAACGTTGAATATTAACACGATTTGTCCTGCTTTCGCCTCAACATCAATAAGATAAGTAATAGACAGGATTTACAAGATTCACAGGATTGACAAGATTAGATCGAAAACAGAAATGCCTTTGGAGGGCTTTGATTGAATCTTGCTAATCTTGTTAATCCTGTTAATCCTGTCTATTGCAGTTTCGTTTCTATCAGCGTTCATCTGCGTTCATCTGCGGTTCCATCTTGCTTTTGAATTCATATACGAAATCCGCCAGCCGCCGCGCCTCGATTGCCGCGCGCAGCCCCCCCATCAACTCCTGGTAGTAATGAAGGTTGTGCAACGTGTTCAGCCGCGCGCCCAGGATTTCGTTCACGCGCTGCAGGTGATGCAGGTAAGCACGTGTGAAGTGGCGGCAGGTGTAGCAAGCGCATTCCTCGTCGAGCGGCTTGACTTCATCACGGTGGCGCGCGTTACGCAGCTTGATGATGCCGTGACGCGTGTAAACCCAGCCGTTGCGCGCGTTCCTCGTCGGCAGCACGCAATCGAACATGTCGATGCCGGCCGCCACCGCCGCCACGAGATCCTGCGGCGTGCCCACCCCCATGAGGTAGCGCGGGTGAAGAGCGGGCAGCTGCGGCGCGGTGTGTTGCAGGATTCGCGTCATCTCCCGCTTGGTCTCCCCCACCGACAGCCCGCCGATGGCGTAGCCGTCGAAACCGATACTCCGCAGGCCGGCGAGTGAAGCGTCGCGCAGCGGCTCGTGCATGCCGCCCTGGACGATGCCGAAGAGCGCATTGCGATTGCCTTCGTGCGCGCGCCTCGAGCGCTCCGCCCAGCGGAGCGATAACGCCATCGAATCGCGCGCCTGCTCGAATTGCGCCGGATAAGGCGTGCATTCGTCGAACACCATCACGATATCGGCATCGAGCACGC
This sequence comes from uncultured Streptomycetaceae bacterium, assembly GCA_964521405.1. GTDB lineage: Bacteria > Pseudomonadota > Gammaproteobacteria > Burkholderiales > SG8-41 > SG8-41. Next base: position 59,958 of record CAZFRR010000176.1, on the reverse strand, counting down.
GCTGGATGCGCATGGACTCCTCGGGCGTGAGAAAGCAGGGGTCGCCGTTGACCGGCGACTGGAAGCGCACGCCCTCCTCCGTGATTCTGCGCAATTCGCCGAGGCTGAATACCTGGTAGCCGCCGGAATCGGTGAGAATGGGACCGTCCCAGCCCATGAAGCGGTGCAGGCCCCCGTGCGCGCCGATGACGTCCAGCCCCGGGCGCAGCCAGAGGTGGAAAGTGTTGCCGAGCACGATCTGCGCGCCGAGCGCCTTCAGTTCCTGCGGGCTCATCGCCTTCACCGTGCCGTAGGTGCCGACCGGCATGAACGCCGGCGTGTCCACCACGCCGTGCGGCAGCGTCATCTTCCCGCGCCGCGCCGCGCCGTCCGTTGCCAGCACCTCAAATTGCATGTTCAAACCTCAAGTCAACCGCCAAGAAAGGCAAATGCAATAATTAACCGCCGAGACGCCGAGATAGAGAAAACCAAAACAAAAAGAAATACCTTGTCTCCGTTTCTCTCGGCGCCTCGGCGGTTGAAATGCTGTGTTTGTCTTTCTCGGCGTCTTGGCGGTTAATTTTCTGCACGTTCAATCAGCATCGCGTCGCCGTAACTGTAGAAGCGATAGCGCTCGCCGATCGCGTGCCGGTAGGCGCGGCGGACATTATCCCTGCCGCCAAAGGCCGACACCAGCATCAGCAGCGTCGACCGGGGCAGGTGGAAGTTGGTGATGAGGCGCTCGACCACGCGGAAGCGATAGCCGGGGAGGACGAAGAGCCGCGTTTCGTCACGCCCGGCCTCCAGCGCCCCGCCGGCCGCCGCGCTTTCCAGCGCGCGCAGCGTTGTCGTCCCCACCGCCAGCACGCGCCCGCCTCTCTCCCGCGTCTGGTTGATCGCATCCACCGTAGCCTGCGGCACGTGATACCACTCGCCGTGCATTTCGTGCTGAGCGAGGTCCTGCACGCGCACCGGCTGGAACGTGCCGGCGCCGACATGCAGCGTAACGTAGGCAAGCGCCACGCCCTTGCCCTGCAGCGCGTCCAGCATCGCCTGGTCGAAATGCAGGCCCGCGGTCGGCGCGGCGACCGCGCCGCGCTCACGCGCGTAGACCGTCTGGTAGCGCTCCCTGTCGCTGTCCGCGGCGCCGCGCGCGATGTACAGGGGCAGCGGCACGCTGCCGTGGCGCTCGAGCAGCGCGTGTACATCCTCGCACCCCTCGAAGCGCAGCCGGAAAAACTCGCGCTCGCGCGCGAGCACCGTCGCTTCGAGCGCATCGGCCAGATAGAGCGTGGTGCCGGTGCGCGTGGGATGGTTGGCGCCGATTTGCGCCAGCACTTCATTGGCCCCGAGCACGCGTTCGACCATCACTTCGACCCGGCCGCCGCTTTGCTTCCTGCCCAGGAGCCGCGCCTTGATCACGCGCGTGTCGTTCAATACGACGACATCGCCCGGCGCAACGAGCCCGGCGAGATCGCCGAACCGGAGGTCGGCGATCGCCCCAGTCCCGCCATCGAGGTGCAGCAGGCGATCCGCGCCGCGCACGCCGGCGGGAAACTGGGCGATCAGTTCCTCCGGCAGCTCGTAATCAAAGTCATCGAGACGCATCGCCCGATTATAGGAGAAGCGTGCATCGAGATTCGTGAAGCGAGAGGACGGCGCGCAGCGACGCTTCAATTCATTGTTCTCGATACAGGAATGCGGGATAATTTGCCCCCACTCCTGCCGGGATGGCGGAATTGGTAGACGCACGGGACTCAAAATCCCGCGCCCCCAAAGGCGTGCGAGTTCGACTCTCGCTCCCGGCACCAGCATTACCGTTCCGGGTTCCGGGTTCCGGGTTCCAAGTTCAAGGTTCAAGGTTCAAGGTTCAAGGTTCAAGGTTGGACGTACGTGGAATTCGAAGTTCCGCACTTGGAACTTTGAACCTGGAACCCGGAACTCGGAACTCGGAACTCGGAACTCGGAACTCGGAACTCGGAACTCGGAACTCGGAACTCGGAACTCGGAACTCGGAACAGTGAATCTGCAGCTAACGCTGCAGATTCACTTCGACGTTGTCAATCAACCGCGTGCGGCCCAGCCGCGCGGCGGCCACGATGACGAGATCGTGGTCACGCTCGGTGGGCTGCCGCAGGTCGGCCTGCCGGCGCACGGTGACGTAATCCGGCTGCCAGCCGTTGCGCGCGAGTTCGGTCATCGCCTTCTGGTCGAGGCGCTGGAAATCGCGCGCCCCGCTCCCCAGTTCGTCCCGGACTTTCTTCAGCACGCCATACAGCCGCGGCGCTTCCTTGCGCTCTGCCGGCGACAGATAGTTATTGCGCGAGGACAACGCCAGGCCGTCCGGGGCGCGAACGGTCTCGGCGGGGATGATCTCGATGGGCAGCGCGAACTGCTTCACCATGTCACGCAGCACGAGATATTGCTGGTAGTCCTTCTTGCCGAAGATCGCCGAGTGCGGCATCACCAGGTTGAAGAGCTTCAGCACCACCGTGGCGACGCCGCGGAAGTGCCCCGGCCGGTGCGCGCCTTCCAGGATGTACTGCAGGTCCGAGGGTTCGACCACGAAGGTCTGCGGCTCGGGGTAGATCTCCTTCTCGTCAGGCGCGAACACGACGTCCACGCCCGCCGCCTTCAGCCGCGCGCCATCGTTTTCCAGCGTGCGGGGATAACGGTCGAAGTCCTCGCGCGGGCCGAACTGCAGGCGGTTCACGAAAATGCTCACGACGGTGCAGGCCGCGCGCGGCTTGGCGATGTCGATCAACTGGATGTGCCCTTCGTGCAGGTTCCCCATGGTCGGCACGAACACGTTGTTCGGCTCGCGCTGCAGGCGCGCCCGAAGATCGGCGGCGGAGTGAATCACATCCATGGTCGAGGTTATTCCACGTTCAAGGTTCAAGGTTCAAGGTTCAAGGTTCAAGGTTCAAGGTTCAAGGTTCAAGGTTCAAGCAAGATTGGAACGGACTCTAATTTGAGGGTGCCGCTGTTGAACTTTAAACTCGGAACCTGGAACCCGGAACTTGGAACCCGGAGCACAGCTTACTAGAAGCTGTGCTCCGGTCCCGGGAAGGTCCTGGCCTTCACTTCCTTGACGTAGAGCTCGACCGCACCCTGGATCGAGCCGGTCGGGCGCATGTAGTTCTTCACGAACTTGGCTTTCTTGCCGGGATAGACGTCAAGCATGTCGTGCAGCACCAGCACCTGCCCCGAGCAATCCACGCCGGCGCCAATGCCGATGGTGGGTACCGTGATGGCCGCGGTGACTTCACGCGCCAGAGTAGCGGGTATCGCTTCCAGCACGATCATGCCGGCGCCGGCCTGCTCGAGCTGCTTCGCCTCCCTCAACAACTGCTGCCCGGCATCCTCGCCCCTGCCCTGCACCCGGTAGCCGCCAAGCGCGTGCACCGACTGCGGCGTCAATCCCAAGTGCCCGCACACCGGGATGCCGCGGTCGGTGAGAAACTCGATGGTTTCGAGCATCGGCCGGCCGCCCTCGATCTTCACCATGTGGGCGCCGGCGGCCATCAACTCCGCGGCGTTGCGCAAAGTCTCCTCCGGCGACACCTGGAAGCTGCCGAACGACATATCGCCGACGATGAAGGCGCGCTTGGAACCGCGCGCGACGCACTGGGTGTGATAGACCATGTCGCGCAGTGTCACCGGCAGCGTGGACTCGTGCCCCTGCAGCACGTTGCCGAGCGAATCCCCGACCAGCAGCGAATCCACGCCGGCCTCCTCGAGCACGGCGGCGAAGCTCGCGTCGTAGCAGGTCAGCATCGCGATTCTAGAGCCTTCCTGCGCCATTTTCTGCAGCGTGGTGAGCGTGATGCGCATGTCAATACCCTTTTGCCACAGAGAACACAGAGATCACGGAGAAAAACATTTACAGAAAAAAACGAAACAGCCCAGGACGAGCAAATGCCCGCGCCTCAATCCATAAGGATATACCATGATGCTGTCACGCCCGCGCCCTGACGGTTCATGAACTCCTTCTCTGTGACCTCTGTGTTCTCTGTGGCTGATTTAACTGCCCATACTGAAAAACTCACGCGGGCCGCGCAGGCCCGCTATACGGGTCAACAATAAATCAAAATCACCAGGCTGATCAACAAAATTTAGATTATCGGAATTGACGGTCAGCACCGGCGCCGCGTCGTACTGGTAGAAGAACCGCGCATAGATTTCCGCGAGCCGCACCAGATACTCGTCGGGAATGGCGCGCTCGTAAGCAACACCGCGGCGGCGCACGCGTTCGATCAGCGTCTCGGGCGAGGCCTGCAGATAGACGACGAGATCCGGCGCGGGCGCCTGCGGCTTCAACTGCGCGTAGACCTGGCGGTAAAGCGCGTACTCGTCGTCGGAGAGCGTGAGCCGCGCGAACAGAGAATCCTTCTCGATCATGAAGTCGGCAATGGTGTTGCCGGCAAACAAGTCCGGCTGGGACAGCGCGCGCAATTGCGTCGCGCGCTGGAACAGGAAATAGAGCTGCGTCGGCAGCGCGTAGCGCGCGCGGTCCTGGTAGAAGCCGGGGAGAAACGGGTTCGCGTCCGGATCCTCCAGCAGCGCCTCCCCGCCCGAGTGCCGGCTCAGCAGGCGGGCGAGGCTGGTCTTGCCCGCGCCGATCGGGCCCTCGATCACGATGTAGCGGTACTTCTCCGGCAGCTTCGCACTCATGCCAAGATTTATGAATTAGCCGCAGATAAACGCAGATAAACGCGGATAGGTTCCAACCCGAAAACCATTGACACAGAGAATATCGTGTTCACAGAGAAAAATAGAAAATAAAAGGCCATTCTGGTTTTTTGATCAGCGTCTATCTGCGTTTATCTGCGGTTTCCTGATTTTCAAGCTTAACCAGGCCGGAGGCGTCGAGCCTGCCGGCAAGATCGGCGACGCGCCCCTTGCCCGGCACCACGGCATCGGGCGCGATTTCTGCGAGCGGCACCAGCACGAAAGCACGCTCCCTCATCCGCGGATGAGGGACCGTGAGCCCGGGCTCCTGGATCACGCTATCCCCGTAGAGGGCGATATCCAGATCGAGCGTGCGCGGCGCGTTGGGATAGTCCCGCACCCGGCCGTGGGCGCGCTCGATCTCGAGCAGCCGGTCGAGCAGCGCGCGCGGGGCAAGGCGTGTCTCGATTTCCGCCACCGCGTTCACGAACGCCGGCTGGTCGAGCCCGCCCTCCGGCGGGTTGCGGTAGAAAGAAGACTCGCGCACGAGGCGTGTGTCCGGCAGCTTTTCCAGCGCGCGCAGCGCCGAGCGTATCTGCACTGCCGAACCGCCAAGATTCGATCCCAGGGCAATGAAGGCCGTGACTCGCGACTCGTGACTCGTGACTGGTGCCACAACCTTCCTTTTGCCTTCTGCCTTCAGCCTTCAGCTCGCGGGGCTTGTTTCCCCGCCATGGTCCGGCCCGCCCCCCGGCCCGCGCGGTTTGCGCCGCCGGCGCCGCCGGCGGCCACGCGGCTCGCTGTCGCTCACCAGCATCTGGCCGCGCTCGTCTTCACCGGCTCGCTGGAATCGCCCCCACCACTCGCCGAGCAGGCGATCGGCGTCGCCGCTCTCGCAGCGCAGCAGCAGGAAATCGTAACTGGCGCGAAAGCGCGGATGTTCGAGTAGCCGGTACGGGCGCTTGCCGGCCCGCTGGAGAAACCGCGGCTGCATCGCCCAGATCTCCCTCATGTCGGCGCCGTAGCGGTGCGGAATCGGCAGCTTCCCCGCCTGGGCCTTCATCACGTGGTCCATCGCCTGGTACAGCGCCGGGACCGGCGGCATGTTCTTCTCTTCCAGCACCTTCCACTCGGCCTGGACCTCGGGCCACAGCAGCGACGCGAACAGAAAGCCCGGCATCACCGTCTTGCCGGCGCGGACGCGTTCGTCGGTGCTGGCAAGCGCGGCCATCACGAACCGCTCGCCGGCCGCCCTGCCTATGGCCACATCGAGCAATGGCAGTACGCCGTGGTGCAGGCCTTCCTTGCGCAATTGCGCCACGGCTTCCGCGGCGTGGCCGCAAAGCAGCAGCTTCAGCATCTCGTCGAGCAGCCGCGACGGCGGCACGTGAGCAAGCAGCCCGGCGAGCCTGTGTATCGGCCGGCGGGTCGCCGCGTCGATCTCGATCCCGCGGCTCGACGCGAACCGCACCGCGCGCAGCATGCGGATCGGGTCTTCCCGATAGCGCCGCTCCGGGTCGCCGATCAAGCGCAACCGCCGCTTTTTCAGGTCGGCCACGCCGCCGTGATAGTCCCAGACTTCCTGCGTGGTCGGGTCGTAGAACAGCGCGTTGAGGGTGAAATCGCGGCGGGTGGCATCCTGCTCCTGGTTCCCGAATACGTTGTCGCGGAGTATCCGGCCGTGCTCGTCAGCGACGCCCCCGTCGCTCTCGTCCGGCGTATGGGCGCCGCGGAAGGTGGACACCTCCACCATCTCCGGCCCGCACAGCACGTGCACCAGGCGGAACCTGCGCCCGATGATCCGCGAGCGGCGGAAAATCTGCCGCACCTGCTCCGGCGTGGCGTCGGTCGCGATATCGAAATCCTTGGGCTTGCCGCCGAGGATCAGGTCTCTCACCGCGCCGCCGACCACGAACGCGGCGTGGCCCTCGCGCTGGAGCGCCTGCGTCGTGCGCAGCGCGCAGGGACTGATCGCGTTGCGGTTGATGCCGTGCACGTCCGCCGGGATGATCTTAGGCTGCACCGGCCCGAACAGGCGGCCGGAAAACATCTTGCCTAGGAAGCGCGTTATCACGGTTTAAGGTTCCGAGTTCCGGGTTCCGGGTTTAGGGTTAAGGTTTGAGGTTTACGCGGGAAATTTGGACATTGAACTCGGAACATTGAACTCGGAACATTGAACTCGGAACATGTTAGTCGAGGCTGATGACCGGCCAGCCCTTGCGCCCGGCATGCTCGCGCAATGTCGGATCGGGGTCAACGGCAACGGGATGAGTGACCCGCTCGAGCAGCGGCAGATCGTTGAGGGAGTCGCTGTAGAAGCGCGATTCGGAAAACGAGTCTAGCGCCAGGCCACGATCCGCCAGCCAGGCGTCGAGCCGCGCGACCTTGCCCTCGCGGAAGCACGGAATGCCGGACACGCCTCCCGTGAAGCCGTCACCGCGGCTCTCCGGCTCGGTCGCAATCAGGTTCGCGACCCCGAACTCGCGCGCGATCGGCGTGGTGACGAAACTGTTGGTGGCGGTGATCACGACGCACAGGTCGCCGCGGTGGCTCTCGACGAGCGCGCGCGCCTTGCCTCGGATCAGCGGCCGGATCCTGCTTTCCATGAACTCGCGATGCCAGGCATCGAGCTGCGCGCGTGGGTGTCGCGACAGCGGTTTCAGCTGGAAATCGAGAAATGCGTGGATGTCCAGCTTGCCCGCCTTGTACTGGTCGTAGAACGCCTGGTTGCGCGCCTCGTAGACCTCGCGGTCGAGCACTTTCTGCTCGATCAGGAACTGCGCCCACTCGAAATCGCTGTCCCCCGAGAGCAGCGTGTTATCGAGATCAAACAGGACCAGTCGTTCGCTCAACACTCAATCCTCAATCCCGTATCCCGCATCACCGATCCCGTCGTTCCACCGCCTGCAGCAGCTCGCGGGCGAGCGGCACAGTGACAGCGCGCTTGGTCTCGAGCGAGTAGCGATCGAGCGCATCCAGCGTCGCCAGCAGCGAGGGCAGGTCGCGGCTGGCCCGCGTCAGCAGGTAGTCGCACACCTCGGGCAGCAGCCGGAAGCCGCGGCCCGCCGCGTGATCGGCGAGCGCCTGCGCCTTCTCGTTGTCCGTCAACGCGTGCACCTGGTAAACCAGGCCCCAGGCGAGCCGGGTCACCAGGTCCTCGCGGAGCTTCAACTGCACCGGCGGCGCGGAGCCACAGGCCAGCAACGCGCCGCTACGCTCGCGCAGGGCGTTGTAGAGGCTGAATGCCGCGATCTGCCCTGCTTCATCGAGCCGGTCCACGTCGTCGAGCGCGACGCAGTCCATGCGCTCGAGACCCTCGGCGAGCCGGGTTTCCGCCGCGCACGATATGAAAACCGCGGCCGCCCCCGTGCGCTGCAGTCCGGCCACCGTGCCCTTCAGCAGGTGGCTGCGGCCGCTGGCAGGCCGTCCCCAGACGTAGAAAAAACGCTCCTGCGCCTGGCGCGCGGCAAGCCGCCTCAGGTTGGCGAGCAATTCGCCGTTCCTTCCCGCGATGAAATTATCGAGCGTGGGCAGCGGCTGGCTGGCGAAGTCGAGCGCGAGCTGTTTCATTACGGTAAAATCCGCTTGCCTTGGACAACGCAGGGAACGCAGAGGGGCGGGACGGCAGCCTTTTCGTGCGCCTATCTTAGCCCAAAACGCCGCGATCGCCCCCCTCTCGGAATTACCGCTTGAAAAAGCCCGCCGCCCCTCGACCGCTGACCTACCGGGACGCCGGTGTGGACATCGACGCCGGCGACCGGCTGGTCGAGAACATCAAGCCGTTCGCGAAAAAAACGCTGACGAAGGGCGTGCTCGCCGGCATCGGCGGCTTCGGGGCGCTCTACGCGATCGCGGCGGGGAAATACCGCGAGCCGGTGCTGGTGTCCGGCACCGATGGCGTGGGCACCAAGCTGAAGCTCGCATTCGAACTCGGCCGCCACGCCACCATCGGCATCGACCTGGTGGCGATGAGCGTGAACGATATCCTGACGCTCGGCGCCGAACCGCTGTTCTTTCTCGACTATTACGCGTGCGGCAAGCTCGACGTCGCGACCGCCACCGAGGTCGTCAAGGGCATCGCCCGCGGTTGCGAGCAGGCCAGCTGCGCGCTGCTAGGCGGCGAGACCGCCGAAATGCCCGGCATGTACCCGAGCGGCGAATACGATCTCGCCGGTTTCGCTGTCGGCATCGTCGAGAAAAGCCGCATCATCGATGGCTCGAGCATCCGCGAGGGCGATGCCGTGCTGGGCCTTGCCTCCAGTGGCGCGCATTCGAACGGCTACTCGCTGATCCGCAAGATCCTCGCAGTCAGGAACGTGGACCTGGCGAGGAAGTTCCATGGCGGGACGCTCGCCGACGCGATCCTGGAGCCGACGCGCATCTACGTGAAGCCGGTGCTGAAGCTCTCCCGCGCGGTCGCCATCAAGGGCCTCGCCCACATCACCGGCGGGGGCCTCGTGGACAACGTGCCGCGCATCCTGTCCGACCGGCTGGCGGCGCGCATCGAGCGCGCAGCCTGGAAGATGCCGTCGCTGTTTCGCTGGCTCAAGGATGAGGGCAACGTTACGGACGCGGAACTCTACCGGGTCTTCAATTGCGGCATCGGCATGGTAGTGGTGGTCCGGGAAGCCGACGCAGCCAGGTCGATAAAACTGCTGAAAGCGGCCGGCGAGACCGCCTGGCGCATCGGCAAAATCGTGCGGCGCCGCAGGAACGGCCCGCAGGTGATGATCGTCTGAATAGACGAATGTTGAATGTTGAATGTTGAATTGCAAAGGCACCTCTGGCCCCGGTCTTTTCCAATTCAACACTCAACACTCAAAATTCAACATTGATACGTCGAGCATGGCTGACAAGACCCTCGTCATCCTGATCTCCGGGCGCGGCAGCAACATGGAAGCGCTCCTGGACGCCGGCTTGCCGGCGCGGATCGCCGCTGTGATCAGCAACAACCCGCAGGCGCGTGGTCTCGTTACTGCGCAGGCGCGCGGCGTGGCTACCGCCGTGGTCAACCACCGTTCGTTTCCCGACCGCGCGGCATTCGACGCCGCGCTCGCGGCGGAGATCGACCGGCACCGGCCCGATCTCGTCGCGCTCGCGGGCTTCATGCGCATACTCACGGCGCCCTTCATCGAGCGCTACCACGGGCGGCTGATGAACATCCATCCCTCGCTGCTGCCGGCGTTCACCGGGCTCGACACGCACCGGCGGGCCCTCGCGGCCGGCGCGCGCCTGCACGGCTGCACCGTGCACTTCGTTGCCCCGGCGGTGGATAGCGGGCCGATCATCGTGCAGGCGGCGGTGCCGGTGCTGCCCGCGGACACCGAGGAACGGCTGGCAGCGCGAGTGCTGGCCGAGGAACACAAGATTTACCCGCAAGCCGTGCGCTGGTTCTGCGAAGGGCGGCTGCGTCTTGGCGCGGATGGCACAGTGGCGGTGGCTGCGGCACGCGCGGCGGGGGGTGCCCTCACCTCGCCGGCGCCCGAAGCGAGCTGAGACCATGAGGCCAGCATCCGCATTGGCGGTGGCATGGCTCATACCTGCGCTTGCCTGCGCGGCCGCCGCGCCTTCGGCCCCGCAAGCAATCACGGCGAGTTACGACATGTCTCGCAACGGTGTCCCCGTTGCCGTCATGCACGAGACCTTCGAGTCGAAGGACGGCGCCTATCGCATCGTCAGCGAGAGCCGGGCCGTGGGACTGCTGGCGCTCATCGAGCGGCAACCGCTGCGTTTCGTCAGCAACGGGCAGATCACGGCTTCGGGCCTGCGTCCCCTGCAATTCGAGGGCAAGCGCGGTGAGTCCGACCCGCGGCAGGTGCGTGGCGAGTTCGACTGGAAAGCGAGCCGGCTGACGCTCGTGCACGGCGGCAAAACGGACGTAGTGGCGCTGCCCCGGGACGCCCAGGACCGGCTCTCGTTCCTGTACCAGTTCATGTTCCATGCATTCGACCAGCGCAACCACCTGCAACTCGCCATGACCAATGGCCGCAAGCTCGGCCACTACGTCTACACGGTCAGCCCGGAGGTGGAGATCGACACCCCGCTCGGCCGCATGAAGACGCTCCACCTCGTGAAGCAGCACCAGCCCGACGAGAGCGGCACTGAAATCTGGCTTGCGCCCGAGCACCGTTTCCTGCCGGTGAAACTGCTGGTGCTGGAAGAAGACGGTGCGCGCTACGAGCAGGTCATCACCCGGCTCGAGATCAAGTGACGACACGCGCCCGCCTGTTACTCGCTGCTCTCGTGTCCGTAGCGCTGCACGGGCTGGTCATTTCCGGAGAATGGCTGCTGATCCCGCAACCGGAGCGCGCGGCGCGGCCGCTCATCGCGCGGCTCTCGCCTGCTCCGGAAATCAGGCCAACGGCGCCCCGGCCAAGAGTGCAGAATCCGCAGCGTGCCGCACCCGCGCCGCCGATCCCGGTGCTCGCGGCAGCCAGCCCCCTCGTCTTGCCGGAAGCCCTCCCCGATGTCGCACCAGCGGAAATCGCGGCGGATGAACCCGTCGCGCCGGAGCCCCCGCAGAAGATCGCGCTCGCCGTGGAGTCCACCGCCCCGATTGCGCACAGCCTGCCGCGCAGGGGGCGCATCACCTACACGCTGGTCTACGGCGAGGACCGTTCCCCCGTGGGCAGGGTCGTGCAGTCGTGGGAGGTCGAAAACAGCGTCTACCGGATTACGAGCGATGCCGAGACCAGCGGCGTCGTCGAGTTGTTCCGGCCGCAGCGCCTGCGTTACCTGAGCCAGGGCCGGATCACGCGCGAAGGATTGCGGCCCGATTCCTTCCTGATGAGCCGCACCCGGCGCGGCCAGACCGAGGCCGCACAGGCGCGCTTTGACTGGAGCGCGGGCAGCCTCGCCTACGGCCTGGCGCGGGAACCGCGGCAAGCGCCCCTGCCGGAGGGCACCCAGGACCTGATGAGCCTGATCTACCATCACACTGTGATGCCGCCCCTGCCCGGCCGCTTCCGGGTGCCGGTGACGACCGGTTCACGCTTCGATATCTATGAAATCGAGGTCACGCCCGAGGAGAGCATCGAGACCCCGATCGGGACGTTGCGCGCGCTGCCAGTGAAGCAACTGCCGAAACAAGGAATGGAAAGCATCCAGATCTGGCTCGCCACGGAGTACCGCTACCTGCCCGTCCTCATCCGCCACTTCGACCGCGAAGGCAGGTTCTCCGGCGAGCAGGTGGTGAGCGAGATCCGCATCAGCGAAGAATGAGTTCCGGGTTCCGGGTTCCGGGTTCCGGGTTCCGAAGTCGGAGTTCCCGGTTGAGCTTTGAGCTTTGAACTCGGAACATTGAACTCGGAACTCGGAACAATGTCTATCACCCGCACGCAACTCGAAGCCGCCGCCCAAGCGCTCGAGCTCGCGCTGAAATTCGACCGCCCCGCCGACTCGGTCCTGCATGACTTCTTCCGCGAACAGCGCGCGCTGGGCGGGCTCGACCGGGCGCTGGTGGCCGACACGGTCTACGGCGTGCTGCGCCGCAAGCGCACCGTGGACCACCTCGTGCCGGACGGCGCGCCGCGGCACCAGCTGCTCGCGTATTTGGCGCGCATCGCCGGAGTCAGCATCCGCGAGCTTGCCAGCGCGACCCATCCGAACGAGCAATCCTGGCTCGCAAAGATCAAGGCGGAACCGCTCGAAGGACTGTCTCTGCCGGTGCGCGCCGAACTGCCAGATTGGGTCGCGGAACGGCTCTCGCGCCATTATTCCGAACCGGAGCTGCTCGCAATCGCCCGCGGCCTGAACGAGCCGGCGCCGATGGATCTGCGGGTGAATACGCTGCGCGCCGATCGCGAGGCGGTGCAGCGCGAGCTTGCTGCGAGCGGCATCGAAGCCGGATTCACGCCCTACTCACCGGCCGGCCTGCGCATCAAAGGCCGGCCCTCGATCAACCGCCATCCGCTGTTCCTGTCAGGCGCGATAGAAGTCCAGGACGAGGGCAGCCAGCTCCTGTGCCACCTCGTCGCGCCGCGGCGCCACGACCTCATCGTGGATTTCTGCGCCGGCGCGGGCGGCAAGAGCCTCATGCTCGGGGCGCTGATGCATTCCCAGGGCCGCATTTACGCCTTCGACGTCTCGGCGGCGCGGTTGAACCGCTTGAAGCCCAGGCTCAAGCGATCGGGGTTGTCCAACCTCTTCCCGCATACGATCAGCAAAGAGAACGACATCCGCGTGAAGCGGCTCCAGGGAAAGATCGACCGCGTGCTGGTGGATGCGCCGTGCAGCGGGCTCGGCACGCTGCGCCGCAATCCCGACCTCAAGTGGCGCCAGTCGCCGCAATCGGTCGAGGAGTTGAGGCGCAAACAGGTCGCGATCCTGCGCTCGGCGGCGAAGCTGCTGAAGCCCGGCGGGCGGCTCGTCTACGCGACCTGCAGCCTGCTCGCCGAGGAGAACGAGGACATCGTCGCGGCATTCCTGGCGGGGCGCGTAGACTTCCGGCAACTCGACTGCGCGGTCATCCTGCGCGAAGCGCGCATCGCGCTCGATACCGGGCCGTTTCTCAGGCTGTTTCCGCACCGCCACGGCACCGACGGATTTTTCGCGGCGGTGCTGGAATACGCCCCGCGTTGACGCGCGGGCAGGGAACGGCCGCGCGCGTTGCTCGTGTTAGAATTTTTACGGCTCCTTTTCGCCCGCTCTACTTGATCCTTCCCCCGTGAAATCCAGCGAAGCCTACACCCTGCTGCTCGACCTCTGGCGCGACCTGCACTCCGTGCACGTGCTGTGGCAGATGGTCGTGGTGGCAACGGCCCTGGCTGTCGCGTGGTGGGCCAGCCGCCTGATACGTCCGCGGCTTGCGGACAAGGAGCAGACTCTCACTTTCACTGCGGGCGGGCTGCAACGGCTGCAGTTTCCGTTGACCGCTTTGCTCGTCGTGCTGGCTGGACGAGCCGTGCTGCAGCACTGGTATCCGGTCAATCTGCTCAACGTCGCGGTGCCGCTGCTGACCGCGCTCGCCATTACTCGCATGGTGGTGTATGCGCTGCGCCGTGTATTCTCGCCCGGTGCATCGGTACGCACCTACGAGCGCCTCATCGTATGGATAATCTGGCTCGGTTTCGCGGCCTACATCACGGGGCTGGCGCCGTCGATTCTCGATTTCCTCGACGATGCCGCCTTCAAGATTGGCAAGCAGCGGTTCTCCCTGCTGCTGATCCTGCAGGCGGTGCTCTCGGTCAGCATCACCCTGTTGCTCGCGCTGTGGCTGGGCCGCACCCTCGAGTCCCGCTTCATGCGCGCGGAAACGCTCGACGTCAACCTGCGCGTGATGTTCTCGAAGCTGGCGCAGGCGCTGCTGGTGCTGGCGGCCATCCTGATCGCGCTGCCCGCGGTGGGCATAGATCTCACTGTGCTCTCGATATTCGGCGGCGCGGTTGGCGTCGGCCTGGGTTTCGGCTTGCAGAAGATCGCCAGCAACTACGTGAGCGGATTCATCATCCTGCTGGACCGCTCGGTCAGCCTCGGCGATGTGGTCACCATCGACCGGCATTCCGGGCGGATCGCCAAGATGACGGCGCGCTACGTGGTGTTGCGCGGCCTCGACGGCACCGAAACGTTGATTCCGAACGAGACCCTGGTCATCTCCCCCGTCGTGAACCTTACCTACTCCGACCGCAAGGTGCGTGTCGCAGTGCAGCTGCAAGTGAGCTACCGCGCGGATCCCGAGGCGGCGATGCGCCTCATGCAGGACGCCGCCGTACGCCATCCACGTGTCCTGCGCGAGCCAGCACCCGATGTCGTCATCCGGCAATTCACCGACAACGGCATCGAGCTCGAGCTTGGCGCATGGATCGATGACCCGGAGCAGGGACAGGGCCGCCTGCGATCCGACCTCTACACCGACATCTGGCGCTCATTTCAGGCACAAGGGATCGAGATTCCCTATCCTCAGCCTGTGGTGCGGGTGATGGACGCAGCTCGCGCACCCTAGTTCTCTTCCAATTCATGTCGCGCTCCAAATTCCCGATTCCTGTCAGGAAGCTGGAATGGCATCAGCCAGCGGCGCCGCGGCTGTGATCGAGTGACCGATTTTCATTGAATTTCACAATCCGGGATGAAGTAATTTTTAAATTTACCCAACTAATCATTGAACTATACGTTTCAAGAGCATTAGATGCTATGCCGCATGGTTGATATTCGGTAGACTGGCGGCATATTAATTACTACAACTCTCCCTCTCGAGGAGGCCATTTGCTTACAGGGGTCTGGGATCTACCGTGGTGGGGTTACGTGGCGTACGCGCTCGTCGTCACCCACATCACCATTGCCGCCGTCACCATCTTTCTACATCGCTGCCAGGCGCACCGCGCGCTTGATCTCCATCCGGTTGTCAGTCACTTCTTCCGTTTCTGGTTGTGGCTCACCACCGGCATGGTTACGAAGAACTGGACCGCGATCCACCGCAAGCACCACGCCCGGTGCGAGACCGCGGAAGATCCGCACAGCCCGCAGATCGAAGGCATCAACAAGGTATTGTGGGAAGGCGCCGAGCTCTATCGCAGAGAAGCGCGCAACCAGGAAACGAAGGACAAATACGGCCGCGGCACGCCGGATGACTGGCTCGAGCATAACGTCTACTCGATCCACGACCGGATCGGCATCGGCACCATGTTAGTCATCAACTTCACCCTGTTCGGCTTCGTCGGCATCAGCATCTGGGCCATACAGATGGCGTGGATACCGTTCTTTGCCGCGGGCGTGATCAACGGGATCGGGCACTACTGGGGCTACCGCACCTTCCAGCCGGAGGATGCGAGCACCAACGTCGTGCCGTGGGGCATCGTGGTCGGCGGTGAAGAACTGCACAACAATCACCACGCCTACCCGAGCTCGGCGCGCTTTTCCAACCGCTGGTTCGAGTTTGACCTCGGCTGGCTCTATATCCGCGTTCTGGAAACGCTGGGGCTGGCCCAGGTCAAGAAAGTCGCGCCCGAAGTGAGGCTCGATCCCGCCAAGACGCAGTGCGACCTCGCCACCGTGCAGGCCGTGATCACCCATCGTTACGAGGTGATCGCCAAGTACGCGCATTCGCTGCGCCAGACCTGCGCCGACGAGATCCAGAATCTCAGGTCGCGCGCGGTGAGCGTCGACTGGGCGGCAGTGAGGCGCACGTTGCACTTCGGCGCCGACGCGCTGCCGGCCAGCGAGCGCGCCAGGGTCGACAAGGCGCTCGACAAGAGCAAGGTGCTCGCCACCATTTGCAGCATGCGCCAGGATCTGGCCTCGCTCTGGCAGCGCTCGAACGTCTCCAAGGAACAGCTCGTGCGCCAGCTCGAAGACTGGTGCGCGCGCGCGGAAGCCAGCGGCATCATCCCGCTGCAGGAGTTCTCGCGCCGGTTACGCTGTTACGCGTAACCGCGGTTCCAGGTTCCAGGTTCCAAGTTTCGAGTTTCGAGTTGAATAAAAAAGCCCGCCTGACGGCGGGCTTTTTAGCTTTCGAAAGTCTCTTCGCCGTTGAGCGGCGCTTGCGTCCGCTCCAACGGCCTGCGCTGCCGCTTGATTATTTGATCTTCGTCTCTTTGTAGATGACGTGCTTGCGCGCCACCGGGTCGAATTTCATCAATTCCATCTTGTCGGGCTTGGTGCGCTTGTTCTTGGTCGTGGTGTAGAAGTGGCCGGTTCCGGCGCTCGACTCGAGCTTGATTTTTTCGCGCATGGCGTAACCCCCTGTCTCAGGTTTTCCCTAAACGTTCTCGCCGCGGGCCCGCATCTCGGCCAGCACGACGTCGATTCCCTTGCGGTCGATGGTGCGCAGCCCGGCCTGGGACAGGCGCAAGCTGACCCAGCGATTCTCGCTCTCGACCCAGAGGCGGCGGTAGTGCAGGTTCGGCAGAAAGCGCCGCCGCGTCTTGTTGTTGGCGTGGGACACATTGTTTCCCAGCATCGGCTTCTTGCCGGTGACCTGGCATACGCGTGACATGGACAGCTCCGGAATTCAGGAAAGGCGCGGATTCTACAGGGTTTTCGCCGACGCCTCAAGCCCTAGTCCGGCGGCTCCGCAGGGCGCGACGAGTGATAAGAAACCCGCTTTCGACGAACGATGTCGCAGCGCCCCTGAAGCAGGCTCACGATTCCCGGCCTACCTCACAACCAGCACCGGAATCTTGGTATGCGTGAGCACCTTCACCGTTTCGCTGCCGAGCAGCACGGCATCGAGGCCCCTGCGGCCATGCGAAGCCATCATGATCAGATCGCAGTTGCGCTTTTCGGCGTGGCTGATGATCTCCTCGTAAGGATGGTCGCCGACGACGACCAGACCATCGCAGTCAACGCCCTCCGCTTTGAAGCGCGACACGAGCGCGGAGGTTATCTTCTGTGCGGCTTCCCTGGTTTCCTCCTCGTGCTCTGTTTCGATCTTGGCGGGCACGTTCTTGGGTATTTCATATGGCTTAAAGTGCAAGTAAAAGTGCGATATCACGTGGATCGCGGTCACTTTCGCGCCAGTGGACTTGGCGAAGGCGACGCACTCCTTTTCCGCCTTACGCGACAACTCTGATCCGTCAACGGGCAACATGATGTGCTTGTAGTGCATGATAGACCCTCCTTGATCCAGTCTGATGTAGCCGGATATACACCACCATCGGCGTTGCAGTTCCAATCTTAGTCCAATCAAGCCAAATACAACACCTGCGTTATGCCAGCGGCAATGCGCCAGATGTGCTTGTTGCCTAGAGCAGTCCGCGCTCGGCAAACGACATCGCCGCCCCCGCCCCAATCACGAAATGGTCGAGCACCTTGACGTCCACCAGCGATAACGCCTGCTTGAGCGCCTGGGTGAGCGCCTCGTCGGAACGGCTCGGCTCCGCGATACCCGAGGGGTGGTTGTGAGCGAAGATCAGTGCGGCCGCGTTGTGGGCGAGCGCGCGTTTCACCACCTCGCGCGGGTAGACGCTGGTCTGGGTCAGCGTCCCGCGGAACAGCTCCTCCACCGCCAGCACCCGGTTCTGGGCATTGAGAAAGACGGCAACGAAAACTTCGTGCGGGCGGTCCTGCAGCTTCAATCGCAGAAAGTCGCGAACCGCCTGCGGAGAACCGAGCGCCGAGCTCACCTCGAGCTTCTCGCGCAGCGCGCGGCGCGCCATCTCCAGCACCGCCTGCAGTTGCGCGTATTTTGCCGTCCCCAGCCCTGAAACGGCGGTTAGCGCTCCCGAGTCCGCCGCGAACAGCCCGGAGAGCGAACCGAAGCGGACGAGCGCTTCGCGAGCGAGATCCACGGCGCTCCTGCCCTTGACGCCGGTGCGAAAAAAAATAGACACCAGTTCCGCGTCGGACAGCGCTTCAGCGCCCTTCGCGATCAGCTTCTCGCGCGGGCGGTCATCGAGCGGCCAGTCAGTGATAGCCATAAGCGTTATTCATAAATAGTGACTCGTTAGTCCTCTAACGAGTCAGGCGCAAACCGCGTTTACCTGGGGCGAAATTTGATTCACGATTAACGATTAACGATTTACGATTCACGCCGTTTGCGGTTACACTCTTACCCCCACTTGAAGATGAAGCGCTACATGGCTGAAAATTCAAGAAAATCTGTCGTCCTCGGTGTCACCGGGGGCATCGCCGCGTACAAGGCGGCGCAGCTGACGCGCGACCTGCAGCGCCTCGGTATCGACGTCCAGGTAGTCATGACCGAGGCGGCTCAGGGCATGGTTACCCCTGCAACTTTCCAGGCTTTGTCCGGAAAACCGGTCTACACCGACATGTGGGACGCCAGCATCCCGGACAACATGGCGCATATCGAGGTGTCGCGCGGCAAGGATGCGATCGTCGTCGCGCCCGCCACGGCCGATTTCATCGCCAAGCTGGCGAATGGGTTGGCGGACGACCTGCTCTCGACGCTATGCCTGGCGCGCGAGTGCCCGCTGATCGTCGCGCCCGCCATGAACCGCCAGATGTGGCAGAGCCCCGCGACGCGACGCAATATCGACCGATTGCTGCGCGACGGCGTGTCGGTACTGGGGCCCGTGAGCGGCGACCAGGCATGCGGCGAAGTCGGCATGGGGCGCATGCTCGAAGCGTACGAGATCGCCGAGTCGGTTGCCGGGCTGCTGGCGCCCAAGCTGCTTGCCGGCACTCGAGTGCTGATCACCGCCGGGCCGACCTTCGAGCCTATCGATGCCGTGCGCGGCATCACTAACCGCAGCTCGGGCAAGATGGGTTACGCGATCGCGCGCGCGGCGCTGGATGCCGGCGCCAAGGTCACCCTCATATCGGGTCCCGTGAGCCTCTCCGCCCCGGCGGGCGCAGAAGTGACGCAGATCGTGACAGCCGCCGAGATGTTCGATGCGGTCAAGCGCAACGCGGCGCGCGCCGACATCTATATCGGCGTTGCTGCGGTCGCCGATTACCGGGTAGACAAGCCCAGGCGGCACAAGATCAAGAAGACCGACAGCAAGCAGCTCGAATTGAGGCTTGTGCCCAATCCCGACATCCTCGCCTGGATGGCGGCTCGACCCACCCCGCCGTTCTGCGTCGGCTTTGCCGCCGAGAGCCGCAATCTCGATCGCTACGCCGAGGAGAAGCGGCGCAGGAAGAAAGTGCCCCTGATGGTCGCCAATCTGGCCCAGGAAGCCATCGGCTCCGACGACAACGAAGTGACGCTCCTCGACGACCAGGGCACGCACAAGCTCGCGCGCGCTTCCAAGGAAATCGTGGCGCGGCAGCTGATTTCCTACATCGCCGGGCTCTACGGCGCACGAAGAAAAACAAAATCTTGAACCACAAAGGACACCAAGGGCACAAAGGAAATCATAAAGTAATCGACAAACCCTTCGTGTCCTTTGTGTCCTTCGTGTTTTAGCTTTGCATCCAGATGAGAGTGATCGACGTCAGGATTCTCGACGAGCGCCTGCGCGGCCAGCTGCCGCAGTACGCGACGCCGGGGTCGGCGGGGCTCGATCTGCGCGCCTGCATCGCCGCTCCCGTCATGCTCGCGCCCGGCCACACCGAGCTGATTCCCACGGGCATCGCCATTCACCTTGCTGACCCGGGCCTCGCCGCGGTGGTCCTGCCGCGCTCGGGCCTGGGCCACAAGCACGGCATCGTGCTGGGGAACCTTGTCGGGCTGATCGACTCCGACTACCAGGGCCAGATTTTCGTATCGACCTGGAACCGAGGCAACGCCCCCTTCACCGTCAACCCGATGGAGCGCCTCGCCCAACTCGTGGTCGTGCCGGTGGTGCAGGTCGGCTTCAACGTGGTGGAGGAGTTCGGCGCGAGCGGCCGCGGCGCGAGCGGGTTTGGCAGCACGGGCAAAGGCTAGTGTTGAGTTTTGAGTGTTGAGTTTTGAGTGAAGGAGGAGCAAGCGCTTATATGTCTGCAACTGTTAACTCAACACTCAACACTCAACACTCAGCACTGGTTCTGTTTGCGCACGGCGCTCGCGACGCACAATGGGCCGAGCCATTCCGCTCGCTCCAGAAAACAGTCTCGGGCCGCCGCCCCGATCTCACCGTGGAACTTGCGTTCCTCGAGCTGATGGAACCGGCGCTCGGCGACTGCGTCGCGCACCTGGTCAGGGATGGCCACCAGCGCATCACCATCGCGCCGCTGTTCCTCGCGCAGGGCGGTCACCTGAAAAAGGACCTGCCTCTCCTGCTGAAAGACCTGGGCGCAAGACACCCGGCTGCGGCAATCAAGATGCTGCCGCCAATCGGCGAAGTCACCGAGCTGCTGAATGCGATCGCAGATTGGCTGGTGAGCAGCGCGCCGCGGTGAAGAACCATTGAACCGCCGAGACGCCGAGAGAAACATGAGCAATGGCAAAAAATAACATCTGATGATGAAGAGTCTCTTTTTGCCTGAATCTTATTCTTGTATTTGCTTCTCTCGGCGCCTCGGCGGTTCGAGATGAATTGCATTGCCCGGCGGTTCATCAGGTATCCGCTGACAGTGGCGGCGCTGACGCTGGCGGTTTACGCCGCAGCGCAAGCCCAGCAGCTTCCCGAGGTCATCCTGTCGGTCAACGGGCACAAGCTGACGGCGGAAGTCGCGCACACTGATGCCACGCGCATGCAGGGCCTGATGCACCGCCGGATGCTCCCCGAGAGCCGCGGCATGCTGTTCGTTTTCGAAAATACCGCTGTACACGCCATGTGGATGATGAACACCTACATCCCCCTGTCCGTGGCTTTCCTCGACGAGCGCGGCGTAATCATCAACATCGAGGACATGAAACCGCATACTCAGGATACCCATCCCGCCGCAAAGCCCGCCAAGTACGCGCTGGAGGTCAATCTGGGCTGGTTCGGCAAGCGCGGCATCAAGCCGGGCGCAAAGGTGGACGGGATCGAACGCGCGCCGCCCGCGCGCTAGCGCGCTATCGGTTCCGGGTTCCGGGTTCCGGGTTCCAGGTTCCAGGTTCCAGGTTCCAGGTTCAAGGTTCAAGGTTCCAGGTTCAAGGTTCAAGGTTCAAGGTTCAAGGTTGGACGACATCCGAGTACGAAGTTCAACTTTGAACTTGGAACATGGAACGTTGAACTCGGAACTTTGAACCTGGAACTTGGAACTTGGAACGCGCAAAAAAACGCCCGGGAGCCCCGGGCGTTTTTACGTACGGCTGATGGCAATCAGGCGGTCACAATCCGGCGTTTTGTTGCGCAACCATGCAGAACAGCATCGGTATGGACAGCATGGTGTTGATGCGCGAAGTCATGCCGGCCAGCTTCGCGGCGGCGGCCTTCTCCTCGGCCGACACCTGGACGATGCCCAGGGCCTTTTTCTGATTGGGCCAGATGATGAACCACACGTTGAACGCCATGATCAGGGCGAGCCACATGCCGATCCCGATCGCATGCACGCCCTTGTTCAGCATCAGCGCCGAGCCAAGATAGCCCGCCATGCCAGCGACGATGAGGCCGGTTACGACCGTAGCCAGCGCGGACCAGCGAAACCAGAACAGCGCCGTCGGCGCGATCACCTTGCTCACCGCGGGTTTCTGCTCGTCGGGAATCTTCGGCATGGACGGGGTCTGCACGAAATTGAAATACCACAGCAGGCCGATCCACATGACACCCGACATCACGTGCAGCCAGCGAAACACGAATGCCCACCAGGCATGATCGCCCGCTTTTGCGCCCGCGCCGCCCGTCGCGAGGATGATGACGATCAGAATCACGAACCCGGCAGTGATGGTTTTCCCCAATGACTGGAATATCGCGCTCATCGATCCGCTCCTTTGTAGTAGTGTTTTTTGGTAACAACTGGCGAAAATTCTAGCACAGCCGCAAAGGCCCGCCCCGCTTACTCGACTCGGCAGCAGGGTCTTGCGGACAGCTTGTTTGGGCAGGCCGCCCCCGGACGGAGCAGGAACCCGGCCCGCGGAAAGTTCAGGCGGCGGCGAGGCTACTGGTCTCGACGGCGACGATCGCCTTGGCCTGGTTTATGTCATCGGTATAGCCCGCGCCGTGGAGACAGCAGGCGATCTGGTTGACGAGCGGCGGGGGCAACGGCACTTCTCCCGCCATCGCGCGGCGGATCCAGTTCGCCACCGTGTGCGCGTCATTCGCGGACGGCAGCGCAGCGGCCTGCTTCAACGTAACGGTTTCCGCTTCGAACAGCACCCGGCACTCATCCGCGGTCACGTGCTCGAGTCGCGGCCTGCACCGGGGATCGGCGAACGCCTCCCCTTCCACCCCTTCGAGCAATAACGCCCTTGAACCGCTCACCGCCAGATACTCGCGCAGCAACGCGCTGTCCATCACCGCGTTGGTTCCCGCCACCTGCAGTGTCTCGGCCTCGAACGGCACCAGCATCCTGGCGATCGCCTGGATGAAGCCGCCGAAACCCAGGCGCCCTTTCAACGCCAGCAGTTCGGCAAGCCCTGGCGAGAGCACAGCGGTCGGAACAAAAACGAG
Organism: uncultured Streptomycetaceae bacterium; assembly: GCA_964521405.1. GTDB lineage: Bacteria > Pseudomonadota > Gammaproteobacteria > Burkholderiales > SG8-41 > SG8-41. Next base: position 37,450 of record CAZFRR010000176.1, on the reverse strand, counting down.
CTGGTGCTCATCGAACCGGGATTGCGCCTGGGCAAGGCTCATGCAGGGAAGAACGCCCAGTTCGCGAAAGACGTAGGCTGCGGCGACACCGCCGGCGCCATCGAGTACGCCGTGCACGAGCACCGGCACGCCGAGCCGCTGCAGCATGAGCGCGACCAGCGGCAGCAGGTGCGGCTGGCTGCGCACGCCGTGATAGCACGCGAACAGGACCGTCCGCGCGGAACCTGGCGGCGGCTTCAAGCGGCTGCAACGCGGCGACAGCGCAGCGCAATAACCCAGCAACTCGGCCAGCGTCACGGGCTTGTGCTCGAGCAATGCGAGCAGCGCGCCCAGCTCGAGTTCGCCGAGCCCCCCATCGAGCATTGCCGACATCAGTTCGTAAGCTTCGCGCTCGCTTAAGTCACGTTCCCCCGCTATCTCGCCGGACAGCAACTTGATCGCCTGTGTCAGACTCATCTGGGCCTCCCGGGAGGGCCCATCCGCAGCGCAGAAGGCAATCCCTTCCCCTGTGGTCTAGCAACCGTTGTGCCAACTATTTTTATAATTCATTCAAGGGGTTGAAAAAGGCATCCCGATAAGACGCCAGTTATTGGTGCATTACCTTCCCGCCATGCCTGGACGTGGTGCAGCCACCCTCGCAGCCCAATGTGCGTGAGTTGTTGCGCCCTCAACTGCGGGGTTGGTACACTGAATTGATCGCTGCGGTCGTGGGAGTTACACTCTATTCCAAGGTCATATGAGCCACCCCCTCAAACAGCTCGCACTCATCACCCTGCTCGCTTTCGTCTCTGGCGCCGCTATCGGCGAGCCTGCGAGGACGCGAGATTATGTAGCGGATCTCGGACTCCAGCCCCGGGCTGGCGCGGCGAAGCTCCCTGATTACACGGCTTTCGGCAGCGAAGCCATTCAGGTCTGGCAGAACGCGCGCACGTCCGGCACGTCCGAATACACGCTCTATGCCGGTACGCGCGACGCGCCCCGCCTCGGGCTACGCATGCCTGAATCGTACGGGGGCGTCGTCTATTCCCTGCCGGGCGGCTGGGGCTCCTCGTTCGAAGCGGGGATTTCCCAGGAATCCCTGTTCGCGCCCCGGCGTTACACGCTCGCTGGCCAGTTGCACACCTCGTTGAGCCAGGGACGCGCCTTGAGCGTGGGGCTCAAGTACGGGGTGTACGATACGGATGCCGGCTTGCGTTACGGCGCAACCGGCGATACGCCGGTCAACAACGGTTACACGCTGGCTCCCTGGTACCAGTCCGGCGCCGGTCTCGCCCCGAGCTACCAGTTGCAGATGAGTTATCAGCACAGCATCACCAGCAGCTTCGGCCTCGCGGTGGGACGCGATGTGGAGACCTTCACGCCGTTCCATGATCCCGCAAGTTCCGGCCCGCGCCAGCTCGCTTTCACCGGCCAGCACTGGCTCACGCCAAGCTGGGCTTTGAGTTACGACCTGCTTCAGGACGCGGCCAGCCCGCTCCGGGTGCAGGGCCTGCGCCTCGGCATGCGCTACCGTTTTTAGATAAAGCGTGACCGGTGACCCGTGACAGGTGACCGGTTTCCCCAGGATAAAAAGAGCGGCTCGGGCCGCTCTTTTTATTCACTGCTGTTTTCCTGACTTATCAGTCAGAGGCACGAAGCGCACCGCGAGCACGTTGCGGCGCGTGATCTTTCCATCCGGCTGCTTCTCGATCAGCAGCAAGGATTGTCCGCTGGCCTGGCCGCCTACCGGCACCACCAGCCGTCCGCCGGGCTTTAACTGATCGATCAACGGTTGCGGCACCTCGCGTGGCGCGGCGGTCACCATGATGGAATCGAACGGCGCGTGCTCGGGCCAGCCTTGATAGCCATCGCCCGTTCGCGCCGTCACGTTGCGGTAACCCAGCCGCTTCAGCCGCTCCTGCGCCTCGCGCGCGAGCGGCTCGACGATCTCCACGGTATAGACCGTGCCGGCGAGCTCCGACAACACCGCCGCCTGGTAGCCGGAGCCGGTGCCGATTTCGAGCACCCGGTCGCCGGGCTGCACCGCCATGAGGTCGGTCATCAGCGCGACGATGTAGGGTTGTGAAATGGTCTGCGCGAGGCCGATCGGCAGCGGCCGATTGGCGTAGGCATTGCGCCTCTCGGCTTCGGGCACGAACTCGTGGCGCGGCACCTTCGCCATCGCCGCCATCACGCGCTCCGACAGCGCCGTCCGCCCGGTCTCGGAACGCGTCTCGCGCGCGAGCGCGGCGATCTCTTCCACCATGCGCTTGCGCTGCGGCTCGTAGGTATCCTGCGCCTGGGCTTCCATCATTCCTCCCGCAGCCGCCATTAACACGCCGGCCATCGCGATCAGGCTATTCCATACCGGGCGCATTGCCGCTCCGTGAAAATCCGTCTGAATCCAATCCTGTTTTTTGACAGGTCAAAAAACAAGGGGCACACCGGTTGTCCCAGTATGCCCCTTGCGCCAGGCGGCGGGCAATCGGCCCGCCCCCGCTAGCCACTGCTATCCTCGCTGCTATCCTTTAAGGCACGAGCTCATGAACGACTTGCGGGCATCGCCTTCGAGCTTCTTGTTGCCCGCCTGCACGTTACAGTCTTTCATCTTTTGCTGCTGGGCCTTCTGCTTGTCCGAAGGGCCCGCGGTATCGCCCGAGAGACAGGAACTCATGAACTTCTTGCGGGCGTCGCCTTCGAGCTTCTTGTCTCCGGCGGTGGCATTGCACGACTTCATGCGTTCCTGCTGCTTCTTCTGGGCTTCAGTCGGTTCCTTCTTCGGCGCGGTACTGGTGGTTTTGTCCTGGGCCAGCGCCAGCGGCGAGCCCACCAGCATCAGACAACACAGCGCTGCGATCAGCTTTTTCATTCTCGACTCCTCAACTTATTGATTTCAATAAATTCCGCCCCTTGGGAGCGGGACCCCGGCGCCGGATTGCTGTAACGCCGCCCTCATATTAACGCACGAAGCTCAAACTGGCTGACCCAGGTTGAAGGCCCGCGCCAGCAGTTCGTAGGACTTCAAGCGGGTGTCATAGTCCCCCGTGATGGTGATCGCCATCAACTCGTCGGCCTGGAAGGCCTCCTGCATTTGCAGCAGGCGGTCGCGCACCGAATCGGGCGTGCCGAGCACGACGCGGCGGCGATTGTGGGCGATGCGCCGGCGATCGGCCTCGGTATAGGGATAGTGCGCCGCCTCTTCCTCGGTGGGCACCGGCGCGTTGACGCCGTAATCCATGTTGAGCCGGCGCAGATCGATGCTGCCGGCAAGCCGCTCGGCCTCGGCCGCCGTTTGAGCGCAAATCACGAACACGCACAGCAGGGCGTGCGGCCGCGGCTCGCGCTGCGAAGGCTGGTAGCGGCGCTGGTATTCCCGCATCACGGCATCCCCGCCGTCGGCGCTGATGAAATTCGCGAAGGCGAAGCGCAGGCCGAGCTGTGCCGCGAGCGCCCCGCTGTAGTCCGAAGAGCCGAGCAGCCAGACTTCCGGGGCCGTCGGGCCCGCCGGCATGACCTTCACGCCGGCGAACGGGTGCTCCTTGGGCAGCGCGCCGTCGAGATAGGCGACGACATACTGCACCTGCTCCGGGAAGTGCTCCGCTCCACTATAGCGCCCTTCGCCCATCGCGAGGTTGGTGACCTGGTCGCCGCCCGGCGCGCGCCCGATGCCGAGGTCGATGCGGCCCGGGTAGAGCGCCTCGAGCATGCGGAACTGCTCCGCCACCTTGAGCGGGCTGTAATACGGCAGCAGGATGCCGCCGGTCCCGACGCGGATGCGCGAGGTCTCGGCCGCTATCCTCGCCAGCAGGATCTCGGGACAGGGGTCGGCCAGCGCGGCAATCGAGTGATGCTCGGCCAGCCAGTAGCGGTGAAAACCGAGCGCCTCCGCCGCCTTCACCAGGCGGATGGTCTCGTGCACTGCCTGCGCCGGCGTGTGACCGCTGATGATCGGGGACTGGTCGAGAACGCTGAGCCGCATCGGATGTCCGATCATTATAGGGTAGATGCCGAGGTAGCACTCCGGAAGCGGGTGGGTGTCTGTTTTTGACGACTCGCCCATCGATTCAAATCAATCCAGTCGGGAATTGCTTTGAACTGTCACGGCGGCTGGCTAGAATCGGCATGGCAGGAATATCGAAGAAAGATGTCTATGAACCGCGTGGCCAGCAAACCGAACCCGCTCACCGCCTTAGAGCGGCTGCGCCACTGGTGGCACCGGCTTGCCACATCGGTTTTCCCCACAGCCGGGGCAACCGCCGCCGATCAGGCCGCCGCGCGACTGATCGAACGGATCGAGCCGCTGCTCGAGGAAATCCGGGCCCATCGCGGCAGCGAGGTCACCGCGCGCGCGCGCGCCGGGCGCATCGCGGCGCTCTACCGCGGCGCCGACCTGCCGCAGCGCGCCGCCATCCTCAACCTGATAACCCATGCGTTTGCACCCGATCGTGACGCGCTCGAGAGCGCGATCGCGGCGATGCGGGGCGCGGCTAACGACGCCGAACTGAGCCAGGCGGAGGCCCGGCTGCGCATCGCGTTGAATGCGCCGCGCGCGAAGTTTTTTGCGCAGTTCAACCTCCTGCCGGAGGGCGTGAAGTTTCTCGTCGACCTGCGCGCCGACCTGCTGGCGCTGCTGCCGCACGAACCCGCGCTCGAAGTGCTGCGGGTCGAGCTCGACGGGCTGCTCGAGAGCTGGTTCGACCCGGGCTTTCTCGAGTTGAAGCGCATCACCTGGCAGTCGCCGGCGCTCGTGCTCGAAAAGCTCATGACCTACGAGGCCGTGCACCCGATCGCCTCGTGGAACGATCTCAGGAACCGCCTCGACACCGACCGCCGCTGCTACGCGTTTTTCCATCCGCGACTGCCCGACGAGCCGATGATCTTCGTCGAGATCGCGCTGTTGAGCGGCACCCCGGACAGCGTTCAGCTGCTGCTCGACGAGAGCGCGCCGCTGCAGGACCCGGGCGCCGCCGACACCGCGGTCTTCTACTCGATCTCCAACACGCAGAAGGGGCTCCGCGGCATCAGCCTTGGCAACCTGCTGCTGAAACGCGTGATCGAGGATCTGCGGCGTGACCTGCCGCGCCTGAAGATATTCTCAACTCTCTCGCCGCTTCCCGGCTTTCGCAAGTGGCTGGACCAGGCGCTCGCCGAAGGGCGAGCGGTTTTGCCGGAAGCGGAAGCAGCGAAGTTCGCCCAGGCGCTTGGGCATCCCGATCCCCGCACCGCGATCGCCGACGCGCTGGCTCGTCCCGAATGGCTGACCGACGCCCGCTTCGGGAGCGCGCTGCGCGAGCTGCTGGAAAAACTGTGCGCCCGCTACCTCCTGCAGGAAAAATCCGGCAACCAGCCGCTCGACCCGGTCGCGCAGTTCCATCTCCACAACGGCGCGCGGGTGAGCCGCATCTACTGGCTGGCGGACACCTCCGCCCGCGGCATGCGGCAGTCTTACGGCATGATGGCGAGCTACCGCTACGACCTTGACAAGGTGGACGAGAACCACGAGCGGTTCCTCAAGGACGGGCACGTCGCCGCGGCGCGGCGGGTGCAGCGGCTGCTCGGTTAGCTGAACCTCTCACCGCCAAGACGCCAAGGCCGCCAAGAAACTCAAGAACGACAATTGAACCGCCGAGCCGCAGAGAGAAACAGAATTACGCTTCAATATACGGGATTGCCTGGATCGCGTTAGCCGGGCGACCGCTCACTGTAATCCGCGGTGACGTCCCGCGCGACCGGCGGCTGGCCAACGCCGCTGGAATCGAGCGGGATCTTCACTCCTCGCCCGCCCTTGTTCATTCGATGCACCGGCTGTAGTGACGCGAGCGGATCGCCGCGCGAAAACGCTCGATCAGGCGGGGCGCATGGGATGCTTTTGAAGAATCCCGGAGGGAATCAGGGGCTTGACCCATAAATAGCCGTTCATCGTGGATACTGTAGAAATATACAGTTCTTTAGCGCAATGATTCAAAGGCAGAATGACGAAACAAAGACTGGAAGCGACCATGCTAATAAGCACTTTTGCTTATGATTGAACGTTAGAACGCTCTATCACACATGTCTGTCCCGCATTTCCGATGCATGCCGCACCCCGTCGTGAAATCGGCGGGCTTTTGTTCTTGAATAGGAGACCATCATGAGCACAGTAAAACCTCTGATCCACGAGGAGAACGATGACGTTCGCATCACGGAATGGCGGCTCGGGCCCGGCGACGCGACGGGCTATCACCGCCACAATTACGACTACGCCGTGGTCCCCCTGACCGCGGGAACGATCAAAGCCACCGGACCGGCGGGCGAGAGCGTCATGCAATTGCAAACCGGAAAAGCCTATTTCCGAAAAGCCGGCGTTGAGCACGATGTGTTCAATGTTGGGAACGCTCTCTATACCTTCGTCGAAGTCGAATTGAAGCGGCAGAAGGGTTGACATTGCGTAGGGTTATTCGTGAGCGTTCTATCTTTTAGGTGGTGCGGACGGGCCGCTAGCGTCGCAGTAGCTTGGACCATCGCGCCGGCCCGCCGCACGCCAAGACGTTAGGCAGGCGACCGCGGCACCGTACTGGGAAGGAGGTGGAGCGAATATGTCACAAGAAAATCAGCCGATCGACACGACGACTGCAGAGGCATATGAGAGACACATGGTCCCGGGAATGTTCGCTCACTGGACGGAGCTTGTCGTTGGCTTCATAGCTCCGCAATCGGGAGAGCACGTGGCCGACGTAGCCTGTGGCACCGGTATCGGGGCAAGGGTGGCCGCACGATTCGTTGGTCCGGCTGGAAAAGTCGTGGGCGTTGATATCGATTCAGGCGTGATTGAAGTGGCGCGTAGGCTGGCGCGGGGCACAAGGACTCCGATGGAATGGCATTGCGCAAGTGCGCTCCAAATGCCACTCAAAGACGCCACGTTTGATCTCTGTCTTTGCCTTCAGGGCCTCCAATTCTTGCCAGATCGTCACGCCGGCCTCGCTGAGATTCGTCGGATTCTCAAGCCGTCGGGTCGGCTAGCGGCAAGTATTTGGGGGCCCCTTGAGTACAACAAGGGACATTATGCGGTGGTTCAGGCACTGGAGAGTCAAGGCGTTGATGCATCAGCGGCAAAGCGTGCATGCTCGTTCTCCAATCCAGAGGATATCCGCGACGCGGCTACTCGTGCAGGGTTCTCTCGGATACAACTACGCACCGAGGATGGAGTGTCTCACTTCACGTCCCTCGAATCGTTTATTGACGGAATGACCCTGGGGTCACCGTCTACTCGGCATGCCGTGGCTCTTCTCCCTGAAAGTGGGCGCGATGGGTTTTTCAAGCAGGTGAGGGCGACGCTAGAGCCTCACGTGACAGACGGTGAACTCAGGTACCCGATGCGCACCCACGTGTTACTTGCCCAGCTATAGGTTTAAGAAATGAATAGCCTGCCTAACCCGCGCATGCACCGGGCAGTCGAATGCGGCGCTTCGCTTGCCTTGTCCTGCCGGTGATGCGCAATGTTAATCTGCCGACTTTTTATTTCCTGGCGTCATGGCGTCTTGGCGGTTCAATATTGTTCTTGATTCTTCCTTGGCGCCCTTCGTGGTTCAGCTTTCCGAACCTTTAATGAACTCATCGAGAACCCCGCACCACGCCGCGGCGAGATTGGCACGGTTGTAGCCCCCACCACCAAAACCCATGATGCGCCCGCCGGCCATCTCGTTGGCCAGCACGCACAAGCGCTTCGCCGCGTGCGCGTGCGGGGCCGGCGTGTACTGGAGCATCGCGAGCGGATCGCCCGCGAGGCTGTCGGCGCCGCACTGGAACAGGAAAAATTCCGGCTTGAACTGGCGCAGGTGCGCCTCGACCTGGGGCCACGCAGCGAGAAACTCCTTGTCTCCCATCCCCGGCATCAGCGGGATGTTGAGCTTGGTGCCCTTCGCCGCGCCCTTGCCGGTCTCATGCGCGTGGCCGGTCCCGGGGTAAAGCGTGCGCCCGTCCTGGTGGATGTCGGCGTAGATGAGATCCGGGTCTTCCTCGTACGGGTAGTAGAGCCCGTCGCCGTGATGCACGTCGATGTCCACGTAGGCGATGCGCTTCACCCCGAACTGGCTGCGCAGCGTGTCGATGACGACGCCGACGTCGTTGAACACGCAGAATCCCGCCGCCGTGCCGCGGCGCGCGTGGTGCAGGCCCCCGATCGGCTGGAAAGTGCGCTGCGCGCCGCCGCTCATGATGGTGTCGAGGCCATGCAGGGCCGAGCCCGCCACCGTCGCCGCCGCCTCATAAATGCCCGGACAGGCCGGCGTGTCGCCGTAGTCGATGGTGCCGTGGCCCTCATCGGATCTTTCCTTCACCCAGGCCACGTGCTCGGGCGTGTGGAAGCGGTGCAACTCCTCCTGCGCCGCCATCCGCGGGTCGGCAATCGCGGCGCGCTTGTCGAGTCCCTGCTTCACCGCCTCCTTCCAGAACGCGTCCTGGCGGTCGGTCCCGAACGGGTGCCCGTCGGGAAAGCCGTATTTCCCGAGCGATTCACCAACGTAGAGCTTCACTTCGTTCTTCATGCGTCATTCACCGCCGTTTCGCCCCTCGCCCCTCGCCACTCGTCACTCGCCACTGAACAGCGACAGCTGCCCCGCCCGCGCCGGCGCCCGGAACTGCGTGGTGTCGAGCGAGCGGTTGCGCTCTCCCGAATTGTAGCCGAGCCGCTCGCAGGCCTGCTTGAAGCGCTGCGCGAGCAGCCGCGCGAGCTCGCCCTCGCCTTTCATGCGGCTGCCGAAATTGGGGTCGTTGTCGCGCCCGCCGCGCATCTCGTGCACCCGGCTCATCACGTGCTTCGCCTTGAGAGGATAATGGCGCTCGAGCCATTCCCGGAAGAGATCCTTCACCTCCCACGGCAGCCGCATCAGGATGTAACCGGTCTGCCGCGCGCCGTGCTCCCACGCCGCCTCCAGCACCGGCTCGATCTGGTGGTCGGTGAGAAACGGGATCACCGGCGCGACCAGCACGCCCGCGGGGATGCCGGCCTCCGCCAGGCGCCTTATCGCCTGCAAGCGCCGCGTTGGAGCGGAGCAGCGCGGCTCCAGCCGGCGCGCGAGATCGTGGTCGAGGTTGTTGCAGGAGATGAACACCGCCGCGAGGTTCTTCTTCGCCATCGGCGCGAGGATGTCGATGTCGCGCTCGACCAGCGCATTCTTGGTGACGATGCTGACCGGCTGGTTGAACTCCGCACACACTTCGAGAATGCCGCGGGTAATCTTCAGCCCGCGCTCGACCGGCTGGTAGGGGTCGGTGTTGGCGCCGAGCGAGATCACTTCGCAGCGGTATCCCGGCTTCGACAATTCCTCGCGGAGCTTCTCGGCGGCGTTTACCTTGGCGAAAAGGCGCGTCTCGAAGTCGATGCCGGGGGAAAGGTTGCGGTAGGCGTGCGAAGGACGAGCGTAGCAGTATGAGCATCCATGTTCGCATCCCGCATAGGGATTGATGGATTGCGTGAAAGGAATGTCGGGCGAGTCGTTGCGGGAAATGATGCTCTTTACCCGCTCCTCGGTAACATGGGTCTTCAACGGCGGCAGTTCGTCTTCCGGGGTATTCCAGCCGTCGTCGAAAGCCTCGCGCTCGACCTTCTCGAAGCGGCCCTCAGGGTTGATGCCCGCGCCGCGGCCTTTGCGCGGATCGGCGTGTTTTCCGGAGAGGGTCTTCAAAGGCATGGAGGGCGTGAATCGTCAGTCGTGATTCGTGAGTCGTGATTCGTGAGTCGACGAAAGCGCTGCGACCAGTTTACTTGATGGACAGCGCATCGCGCAGTGCCGCCGCGCGCGCAGCATCGATGCGATGATCGGACTCGGCGAGCGCGACAGCGATCAGGCCCAGGCCGCGGTAGAGCGCGCCGAGTTCAGGATCCCAGTCGCGCACCTTGGCGTACTGGCGCCTGACCGTCGCGACGTCCCCGCGGGAGATCGGGCCGGTCAGCGCCGGCGCCGGTCCTTTGTCGAAGATCGCGTCCACCGTTTCGCGCACCATGGGCTCCAGCGCCTTCAACGACGCGCTCCGCGGTATCCCGGCTTTCTCGTGCGCGCGCAGCGCCGCCTCGATCAGCGCGACCAGGTAGTTGCAGGCGAACACGCCGCCCGAGTGATAGACGGGCTTCAGTGCGGCATCGATGTCGAATACTGTCGCGCCGATTCCCTCGAACGCGGGCTTGAGCACTTGCAGCGCCCCGCTGTCGCCCTCGGCGCTGCAGAAGGTTCCCCGGAACGTCCGCGCCGCGGCCTCAGCGTCGGTAAAGGTCTTGATCGGATGCACGCTTGCGACGAGCGCGCCTTTTTCCTTCACCGCGGCGAGATCACTCGACGGCGTCGCGCCGCTCACGTGAAAAACGATGTCATCCGGGATGATCTTGCCCGACGCGGCCAGCGTCACGCAGCTCGGCACGATCGCGTCGTCGCGGGTGGCGATCATCCAGACATCGGCTGGGCGCATCTCCTCGAGCTGGCCGACCGCACGCCCCGCGCCGATGAATTTCACGCCCTCGCCGGCGCTTGCGCGCGAGCGGGTCAGCACGTCCTGGATCTCGAACACGCGCGCCCGCGCCCACAACCGGCCGCAGGCGCGGCCCACCCTGCCGGAGCCAATGATGTTGAGCGTTTTCACAATCTAACCAAACTGCTCACCGCCAAGACACAAGGAAAAACAAGAATTGAATCGAACCGCCAAGTCGCCAAGACCGCCAAGAAAACCATTACAAATATTTGAACCGCCGAGACGCAGAGAAAACCACAAAGAAGGACATCATAGGCGGGTCATCCCTCATCCCTCATCCCTGAATTTTATTCCTTCTCCTTGCCTGTCAGCGCAATGTCACCCGTCCGCGTTATAGTTGCATCATGTCCGTCTCCCGCCGCAGGTTCCTGACTCTCGCCGCCGGCCTGGCCGCCGCGGCGCCGCTTGCCCGCCTCCGCGCGCAGCCGAAGTTCGACCGCAACCCGTTCTCGCTCGGCATCGCTTCGGGCTACCCCACGCCGGAAGGGGTCGTGCTGTGGACACGGCTCGCCCCCGAGCCGCATGTCGGCGGCGGCATGCCTCAGGCCGGGGTCGAAGTAGCATGGGAAATCGCCGCCGACGAAGCCTTCCGGAAAATCGTGCGCCGCGGCACCGAAACCGCCACGCCGCAGTGGGCACATTCGGTGCACGCCGAAGCCGCCGGATTGGCGCCGGCGCACGACTATTTCTATCGTTTTCATGCCGGCGGGGTCACGAGCCCGACCGGCAGGACCCGCACCGCACCCGCCGCGGGCGCCGCGGCGGAGCGGCTGCGCTTCGCCTTCGGCTCCTGCCAGCAGTTCGAGCAGGGCCATTACACCGCCTACCGCCACCTGGCGCGGGAGGATCTCGACCTGGTGGTTCACCTGGGCGACTACATCTACGAATCGTCCTGGGGGAGCAACCACGTTCGCAAGCACGATGCCGGGGAGCCGGTCACGCTCGATGAGTATCGCAACCGCTACGCCCTCTATAAGAGCGACATCGATCTGCAGGCGGCGCACGCGGCATGCCCCTGGATCTCCACCTGGGACGACCACGAGGTGCAGAACGATTACGCGAACGACCGCTCCCAGTTTCTCGCTGCCCGCGACGATTTCCTGCAGCGGCGCGCCGCGGCCTACCAGGCCTACTACGAGCACCTGCCGCTGCCGCCGCACATGCAGCCGCGCGGCCCCGATGCCCTCATCTACACGCGGTTGAATTTCGGGGGGCTCGCAACGTTCTACGTCCTCGATGACCGCCAGTACCGCTCCTACCAGGTGTGCACGCGCCCCGGCCGGGGCGGCAGCAATGTCATTCGCGCGGGTGAATGCCCGGAGCGGCTCGATCCGAAACTCACGCTGCTCGGGGAAAAGCAGGAGCAATGGCTGCACGACGGGCTTGCCGCCGCGGGCACGCGCTGGAACGTGATCGCGCAGCAGACCCTGATGGCGCAGGTGGATCGCGCCCTGGGCGAAAGCCAGTCTTTCTGGACCGACGGCTGGGACGGCTACCCGAAGGCGCGCGAGCGGCTGCTCGGGTTCATCGAGGACAAGCGCGTCGCCAACCCGCTGGTGTTGAGCGGTGACGTGCATACTTTCGGGGTCGCCAACCTGAAGGTGGATTTCGACCGGCCGGGGCTGCCGGCGGTAGCGACGGAGTTCGGCGGCGGCTCCATCACTTCCCAAGGCCCTTCGCCAAAGCAGACGCAGGCGTGGCAGGCGGAGAACCCTCACATTCTCTACGCCAACGGCACCCGCCACGGCTATACCGCGATGGAACTTACCCCCAAGCGCTGCACCGCGCGGATGCGCGCCGTAAACGAGAAAGAGCCCGATGCTGCGGTGCAAACGCTCACCGCCTGGACGGTGGAAGACGGCCGGCCCGGCGCGCAGCGCGGCGCGTGACCGCCCGGGCGCGCCCGGCGCGCCTCCACACCTTGATCTAGCGCAAATTCCCCTCCTCCGGGCCAGATTACATTCATCCGCGAGGATGCGGGAGGAGGCGGGTGTTTCAGATCCGGCTGCATGGACGGGGTGGCCAGGGCGTCGTGACCGGCGCGGAGATGCTTTCCATCGCCGCGTTTCTTGAGGGCCGCCACGCACAGGCCTTTCCCAGTTTCGGCTCAGAGCGCACCAGCGCGCCGGTGGTCGCGTTTTGCCGCATCGACGACAAGGAGATACGGCTGCGCGAGCCCATCATGGAGCCGGACGCGATCATCATCCAGGACATCACGCTCCTCCACCAGGTCGACGTCTTCGGCGGGCTGAAGCGCGGCGATGGCTACATACTCATCAACACCTCGCGCAGCTTCGACGAGCTCGGCATCGGCGAGTTCGTCTCGGGCTTCCGGCCCGAGCGTCTCTGCACCGTGCCCGCCACCGAGCTCGCGCTGAAGCACGTCGGGCGCCCGGTGCCCAATGCCGGCCTGCTCGGCGGCTTCGCGGCCGTGACCGGGCTCATCAGCCTGGACTCGGTCGCCGCGGCGATCCGCGACAAGTTCCCGGGCAAGATCGCCGCGGGCAACATCGTCGCCGCCACGGCGGCTTACGACATCGTCCGGCAGGAAATGTTGGAGGCAGCCGCACATGTTGAAGCAAACTGAAGGCTCGCGCGGTGTCGCGGAAGCGGTGGCGCTGTGCCGGCCGGAGGTGATCTGCGCCTACCCGATCTCGCCGCAAACCCACATCGTGGAGGCGCTCGGGAAAATGGTGAAAGCGGGGACGTTGAGCCCCTGCGAGTTCATCAACGTCGAGTCCGAGTTCGCGGCGATGAGCGTCGCGATCGGCGCCTCCGCCGCGGGAGCGCGCGCCTACACCGCCACGGCGAGCCAGGGGCTGCTCTACATGGTCGAGGCGATGTTCAACGCCGGCGGCCTGGGGCTGCCGATCGTCATGACGGTGGCGAACCGCGCGATCGGCGCGCCCATCAACATCTGGAACGACCACAGCGACTCGATGTCGCAACGCGACTGCGGCTGGATCCAGCTATTCGCCGAGAACAACCAGGAGGCGCTCGACCTGCACATCCAGGCGTTCCGCCTGGGCGAGGAGCTGTCGCTGCCGGTGATGGTGTGCATGGACGGTTTCATTCTCACCCACGCCTACGAGCGGCTGGACCTGCCGGAACAGGGCCAGGTCGACGCCTACCTGCCGCCCTATGAGCCGCGGCAGGTGCTCGACCCGAGGGAACCGGTCTCGATCGGCGCTATGGTGGGGCCCGAAGCCTTCACCGAGGTCCGCTACCTCGCGCACGCGAAGCAGATGCAGGCGCTAGAGCTGATCCCGCAGCACGCGGCCGAGTTCCAGCAGATCTTCGGCCGCGACAGCGGCGGGCTGGTGCGCGCCTACCGCACCGAGGACGCCGAGACCATCGTGGTGGCGCTCGGCTCGGTGCTCGGCACGATCAAGGACACCGTCGACGAGATGCGCGGCGAGGGCCACCGGATCGGGGTGCTGGGAATCATCTCGTTCCGCCCGTTCCCGCTCGCCGAGGTGCGCCGGATCCTGCAGCACGCCAAGCGCGTCGTGGTTCTGGAGAAAAGCCTCGCGGTCGGCATCGGCGGCATCGTTGCGGCCAACGTCCGCATGGCGCTCTCGGGCGTGCACCTGCACGGCTACACGGTGATCGCGGGCCTCGGCGGACGGCCGATCACCCGCCGCTCCCTGCACAAGCTGTTCCGCGAGGCCGAGAAGGACGAGCTGCAGCCGCTCACCTTTCTCGATCTCGACTGGGCCATCGTGCACCGCGAGCTCGAGCGCATGAAGGAGAAGCGGCGCTCCGGCCCCATCGCCGAGAACATCCTGCGCGACGTCGGCGTGGTCGCGGCCCGGGTGGGCTGAGGAGCGCCGCCATGTCGTTCCAGCCCATCAAGTTCTACCAGACCGGCACCTTCACGGTCGGCAACCGGCTGCTCGAGCCCGGCGAGCGCTCGGTGCAGGCCAACATGCAGCGCACGAACTCTCTCAATTCGGGCCACCGCGCGTGCCAGGGCTGCGGCGAGGCGCTCGGCGCGCGCTACGCGATCGACGCGGCGATGAACGCCACCCGCAACCAGCTGATCGCCGCCAACGCCACCGGCTGCCTGGAAGTGTTTTCCACGCCCTATCCCGAAACGTCCTGGCAGATCCCGTGGATCCACAGCCTGTTCGGCAACACCGCCGCGGTCGCGACCGGCATCGCCGCGGCGCTCAAGGTCAAGGGCCGCCGCGACGTGCGGGTGATCGCGCAAGCCGGCGACGGCGGCACCACCGATATCGGATTCGGATGCCTGTCGGGAATGTTCGAGCGCAACGACGACGTGCTCTTCATCTGCTACGACAACGAGGCCTACATGAACACCGGGGTGCAGCGCTCCTCGGCGACGCCGCCCTCGGCGCGCACGGCGACCACCATGCCGGTGGGCGCGGAGCCCGGGAATGTGTTCGGCCAGGGCAAGAACCTGCCGCTCATCGCCATCGCCCACGGCATCCCCTACGTCGCGACGGCCACCGTTGCGGAACTGCGCGATCTCGAAGCGAAGGTCAGGCGCGCCATGGAAATCCGCGGCGCCCGCTACATCCACATCTTCGTGCCGTGCCCGCTGGGCTGGGGCCACGAAGCGCACGACACCATCCGTATCTCGCGGCTCGCCAAGGAGACGGGGCTGTTTCCCGTGTTCGAAGCCGAGCACGGCGAGGTGACGAGCGTCTCGAAAATCCGACGCCAGCTGCCCGTGGCGGAATACCTCCGCCCGCAGAAGCGCTTCGCCCATCTCTTCGGCAATCCCTCGCGCGTGGAGACCATCGCGCGCATCCAGGCGCTCGCCGACCGCAACATCCGCCGCTTCGGCCTGATTGATGAAATGCACTAACCGCAAAGGCGCAAAGACGCAGAGAAAGCGCAAGACTCAATGATGAATATGCATCCCACTCATGGACGATCCTGCTTTGCGATCGCTTTGCGCCTCCGCGTCTCTGCGGTAATGCTGCTGGGGCGGTCGCATGGATAAGCCCTTTGCCATCACGCTCGACGTCGGCTCTTCGCTCGCCAACCTCACCGGCTCGTGGCGAACCAATCGCCCGGTCTACGTCGACCGGCTGCCGCCCTGCAATCATGCCTGCCCCGCCGGCGAGAACATCCAGGGCTGGCTCTACCACGCCGAATCCGGCGACTATGAATCCGCGTGGCGCACGCTGACGATCGACAACCCCCTGCCGGCGGTGATGGGCCGCGTCTGCTATCACCCCTGCGAGACCGCCTGCAACCGCGGCAACCTGGACGACCCCGTGAACATCAACTCGGTGGAGCGCTTCCTCGGCGACGAGGCAATCCGGCGCGGCTGGAAGTTCGATCCGCCGGCCCATGAATCGGGCAAGCGCGTGCTGGTCGTCGGCGCCGGCCCTTCCGGGCTTTCCGCCGCCTACCACCTGCGGCGCCTCGGCCACCAGGTCACGATCCACGAGGCGGGACCGCTCGCCGGCGGCATGATGCGCTTCGGCATCCCCAAGTACCGCCTGCCCCGCGACGTGCTCGATGCCGAAGTGCAGCGCATCGTCGAGACCGGCGTCCGGCTCAAGTTCGACACCCGGGTGGACAATATCCTGGACTCCATGCGCAGCGGGCACTTCGACGCCGCTTTTCTCGCGGTGGGCGCGCACATCGGCAAGCGGGCCTACATTCCGGCCGGGAGCGCCGCGCGGGTGCTCGACGCGGTATCGGTGCTGCGCAGCATGGAGGGCGAGGAGCAGCCGCTGCTGGGGCGGCGTGTCGTCGTCTACGGCGGGGGCAACACCGCGATCGACGTCGCGCGCACCGCCAAGCGGTTGGGCGCCACCGAGTCGATCATCGTCTACCGCCGCACCCGCGAGAAAATGCCGGCGCACGATTTCGAGGTCGAAGAGGCGCTGCAGGAGGGCGTCATGATCAAGTGGCTCTCCACCATCAAGGAGGCCGCGGAATCCAGCATCACCGTGGAAAAAATGGTCCTCGACGACAAGGGCTTCCCCCAGCCCACCGGGGAGCTCGAAACGTTGGAAGCCGACTCCGTGGTGCTCGCGCTCGGCCAGGACGTGGATCTCGGCCTGCTGAAAGGCGTCCCGGGACTGGAGGTGCGGGACGGGGTGGTCCAGGTGGCGCCCGACATGATGACCGGCTACGCGGGCATTTTCGCCGGCGGCGACATGGTGCCGTCCGAGCGCACCGTGACGGTCGCCGTCGGCCACGGCAAGAAGGCGGCGCGCCACATCGACGCCTGGCTGCGGGGTGCCCGTTATGCAGCCCCCGCCAAGCGCGAACTCGCCACCTTCGACAAGCTCAATCCCTGGTACTACTCGGACGCGCCCAAGACGATGCGCCCGACGCTCGACGTCCTGCGGCGCCAGTCCACGTTCGACGAGATCGTCGGCAGCCTCGACGAGTCGAACGCGCTCTACGAGGCGCGCCGCTGCCTGTCGTGCGGCAACTGCTTCGAGTGCGACAACTGCTACGGCATCTGCCCCGACAACGCGGTGATCAAGCTCGGCCCGGGCAAGCGCTTCGAGTTCAACTACGACTACTGCAAGGGCTGCGGGCTGTGCGCGGTCGAGTGCCCGTGCGGCGCGATCGAGATGGTGCCGGAGAAGATCTGACGCGCGGGCGCCCGTTGAGGAAGAAGGATGAAGAGGAATTGACTTTCGTCTCCGATCCTTCTCGCCTCCGGGTTCTTCAATAAAGGTCGAAGCGATCAAGGTTCATCACCTTGTTCCACGCCGCCACGAAGTCCCGGACGAACTTCGCCTGGGTGTCCGAACTCGCGTAGACCTCGGCAAGAGCCCGCAGCTCCGAGTTCGACCCGAAGACGAGATCGACCCGCGTGCCGGTCCATCTGACCGCGCCTGTCTTGCGATCGCGCCCTTCGAACACGTCACCGGCCGCCCTCCACTCCGTGCCCATGTCGAGCAGGTTCACGAAGAAGTCGTTCGTGAGCGTCTCCGGCTGCTTGGTGAAGACGCCTTGCCGTGACTTGCCAACGTTGGCGCCCAGGACACGCAGGCCGCCGACCAGCACCGTCAGCTCGGGCGCGGTCAGTGTCAGCAGCTGCGCCTTGTCGATCAGCAGGTGCTCGACGACCACGCTGGCCTTGCCCTTGGCGTAGTTGCGGAAGCCGTCAGCAACCGGCTCGAGCACGGCGAAGGAAACCGCGTCGGTCTGGTCCTGCGAGGCGTCTACACGTCCCGGCGTGAAGGGAACCTTCACCGTGTGCCCGGCCTTCTTCGCGGCCTGCTCGACGCCAACGCCGCCGGCGAGAACGATCAGGTCGGCGAGCGAGACCTTCTTGCCTCCCTTGGCCGTCTTGTTGAAGGCGCTCTGGATGCCTTCAAGCGTCTTCAGCACCTTCGCGAGCTGGGCCGGCTGATTGACTTCCCAGCCCTTCTGGGGGGCGAGGCGGATGCGCGCGCCGTTGGCGCCACCGCGCTTGTCGCCGCCACGGAAGGTGGAAGCCGAAGCCCAGGCGGTCGATACCAGTTGCGAGACGGTGAGGCCCGAAGAGGCAATCTTCGCCTTCAGCTTCTCGATATCCGCCGTGCCCAGCTTCGGCGACGTCGCCTTCGGCAGCGGATCCTGCCAGATCAGTTCTTCCTTCGGCACCTCGGGGCCCAGGTAGCGCGCACGCGGTCCCATGTCACGATGCGTGAGCTTGTACCAGGCGCGGGCAAAGGCGTCGGCGAAGGCCTGCGGGTTGTCCAGGAAGCGGCGCGAGATCTTTCCGAATTCCGGGTCGAAGCGCAGCGTCAGGTCGGTGGTCAGCATGGTCGGCTTGTGCTTCTTCGATGAGTCGTGCGCGTCCGGGATGATTTCCGGGGCGTTCCTGGCGACCCATTGCTTCGCACCGGCGGGAGACTCGGTCAGTTCCCATTCGTACTTGAACAGGTTCTCGAAGAAATTGTTGCTCCACAGCGCCGGGGTCCGGGTCCAGGTGACTTCCAGGCCGCTGGAAATGGTGTCACCGCCGTGCCCCTTGCCGTAATGGCTGATCCAGCCGAGGCCCTGCGCCTCGATCGGCGCCGCTTCCGGCTCGGGGCCCTTGTGCGATTCCGGGGCCGCGCCGTGGGCCTTGCCGAAAGTGTGGCCACCAGCGATGAGCGCGACGATTTCCTCGTCGTTCATGGCCATGCGGCCGAAGGTGGCGCGGATGTCCTTGGCGGCGGCGAGGTAATCGCCGCTGGCGTCCGGGCCCTCGGGGTTCACGTAGATCAGGCCCATGTGCGTCGCGGCCAGCGGCTGATCCAGATCGCGGTCGCCCGTGAAGCGCTTGTCGGTGGCGAGCCACTTGGTCTCGCTTCCCCAGTTGACGTCGTTGTCCGGTTCCCAGACGTCCTCGCGGCCGCCGGCGAAGCCAAACGTGCGGAAGCCCATCGACTCGAGCGCGACGTTGCCGGCGAGGATGAAGAGGTCGGCCCAGGAAATTCTCTGGCCGTACTTCTGCTTGATCGGCCACAGCAGGCGGCGCGACTTGTCGATGTTGACGTTGTCCGGCCAGCTATTGAGCGGGGAGAAACGCTGCTGGCCCCGGCCGCCGCCGCCGCGGCCGTCGCCGATACGATAGGTGCCGGCAGCGTGCCAGGCCATGCGGACCATCTGCGGGCCATAGTGGCCGAAGTCGGCCGGCCACCAGTCCTGCGAATCGGTCATCCGCTTCACCAGGTCCTTCTTCAGCGCGAAATAGTCGAGCTTCTTGAACTCCTCGGCATAGTCGAACTTCTCGCCCAGCGGATTGGATCTGGAGGAATGCTGGTGCAGGAGATCCACCCGCAACCGGTTCGGCCACCAGTCGCGATTCGACGTGCCGCCGCCAGCGGTGTGATTGAACGGGCACTTTGCTTCGTTTGACATGGTTCTCTCCTTGTGGAACGAGTGTGGGAACTGCACGTGCAGCAGTATGCCAACCCTGGAGTAATCGCTCCAATGATTAATTTGAGTTAGAATGATCGGAAATAGCGATTACCGGGTTTACGGGCCCTGCCGCAGTGCGGGGTCATCCTTCATCCCTCATCCCTGAAGCGAAGCTTCGTATGCCCGCCCTGCCCTCCCTGCGCCAGCTCAGCTACCTGGTCGAGCTCGCCGGGCGCCTCAACTTCCGCGCCGCGGCTGAAGCACAGTTTGTCACCCAATCCACGCTGTCAGCCGGCATCAAGGAGCTCGAGTCCGTGCTCGGCGTGCAGCTGGTGGAACGGAACCAGCGCAGCGTGCGACTGACCGCTGTGGGCGAGGACGTGGTTGCCCGCGCCAGGGACTTGCTCGCGGCCGCCACCGACCTTGCGGAAGTCGCGAAGCGCTCAGTCGCACCGCTCTCCGGCCCGCTGCGCATGGGGGTCATCCCGACGATCGCGCCCTTCCTGTTGCCCGAGGTACTGCCGCCCCTGCGGCGCGCCCACCCCGGGCTCAAGCTTCACCTGCGCGAAGACCTGACCGAACGCCTGATCGAACGGCTGCGCGCGGGAAGCCTGGACATCGCGCTGATCGCGCTGCCGTACGACACCGGCGATCTCTACGTGCGCGAGCTGTTCAAGGACGAATTCTGGTTCGTGGCGCGCGAGGATGATCCCGCCGCGCGCGAAAAGGAGATCACCTTGCGCAGGCTCGACACCGGCGAGATCCTGCTGCTGGAAGAAGGCCATTGCCTGCGCGACCACGTGATCTCCGCCTGCGTCCCCCGCCGCGGTGCCTGGGAAGCCGGGGTGGAAGCCACCAGCCTCCCGACCTTGATTCAGATGGTCGACGGCGGGCTCGGCGTGACCCTGCTGCCCGAGATCACGCTGAAGGCGGGCATTCTCAAGGGAACGAAGCTGATCGCCCGCCCGTTTGCATCGCCCGCGCCAACGCGCACGCTGGCGCTGGTGGCGCGCCCCACCTCCCCGCGCCGGCAGGACGCCGACAGGCTCGCCGAGTTCATCCTTGAGCTGCGGCGGCGCGGCGGGAAGCCCGGCATACCCGCGCTCCGCAGGAGCGCTCTAAAAGCGTGAATCGTGAGTCGTGAATCGAAAAACCACCACGCTATCGAATCACGAATCACGGCTCACGAATCACGCCTCTCCGCCATGAGCGGCAAAAAAATCGTCTTCGCCACCTTTGGCTCCCTCGGCGACCTCCATCCTTATGTCGCCGTGGCGAGCGAGCTCGCGCGCCGCGGCCACCGGCCGCTGATCGCAACGTTCGAGGAATATCGCGCGGCGGTCGAAGCGGCGGGCATCGGGTTCGCGCCGATGCGTCCCGACATGACGCGCTTCGGCGACAAGGAAGCGATCATGGAAAAGCTGGTCGACCCCTGGCGCGGACCGGAAATCATGGTGCGGGAGATGTTCATGCCGCACGTGCGCGAAAGCTACGAAGACCTCGCGCGCGCCTGCAGCGGCGCAGACCTTCTCGTCACGCACCCGCTCACGTTCGCTGGGCCGCTACTCGCGCACAAGACGGGGCTCGCCTGGGCTTCTTCCGCGCTCTCGCCGATGACGATGTACTCGGCCATCGATCCGTCGCAGTTTCCCGCAGCGTCCTGGATGCTGTGGGTGCGCAGCCTCGGCGTCACACCCTACCGCTGGGTATTCAGTATTCCGCGAGCCATGGTATGGCACTGGGAGCAGCCGCTGCGTGTATTCCGTGCCGAACTTGGGTTGCCCGCGTCCGATGCCATTACCCAGTTCGAGGGGCAGTTCTCGCCGCGGCTGCATCTCGCGCTTTTTTCCGGGATGCTTGCCGCGCCCCAATCCGACTGGCCGGCCAGCACCGTCGTGTGCGGATTCCCGCGTTACGACGGCACTGCGCCCGACTCCCGCACGCGCGCGGAACTCGAAGCCTTTCTCGCCGCGGGCGAGCCTCCCATTGTGTTCGGACTCGGCTCCTCCGCGGTCATGGTCGCGGGGGATTTCTGGCGCGCAGCGATCGAGGCCGCCGGTAAGCTGAAGCAGCGCGCGATTCTTCTGACCGGCATGCCGCCCGACAGTCTCGGCGCCGTGCCGACGGGCGTGAAAGTCTTTCATTACCTCCCCTACTCGGCGGTATTCCCGCGCGCGGCGGCCATCGTGCACTCGGGCGGCATCGGCACCCTTGCTCAGGCACTTGCGGCAGGCCGACCGCAACTGATCGTGCCGGTCGCCTTCGACCAGCCGGACAACGCCCGGCGCACGGTCGCGCTCGGCATTGCGCGCAGCCTTCCGTTCAGGAAGGCAACCGCCAACGCGATGGCGCGCGAACTCTCCGCGCTGCTCGCCGCGCCGGGCTGTGCCTCTCGCGCAACGACCGTTGGCACTGCCATCGCCAAGGAGGATGGCGCGCGCGCGGCCGCCGACGCGCTCGAAAACGCTGCTGCATGAAGGGGTTGAAACAACCGCCCCTCGCACCCACATTCAATTCTGATACGCTTGTATTTTCGCAACGACAAAACACGAGACAACCATGGCCCAGAGACCCGATGACCGAGGCGGCGACCCGACGATGGACGCCGCTGCGCTGTACCGTGAGGAAATCGTTACCGACCGCAAGGTGGGCACGATCCGCATGCTGACGCCGATCAAGAGCGACGGCTCGACCGACGCGAGCCGCGCTGTGATCTACCTCGGCGAAGCGCAGTTGATGACCAGCGTCGGCACGCTGCCGATCAACTTCGAGCTGGAGGCCCAGACGCTGGACGCAGCGGTGTCGCAGTTCGCCAGCGCGGCGAAAGAGGCGGTCGATCGCACCATGAAAGACCTGCAGGAACTGCGCCGCCAGCAGTCCTCCTCCATCGTCGTGCCGCAGGGCGGCATGGGCGGCTTGCCCGGTGGCGGCAAGATCCAGATTCCCTAGGAAATCTCCGATGAAGGGGCTCCCTCCCCTTCTTGACGAGGGATGCTTTGTCAGCGCCCGCGACTGCCACGCGGGCTCGATTTGATCTCCGTCAGTACTTCCGTCTTTAGTCAGCGGACAATTTCCCCTATATGCCGCCCGGTGGCGCGGCGTGGAGGAGGTCAGCCATGACAACAAAACCCGGCAGCACCCGGAAACAATCGGCCGCAAGCGAGGTCATGCCGCGGGGATTCGCGGTCCTGCAGGACCCGACGCTCAACAAGGGCACCGCTTTCACCGAACGCGAGCGCAATGCGCTGGGCCTGCGCGGGCTGTTGCCGCCGCACGTGCTCTCCCTGGACGAGCAGGCCGAGCGCGTGATGAAGTACCTGCGGCAGCTGCCCAACGATCTCGAGAAGTACATTGCGTTAAACGCCCTGCACGACCGCAACGAGACGCTGTTTTTCCGCATCGTCTGCGACAACATCGACGAGATCCAGCCCCTCATCTACACGCCGACCGTGGGGCTCGCCTGCCAGAAATACGGGCACATCTTCCAGCGCCCGCGGGGGCTGTTCATCGGCATCAACGACCGCGGGCGCGTCGCGGAGGTGCTGAAGAACTGGCCGTATCCCGCCGGCCTCATCGTGGTGACCGACGGCGAGCGCATCCTGGGCCTGGGCGACCTCGGCGCGAACGGCATGGGCATTCCCGTGGGCAAGCTCTCGCTCTACGTCGCCTGCGCGGGAATCCATCCCAATCTTTGCCTGCCGGTGGTACTCGATTTCGGCACCGACAACGCTGAGTTGCTCTCCGACCCCTACTACATCGGGCTGCGCCAGCGCCGCGTGCGCGGCAGCGCCTACGAGGAGCTGGTGGAGGAGTTCATCACCGCCGCCCAGAAAACATTCCCGGGAGTCGTCATCCAATTCGAGGATTTCGCCACCCAGAACGCGTTCCGGCTGCTCAACAAATACCGCGACCGCCTGCCCACCTTCAACGACGACATCCAGGGTACGGCGGCGGTCGCGCTGGCCGGGATATTCTCGGCGTTGCGCATCACCAGCGGCAAACTCATTGACCAGAGGATCCTGTTCCTCGGCGCGGGCGAGGCGGCAACCGGCATCGCCGACCTGATCGTCTCCGCGATGATGACCCAGGGGCTCACGGAGGAGGACGCGCTCCACCGCTGCTGGCTCGTGGACTCTCACGGACTCGTCGTGAAGAGCCGCACCGACCTCGCCGTGCACAAGCAACGGTACGCGCACGATCACGCGCCAATCGGGGATTTTCTCGCCGCGATCAAGACGCTCAAGCCGACGGCCATCATCGGCGTCGCTGCGATCGGCGGCACATTCACGCGGGAAGTGCTCGAGGAGATGGCCCGGATCAACGAGCGGCCGATCGTATTCGCCCTTTCCAACCCGACTTCCAAATCCGAATGCACGGCCGAGGAGGCCTATCGCCGGACCGGCGGACGGGCCCTTTTCGCCTGTGGCAGCCCGTTTGACCCGGTCGCGCTCGACGGCAAGACCTTCGTGCCGCGGCAGGGCAACAACTCCTACATCTTCCCGGGGGTGGGGCTGGGCGCCATTGCCAGCGGCGCGCGCAAGATCACGGACGAGATGTTCATGAGCGCGGCGCACGCGCTCGCGCACTGCGTCACCGAATCCGACCTGGCCCAGGGCAGCCTCTATCCCGCGCTGCCGCGCATCCGCGAGGTCTCGGCCGGCATCGCGGCCAAGGTGGCGCAGGTTGCCTTCCGGCGAGGCCTCGCGGCAAAACCGGTGCCGCAGGATATCGCAGCGGACGTCAAATCCCGGATGTACGAGGCGGTCTACCAGAGCCGCGTCTGACGACGCCAGCAGGCCCCTTTCTTTGGTGCTTTCTTTTAGGGAGCAAATAAAGTCACACGGTCCCCGCAAGGGGATCGTAAAAAGAACTAGAGGTTGAGAGGTGACGGGGAAACTCCTCCCACCACCCCGCCTGCTCCGCAGGCACCCCTCCTCAGGCAGGAGGGGAATAGACCGACGCGCTACTTATTCGCGGGAATAACCGGCAAGAGCACATGTGCTGACCGTTTCGGTCCCATATGTAGCGTGACCTTCCCGCCAAAAACCGCCGGCGGGCGGTCCTCGGGATCGTCGTGGACGAACGGCCCGCAGCCGCGCATCGGGTTCTTCATGTTCGAGAGCGTCGTCGCTTCGCCCTCCCACTCGTAGTCCTTGCCGCGGATCGTCAGCGCGATGCGGTAGCCTTTCGGCACCACGATGCAGGTCGGCCAGATCTCGACGTCGAGCTCGCAGATCTCGCCCTGCTTCAACGGCTGCTTCTCGTCGTGAGTGTGGTAGGGGCGGTACGGCAGCGACAGCTTCGCGTCGAGCTTGCGCTGGGAGGCGCGCAGCCAGCCCTGCGCGATGGGCGTGTGCGGGTCGAGCGCGCCCTGGAACACGACTTCCTTGCCTGAAGGATCGAACACGCGCACCACGGCGAAGATGTCGGCGTCGGCCGTAGCCGAGGAAATCCACAGCTTCAGCGCCGACGGGCCGGTGATCTCGGTTTCTTTCTCCAGCGGCGCGGAACTGAAGGTGACGCCTTCGCCCAGCCCGTCGTAGGTGACGGTCCGCTCCGCGCTCACGGGACTGTGCGAAAGGCGCATGCCGTCGGGGTCGAGGTGGAACCGCGTCCACTGCGTGCGCGCGAGCGGCCATTCGTTCTCGTGGCGCTCGACGAATTTCTCGCCGGGGTGGCGCACCTGCAGCGTCACGCGCGGTTGCTGGTCCCAGCCGTTCTGCTTGCCCTTGAGGAAATAGTCGAAGAAGCGCTTCTGCAGCGCGACGCCGTAGTCGGTGTAGAACGGCGCCCAGTGCGAGCCGCCGTGCGCCTCCAGCCATTTTTGTTTCGAGGCCGCGCGCGTGTAACCCTCGAAGTTGCCGCGGGGATGCAGGCCCTGCCCGCCCCAGTTGGCGGCGGAGAGCAGCGGCACGACGACTTTCGCGAGGTCGCCGGTGCGCTCCTGGTAGTAGGGGCCGGCAAGCGGATACTCCAGGACGCCCGCCCACATGTCGGTGCGGTTCTTGATGAGTTCCGACTCTGGCAACGTTTCCGGACCGCAGACGAGTTCCCCGGTGACGCGGCTCTTCGGCCCGCTTACGCCGCGCCCATGCTGGACGGTCTTCACCTGCATGTCCTGCCAGTGCTTGCGGAAGGTGCAGGCGATGCCGCCGTGGCGCACCGAGTCGCGGTAGTAATCCACCCAGCCTTCCCACACGCAGATCGCCGCAAGGTGCGGCGGCTGCAGCGCCGCCGCGCGCCACTGGCTGCTCGCGTAATAGGAAATGCCGTTCAAGCCTACCTTGCCGCTGCACCACGGCTGCGCCGCGGCCCACTCGATGCAATCGTGGAAATCCCGGTTCTCGCGCGCGTCGTTGTGGCTGAGAAAGCCGGGCGAGCGCCCCGCGCCGCGGGAATCCACGCGCACGCAAATGTAGCCATCCGGCACCCACTTCTCCGGGTCCACCACTTCCCAGTTCTGGTATTTATTGGTGCTGCCCGCGACGGCGTCGGGGTTGTCGCGCGCCATGATCTCCCACGCCGTCTTGTAGCCTTCCTGGAACGCAAGGCCCTTGCCGTATGGCCCGTAGCTCACCAGCGCCGGGTATTTCCCTTCCGCCACCGGCCGGAACACGTCCGCGCGCAGCACGATGCCGTCGTCCATCCTGATCGGCACGTCCCAGTCGATCCGCATGCCGTCGCGCACTTCGCTCTTGTACTCGCTCATTGCCATCCCTCGAAAGTGTGAATCGTGATTCGTGAGTCGTGATTCGACCCGGTTATTGTCACCCGCCGCTGCGTCACTTCGTCACTCTTCAGCCAGGCCTCAGTTCGGCTTCACGCCGGCCGCCTGGACCACCTTGGCCCAGCGGGCGATGTCGTTTCGGATGAGCAGCTCGAACTCGGCCGGCGTATTGGCCCCGACCTCGGCGCCCTGCTGCGCCAGCGTCTGCCCGATGTCCGGCTGCTGCAGCGCCTTGACCACTTCGGCGTGCAGCTTGCTGACGATATCCTTCGGCGTGCCGGCAGGCGCGAACATGCCGAACCACGACCCGGAATCGAAACCTGGCAGCGCCTGCTCGGCGATCGTCGTCAGCTCGGGCATGGCCCCCGAGCGCTTGCTGGTGGTGACCGCGATCGCGCGCACCCGCCCGGCCTTGATCATTGGCAGCGCGGAATTCATGTTATCGGCCATGAATTGCACCTGCCCGCCGGCAACGGCCTGCAGCGCCGGAGCGCCGCCCTGGTAGGGCACGTGTACCATGTTGACCCCCGCCATCATCTTGAAAAGCTCCATGCCCAGATGGCCGGGGGTGCCGAGCCCGGCCGAGCCGTAGCTCAGCGCGCCGGGTTTATCCTTCGCGAGCGCGATCAGCTCCTTCACGTTTTTCGCCGCCACCGACGGGTGCACGACCACTACCTGCGGCACCACCGCCACCAGCGTGATCGGGGCAAAGTCCTTGAGCGGATCGTAGGCCAGGTTCGTATAAAGGCTCGGCGCGATCGCGTGGCTCGCGTTGGTCCCCATGATCAGCGTGTAGCCGTCCGCAGACGCGCGCGCGACGATGGTCGAGCCGAGCGTGCCGCCCGCCCCGGGGCGGTTGTCGATGATCACGTTCTGTCCCCACACCTCGGTCAGGCGCCGCCCGGTCACGCGCGCGAGGATGTCGGTCGCGCCGCCCGGCGGGAACGGCACGACCAGGCGGATCGGGCGGGCGGGATAGTCGCCTGCCGCGCCCTTGCCCTGCGCCAGCGCCGAGACGCCGGAAAAAACCGAGCAGGCGGCCAGCGCCGCCACGAATATTGCCTTTTGCATGTACCCCCCTGTAGCGGCAGCCGTTGTTCGCGGCGGCCGGATTTCGTTCGTCAACCTTTGCCGGGCAATTCCCGCGCGCCCTTTCGCGAGGAATTGACGCTGCGATTCCCCGCTACTCGAGCGGCATATTGGAACCCTTTATCACCTTACCCCACTTGGCGATTTCCGTCCTGATATGCGCGGCGAATTCCTCGGGCGAGTTGCCGATGCGCTCGGAGCCCACCTCCGCGAACTGTTGCGCCACCTTGGCGGTGCCGAGCGCTTTCACGATCGTGGCGTGCAAACTCGATACGAGGTCCCGCGGCGTGCCGGCCGGCGCGAGAACCCCGACCCACTGGGCAATCTCGTAACCCGGCAGGGTCTCGGCGATGGTCGGCAGGTCCGGGAAGACCCTGGAGCGCTTCGCGCCGGTGGTGGCGACCGCCCGCAGCCTGCCCGCCTTTGCCTGCTGGACCACGCTCGGCCCGCCGAAGTACAGCGCCGTCTCCCCGCTCACGGTCGCGATGACGGCCGGGCCGCCGCCTTTGTAGGCCACGTGGGTGATGTCGACTTTCGCGAACTGCTTGAAGAACTCGCCCGCCAGGTGCCCCACTGAGAGATTGCCGGCGGAGGCGAAAGTGATCTGCCCCGGCCGGCTCCGGGCGATCGCGATCAGGTCCTTGGCCGACCTGACCGGCAGCGACGGATGCACGACGAGCGCGTAAGCGGCGGAGTCGATCAGGCTGATCGGCGCGAAATCCTTCACCGCATCGTACGGCAGCTTCGAATAGGCGCCGGGAAGTATCGCGTTCGGACCGGCAGTGCCCAACAGCAGCGTGTAGCCGTCGGGAGGCGCTTTCGCCGCGAACTCGGTGCCGATGCGCCCGGTCGCGCCCGGCCGGTTTTCAACGACGACCTGCCAGCCCGCGCTTTCGAGGAGCGCCTGCGACAGGATGCGCGCGGTCACGTCCGTTCCGCCACCCGGCGGAAAGGGTACGATCAAGCGGATCGGCTTGACGGGGAAAGACTGCGCAACCGCTGAAACCGGAACGAGCGCCGCCACCAGGGATACAACCAGTGACGCCGAAACGATGACCCCCGCCTTCATGGTCCCTTGCTTCGTCCGCGACCCGAAGTCACTTCTTTGCCGGAATGATCGGGAGCAGCAAATACGATTGCTTGTCCCCGCCCGAATAAATCGTATTCATTGCGCCAGCGTTGTAATCCGCGTGGTAATGCGTATACGGCGCGCTGCCAACACCGTCGCGCGGCTGGATGTCCACGCGCAGCCGGTGGCCTTTGCCGAGCACGATGGAAGTGGGCCAGATCTCGATCTGGCACTCGACCGGCTCGCCGGGGTTCAACCAGAGGCGCTCGTTGTGCGGATGATACGGACGATACGGCAGCGACTTCACCGGGTCGAGCTTGCGGTGCGAGGCGCGCAGCCACCCCTTGGTGAGCGGCACCGGCTGGCCGTGCTGCCCGACTTCATGGACTTCCCTGCCATCGGCGCCGATGTTGCGCAGCGTGACGAAAATGTCCATGTCTTCCGTCGTGCTCGAGACCCACAGGTTCATCATGATCGGCCCGGTGATCTCTCTCGCCTCCGGCATCGGCTCGCTCTGGAATGACACGCCCAGCCGGCCCGCGCCGCCGTGGGTCGTCGAGAGCGACGAGCCCGAGGCGACGCCGGCCTTGGTGACGCCACTCGCCGGGTAAGAGAGCTTGCCCGCGGTCCTGGGCGGCTCGGAGACCAGCTCGCCCTCCGTTGCCATCTCGTCGTGCCCTTGCTCGCGGTCGATCCTGAGATAGGCCTTCTTCCATTGCGTGCGTGCGATCGGCCATTCGCTCTCGGTGCGGAACGAGTAAGGTTTCTCGCTGCCGCCGGTGCGGATCTCGAGCTTGACCGGCGGCTCGTCGAGAATGCCGGTGTCTTTCCCCTTCAGCCAGTGGTCCATCCACCGCAGCTGGTCGAGGCGCCCCTCCTCCGAGTGAAACGGGTGGAAGTGGGTGCCGGTGTGGATGCGCAGCTTCTTCACCTTCGAGGCGGCGTTCAGGTAGCCCTCGGTGTTGCCGCGCAGATGGAGAGAATAACCGCCCCAGTTGCCGACGCTGTAGACCGGCACCTTGATGCTCTCCCAGCGCGCGCTGCATTGCCGCCACCACTCGGAATCGAGGTTGTTGCGCATCATGTTCCACATCAGGTCGTTGTGGAACGCGTCCGGGTTGTAGCTGCGCGGCCGGCCCAGCAGGTGGTGCGCCGTGTGGGTAAGCCACCAGTTGCCAATGAAGCCGAGCGAGAAGATGCCGCCGTGGTAGGCCTGGTCGCGGTACTGATCGGCGCGCCCCTCCCACGGCATGATGCACTTCAGCGACGGCGGCTGGAGATTGGCGACGCGCCACTGCGAGCTGGCGTGGTAGGAAATGCCGAGCGTGCCGATGTTGCCCGAGCACCACGGCAGTTTCGCAACCCATTCGATCGCGTCGTAGAAATCCACGCTCTCCTGGTACGAGCTGGGGTCGGACTTGCCGGGCGACTTGCCGGTACCGCGCGAATCGATCCGCACGCAGGCGTAGCCGCGCGGACACCACCACTCGGGATTGACCGTCTCCCAGTTCATGTGGGGATTGGCCTTCTCCTCGAGGTCCGCCGGTGGGATCCAGACCTTGTCCTTCTGGTAGACGCTGATGTTCATGATGGCGGGAAAGCGCTCTGCGCCGCCCTCGGTTTTCCCATCGGGGCGGAAGATGTCGGCGTAAAGAATCGTCCCGTCGCGCAGCGGGATCTTCACGTCCTTCTCCACAATCAGATTGTAATTTTTCGGTTGCGAAATGCTTGCAGACCTGTCAGCCATTTTTTCTCCGGAAATACTCGTTTTGTGAATCGAGGAAGATTCCCCGTTCATCATTCATCATTCATCATTCAAAGCAGGACCTGTCCTCCGTTCACGTGCATCGTGTGCCCGGTAATGAAACTCGAGCCCGGCAGGCAGAAATAATGCACCGCGCTCGAGATGTCCTCGGGCACGCCCAGGTGACCGACGGGAGGTAGCAGGGAGGGGTCGGGCAGCTCGCTCGCCGTCGCGGCGCGCTCGCCGCCGATTCTCCCGGGGCAAACGCAGTTCACCGTGATGTTCCTGCTCGCGTACTCCGCGGCCAGCGCGCGGGTGAACCCCTCCAGTCCTGCTTTAGCCGCGGAGACGTGCGCGCGCCCGCTGTAGCTCGGCGCGTAGTGGCTGACGCCGCTGATGTTGACGATGCGGCCCCAGCCGTTCTTCAGCATGTGCGGGACCGCCGCCCGCGTGCAGAAGAAAGCGCCATCGAGCGCGATGCCGACGATGTGACGCCACTCGCCCGTGGTCATCTTCTCGAACGGCACGACGCTGCGGTCGGCGGCATTGTTGACCAGGATGTCGAGCCGCCCGAAGCGCTTCTCGATCTCGCCGTACATGCCGGCCACCGCGGCTTCGTCTGTGATGTCGGCGAGGCACACCAGCGCCGGTCGCCCCAGCGCCTCGATCTCCGCCCGGACCTTCTCAGCTTCGTCGCGCGAGCGGCGGGTGTTGATGACGATGGAAGCGCCCTCACGCGCGAGTGCATGCGCGGTGGCGCGCCCGCCGCGGCGCACCGCGCCGGTGATCAGCGCAACCTTGCCTTCGAGCTGTCCTGACATTTTCGTTTCTCGTTTCTCGTTACTCGTTGCTGGTTCTACATTGCCCGTCAGTCGACGCGGATCTTGGCGGCCCTCGCCACCTTGGTCCACTTCGGTATTTCCTGCCGGATCATCTCGGCGAAAGCTTCCGGCGTGCTGGTCATCGGCTCGACGCCGGCCGCGGCGAAACGGCTGCTGACGTCGGGCGCCTGCAGCACCTTCACCACGTCGGCATGTGCCTTGCGCACGATCGCGCGCGGCGTGCCGCCGGTGAACGCCAGCCCGTACCAGACATCGAAGGCGTAGCCCGGAACGCCGGCCTCGGCGATGGTCGGCAAATCCGGCGCTATCTGGGCCCGCTTCGCCCCCGTGACCGCGAGCGCCCGCAGCTTGCCGGACTTCGCGTGCGGCAGCGCCGTCTGCAGACCGGCGAACGCCACCTGGATCTCGCCCGCGATGACCGCGATGATCGCCGGGTTGCTGCCCTTGAACGGGACGTGCAGCATCGAGAATCCGCCGTCGAGCATCATCAGCTCCACGCTCAAGTGCGACGCCGTGCCGCTGCCGCCGGAGCCGTAGCTGATCGTCCCGGGCCTGGCCTTCGCCAGCGCGATGAGGTCCTTCACCGACTTCGCCGGCAGGGAATTCGATACCGTCAGCACGAAAGGCTGAACGGCCGCCAAAGTGATCGGCACCAGATCCTTTTGCGGGTCGTAGGCAAGGCTGCGCTCGATTGCGGGCGCAAACGTCAGGTGCCCCACACTGCCGAGGACCATCGTGTAGCCGTCAGGGGCGGATTGCTTGGCGACGATCGTCACACCGGCGATGCCGCCCGCGCCGCCGCGATTGTCCACCACGACGGTCTGGCCCCAACTGTCGGTCAGGCCCTGCGCGATCAGGCGCGCGATGATGTCGGTGCCGCCCCCAGGCGCGCTCGGCACGACCAGCCGGATCGATTTGTTCGGGTAATCGCCGGCGCCCGCGACCGGCTTCCCCGGTTGCGCCGCCACGGGCAGGGCTGCCGCCAGCCACGACACGATTGCAACCTTCACGATGCACTTCATTGCGACCCTTCCTCGCCTTGCGCCTGTGACCGGGCTTGCCCGGTGTTTGCGGGAGTGACATCATCACACAAAATCGGCGGCGGAAAAAACACGCGCCGTTTCGCCGTATCCTGTTCCATCAACCCGATTCCATACTGTGAGACCCATCATGGCAAAAACCAAGACGACCACACGCGGCTACAACAATCGTTTCAAGCGCGGCATGCGCGTGCTGAAGAAGATGGGCCGCGAGAACCTGATGCTGAACCAGAAGGCGCTCTCACCGGAGATGTACGAGATGTCGGTCGGGCACCTCTTCGGCGACGTCTGGGGACGTCCCGGCCTGTCGCTCCGCGAGCGGCAGCTGGTCACGCTCGCTGCCAATATCGCGATGGCGCGCTCCACCGGCAACCATTCGCACTATTTGAGCTCGCTGCACCTCGGCATTACCCAGCGCGAGATCATCGAGGTCATGATCCAGGTCGGCCACTACACCGGCTGGCCGACCCTCTCCAACGCGGTGCGCCAGTTCACCGAGATCCTCGAAGAGAAGAAGGAAGCGGACAAGGCAAAGAAGCTGGGCAGGCCGTTCAAGTCAAAACTGCTATAGAAGGTTCAAGGTTCAAGGTTCAAGGTTCAAGCAAGGTTGGAGCAGTTCTTGATTCGAGGGTTCCAGTTTTGAACTTTGAACCCGGAACCCGGAACCCGGAACTCGGAACTCGGAACTCGGAACTCGGAACTCGGAACTCGGAACTCGGAACTCGGAACTGCCGTTAGATGTGACTCTCAGTTACCCGCTCGAAGTGCTCGGCGACCGGCGGCTGCGCGAAGAAGCCGCCGACCAGCCCGCGGAATTCCTGAAACCGCGGTGACTGGCGGAAATTCACGGTGTGTGACTCCACGGTCTCCCAGCGGATGAGGAAGTGATAGCGCCCCTTAGTCTCGATGCAGCGCTGCAACTCGTGCGAGATGTAGCCCTTCACGCTGCGGAAAATGGGCTCGACCTGGGGAAACACGGCTTCGAATTTTGCTGTTTCCTCCGGCTTGATGTGCAATATCGCGACTTCCAGAACCATGGTTGCTCCTCTGCTAATGGATAACATCAATCACAAAACAATAGACAGGATTAACAAGATTTTCAGGATTTACATGATTAGAGCCAAACACAAGGCAATAACCGATTCTTGATGACGGGATGTATTAATCTTGTTAATCGTGTAAATCCTGTTAATCCTGTCTATTCTGCTTTAAACATCAACCGCCGGCACGCACGCCCTTCAGTATCTTCGCCAGGCTCGCGATTTCCGACCGGATGTGCGCCGCGAATTCCTCCGGCTGGTCGGCGATGATGACGTAACCCAGGTCCGTCATGCGCTTATTGACGACGGGATCATTCAACGCCTTGATGGCGGCGTTGCGAATCGTCACGATCGTCTCCCTCGGCGTCTTCGCCGGCACCAGCAGCCCGTACCAGTTGCCGGCCTGGAACCCGGGATAACCGGATTCGGCGACCGTGAGATAGTCGGGCAGCATCGGCATGCGCTTCAAGGTCGTCACCGCGAGCGAGCGCAGCCTCCCCTGCTGCACCAGCGGCAACGCCGTGGACATCGGCGCGAAGTAGAGCGGCACCTCGCCGGTCATGACGCCGATGATGGCCTCGCCGCCGCTCTTGTACGGCACGTGCAGCAGGTCCACGCCGGCCTGCATCTTGAACAATTCGCCGGCGACGAACGTGGGCGTGCCGATGCCGCCCGAGCCGTAATGGATGGCACCGGGCTTCGCTTTCGCCAGCTTGACGAGTTCGGTCAGCGACTTCACCGGCAGCGAAGGATGGACGACGACCATCGACGGCGAGGAGGCCAGCTGCGTGACGGGTGCAAAATCGCGCACCAGGTCGTAGGCCAGCTTTTCGTAGAGGGTGACGCTCGCGGCGTGCCCCATGTTGACCAGGAACAGCGTGTAGCCGTCGGGCGGGGATTTCGCCGCGATCTCGGCGCCGATGTTTCCCGCCGCCCCGGCGCGGTTCTCCACGACAACCTGCTGGCCGAAAGCCTGGGCCATGCCGCCGGCAACGATGCGGCCGATTGTGTCGGTGCCGCTGCCGGCCGAGAACGACACCAGGAAACGGATCGGCTTCGCGGGATAGCCCTGCGCCCAGCCATCCGCGGGAAACTGAACGAGCAGACACAGGAATGCCATCAATCCATGCACACTTTTCATTAACGCTCCTTGTTGCGGATGGCTTATTGAGAATTACGAAACCGCGTGACCATCAAGAGCAGGCCGTGCGACGCAACCACCCCGTCCGCTTCGCGTCCACCCCTCCTTGAAAAGGAGGGGAGTGTTTAAGTAATTCCCCTCCTCTCACGAGGAGGGGTGCCTCTGGAGGAGGCGGGGTGGTGTGGTTATGCGTCACGCGGATACGTAAAGCTCATCAATAAGCTGACCTGTCCTCCGGACGTTTACTTCTTCTTCTCCTTCGCCTTGTCTTCGTTCAGCACTTCCTCGTACTGAATGAGCGCGTGCGCCATCGCCGGCCAGCCGGCGTAATGACCAACCTGGATGATCAGCTCCATGATCTCCTCGTGCGTGATGCCGATGTGCTTGGCGCTGCGGTAATGCGAATGCGTGCCGTTCGGGCGCGCCAGCGAGATGTTGCTCGCCATGGTGATGAGCTCCCGCTCGCGCAGGCTCAGATGCGGGCGCGACCAGATCTCGCCGAAAAGATAGCCGACCGACAGGTTGTAGAGATCGGGATAGAGCCGCTTCTGGTTCATCATCGTTTCCTCGCGGCCCATCTTGCGGAGGATATCCATGCCCTTCTTGAAACGGTCCTGCTCGAAATCGCTCATTGCTCACCTCTGTTTGAGTTTAAAAAAAGAAATGGACAGGATTAAAAAACCTCTGCAAAACTCTGAATTCGTCACCCCGGCGTACGCCGGGGTCCAGTCGAAATAAATGCTTGCTGGATCCCGGCTTCCTCCGGGATGACTTTTGCAGAGCATCCTTAACAGGATTTACAAGATTAGATCGAAAAACAAGACCGAAAAACACGATGCAATTGGGTTTTGGTTTAATCCTGTAAATCCTGTCTATTCGGGTTTCGCGCCGACCTGCCGCAGGATCTTCGCGAGTTTCTCGATCTCCGATTTGATGTACGCCCCGAACGCCTCCGGCTCGGTGCCCATCGCGAGGTAGCCCAGGTCGTCCATGCGCTTCGCAACAGCCGCATTCTTCAAAGCCGACACGACCGCGCCGCGCAGGGCGACGATCGCTTCCCGCGGCGTCCTGGCCGGCACCACGAGCCCGTACCAGTTGCCGGCCTCGTAGCCCGGATAGCCCGATTCAGCCACCGTCGGATACTGCGGCGCCGCGGGCAGCCGCTGCAACGTCGTCACCGCCAGTCCCCGGAGCTTGCCGTGCTGCACCTGGGGCAGCACCGTCGCCAGCGGCCCCAGATAGACCGACACCTCGCCGGTGACGACCGCGATCAGCGCCTCGCCGCCGCCGCGATACGGCACGTGCTGCAGGTTGACGCCGGCCGCGGTCTTGAACAGCTCGCCGGCAAGGAACGTCGCGGTGCCGGCCCCGGTCGAGGCGTAATTCAACGCGCCGGGCCGGGCTTTCGCCAGCCGGACCAGCTCGGCCACCGATTTGACCGGCAGCGAGGGATGCACGACGACCATCGACGGCGAGGTCGCGATCAGCGTCACCGCCGCGAAATCGCGGACGAGGTCGTACGGCAGGTTGCTGTAGAGCGTGGCGTTGACCGCGTGGGTCATGCTCGCCTGGAACACCGTGTAGCCGTCGGGCGGCGACTTGGCCGCCAGCTCCGCGCCGATATTGCCCGCGGCGCCGGTGCGGTTGTCGATGACGACCTGCTGTCCCAGCGCCGGGCTCATGCCCCCCGCGATGATGCGGCCGATGGTGTCGGCGCCGCTGCCGGGCGACATCGGGATCAGGTAGCGGATCGGTTTCAGCGGGTAATTCTGCGCCCCCACGTGTCCCGCGAGCGGCAATATCAGCCAGGCCAGTACCAGATTCTTTGCATTAAGCCGGGGGACTCTCATCGCTGCATATTCCCTGTACGGTATTCCTTCCGGCGGCGCCGGTAATGGCGCAAGTCCCCCGGCTTATTTCACTGTGGAAAAAATCCGCTGCGCCACGCACGGAGAACCGGGCGCATGGAGCAACTGCCGCACCAGCCGGTCGGTCCAGGCGTCCATCCCGGGATTCGCCTTCTCGTGCTCGGGAAAATGCTGGTTGCGCTCGGCCAACGACACGAATTCATACAGCACGCCGTGCTTGGCCCAGCCCGAAACCGATACCAGCTTGCGGATGCCGACGCAGCCCGGCAGCTTGTTCATCGAGGGCAGGCGCCATTGCGCGTACCACGCCAGGATCTCGTCCTCGTCCGCCGAGCCGGCGTTGAAGCTGCCCAGCTGGATGCACGGGGAAAGCGCCTGCTTCGGATCGCGCTTGCCCGCCGCGGGCCCGCCGATACCGTTCTCATCGGTGAAGAGGTTGACGCGCTCGCCGACGCGCATCCCCAGCATCTTCTGGTCGTCATTCGACAGCGCCGCGTGCAGCTTGCGCGGGGTCGGGTTGCCGAACGCATGCGCGCTCTCCGCGCCGAAGATCATTATGTACTGGTTGCCGCGCGGGACCGCCGGGTCGTCGGTGTGGCGCAGCCGCCCCGGCGCCCCCTTGGGCACGCCCGACATCGGCACCACCGCCTCGGTTTGAAAGTGAGCGCCATACAGAAAGCCGGGCCGCTTGAGCATCGCGGCAATGTAGCTGCCGTGCGCCCACTTCAGGTAAGCATCACGGTTGGCTTCGGCCAGGTCGTACCAGGAAATCCAGAGCGCTCGATCCACTGCGTGTCCCCCCTTTTTTGTTGAAACCGGATATTGCAGGAAACCGGCGCCCGCCGCACCTCATTTCCCACTATAGGGTCTCAAGTGTCCGTGGAGCTTAGGTCATAGGTCGTGGATCAGGCGCCGTAAAAAGCGACGACGAACAGCCCTACTCACGAATCACGAATCACGATTTACCGACTTTCGAGACTCTCGGCCAGCAACTTCAGCGCCGCGGTGGCGAACGCGTACATATTGGCGATGCGGTCGCCGCTGCCGGTGTCGAGGAGGATCGCGCGCTCGACGACGCCGGTCACGGCGACGCTGGCACGTCCGGCGGGGTCGCCGTAGCGGTTGCCCGTCGGCCCGGCCGCGCCGCTTTCGCCCACGCCCCAGTCGGCCCCGCACCGCTCGCGCAGGCAGCGCGCCAGCAGCAATGCCCACGGCTCGGTCGCGCCGCGCAACCCCACGAACAGGGATTCGTGGGTATCCCTCAGGGTGAGGATGGACTTGCGGGTATAAAACACGCCGCCGCCGATGAAATAGGCCGAGGCGCCCGGCACGGCGAGCAGCGCCGCCGAAATCAGTCCACCGGCGGAAGACTCGGCAACCGCGACGGTCTGCTTGCGCGCCTTCAGGGCAGCGCCAATCTTTTCGGCAAGCGGCATCAGTTCGCGCATCTCATTCCTTTCATTGCGTGATGGTTGGTGAGTAGTTTCCGGTGAATACCGGGGTCATCATTCATCATTCATCATTCATCATTCATCATTCATCATTCATCATTCATCATTCATCATTCATCATTCAT